>JAAYQJ010000078.1 GCA_012519355.1 Tissierellia bacterium | reverse complement strand
TAATTCACCCATTATTAATAATGCATCCTTGGCTGCCATCTGTTCTGCTTCTTTTTTATTTCTACCAGAACCGGTGCCTACTACTGTTTTATCCACTAAAACATCAATGTAGAAGATTTTGTTATGATCTGGACCTACTTCTTTCACTACTTTATATTCGATTTTTGATTTTGTTTTTTTCTGGAGATTCTCTTGCAATTCCGTTTTATAATCTATAAATAAAACTCCTTTAGCTACAGCATAAACAAGGTCTGCTTCAAAGTTTTTCAATAATAACTTATTTGTAGACTCAAAATCACTATCCAGATAAATAGCACCCACCAAGGCTTCACTTGCATCTGCTAAAATTGAATCCCTATCTCTACCACCAGTTGCTTCTTCTCCCTTACCTAATAATAGGTACTTGCCAAGTTCAATTTTCCTTGCTGCAAAAGCAAGTGAAGATTCACATACAACCTTAGCTCTTATTTTAGTTAGTTCACCCTCAGGATAATTTGGATATTTGATAAAAAGATATTGGCTGACTATGAAATTAATAATAGAATCTCCTAAAAATTCCAGTCTTTCGTTACTATCAGTTGCTTTTAATTTATTTTCATTAGCATATGAACTATGGGTCAAAGCAGTTACTAATAATTCTATATTTTTAAACCTATAGTTTAAATTGTTTTGTAGTGGTTCCAACCATATTATTTCTTTAGATTTATTCATAGGAAAACCTCCAACTATTGTTAAAATAATAGGGCTATATAGCCCTATTATTACTCATCCTCTTCTCCTAAAGCAATATTTATATATTTAATAGCATCTCCAACAGTTTTAATGCCTTCCATGTCTTCATCTTCGATTTCTAAGCCAAATTCATCTTCTAATGCCATAACAAGCTCTACTAAGTCTAAAGAATCAGCATTTAGGGTATCCCTAAATGAAGTATCCATCGTTATATCTTCTTCATCAATATTAAATTGAGTTGCTATTATTTCTCTAACTTTTTTAAATACCATTTTTATTTCTCCTTTTAGTCATTATTATTTTCTATATGAATATTATCTTCTATTACTTTTATTACATCATTTTCAACAAATTTAACTAACTGTTTTATTCCATTTTTAATGGCATAAGCATCTGAACTACCATGGGCCTTGACTACTGGTCTCTTAATTCCTAATAAGGGAGCTCCACCATATTCCCTGTAGTCCATTCTATTCTTCATCTTCTTTAGCTCTGGTTTTAACAAAGCTGCCCCTAACTTTGTCCTAGTATTTTTCATTAATTCTTCTTTTAAAAGGGAAAATATTGAAATTGCCATACCCTCTGTTAGCTTCAAAGCAATATTTCCTGCAAAACCATCAGTAACTATTACATCTGCTACTCCTGCTGGTAAATCCCTTCCTTCAATATTGCCTATAAAGTTTAATTGAGACTCTTCTAAAAGAGCATAGGTATCCTTAGATAGTATATTCCCTTTTCCCTTTTCAGTTCCTATATTTAATAGTCCTATTGTAGGCTTATTCTTACCCATGACCTTTTCCATATATATGGAACCCATTAATGCAAATTGATATAGGTATTCTGGCTTACAATCTACATTTGCTCCCGCATCTAGTAATAGCGAAAAACCCTTTAAAGTAGGATATAAAACTGATAAGGGAGATCTATGTATCCCACTTATTCTTTTTACTATAAATATTCCTGAAGCTAATAAAGCACCTGTACTGCCAGCTGATATAAATCCATCCCCTAATCCATCAGCTAATGCCTTAGAGCCAACTACCATAGATGAGTCTTTTTTTCTTCTAATGGCTAAACTAGGGTCTTCATCATTAGTTATTATATCATTAGCATTAAGGATTTCAACCTTCTCCTCTGGAAAAGTATATTTTATTAATTCATTCTTTATTATATCCTCATTTCCTACTAATATAATATTTATACCTAAGTCCTTTACAGCATCAATACTACCCTTTACCATTTCCAATGGACCCAAGTCTCCACCCATTGCATCTATAATAATTTTCATAATAACCCCCATCCTAGAATATTTACTACTGATATTTAATATATATTAGGGATTCCTAAATTGCAATATAAAATTAAAAAAAGATAGTGGCCACACTATCTTTTTATAGCTTATAGGAAAGTTTTACCCGTTACCCAAAGCAATCAATGAGTTTTGATAAATTCCTAAAATAGTTAAAATTATTCTACTGATATAACTTCTCTGTTCTTGTAATAGCCACAAGATCTACAAATTCTATGTGGTAATTTTGGTTCATGACATTGTGGACATTCAACAACTGTGGCTTTATTTAGTCTATAAGAAGAGGCTCTTCTCTTGTCTCTTCTAGCCTTACCAGTTTTTCTTTTTGGTACTGCCATTATAAACACCTCCTTAATTCTTAGGCAAAAATTCCTTTAATTTTTCAAGCCTTGGATCAATATTTTCATGAATACAATCACACTTGGATCTATTTAAGTCTGCTCCACATTTTGGACATAGACCCTTGCAGTCTTCTTTGCATAAAGTCTTCATCGGTAAAGAAAGTATCACTTGGTTGATTACATATTCATTAAGGTCTAATGAATCTTCTTCATAGAAGATTAATTCATCATAGCCTTCATCATCATTATCATTATTATCATTTTCTACTTTCTTTCCCTCTACAAGTTTTCCAGATAAAGCAGTTTCTACATTTTTAGTAGTTGGTTGTAAACATCTATGGCAGATTTCCTTATACTTATAAGATATCCTAATATTTATTATTTTCTCCCCATCTACCCTAAAAATTTCACCTTGGTATTCAATAGGTTCCACTATTATAACACCATTTTTACTTAGATCCAAGTCTTCTGGATTTAATTTTTCATTAAAATGCAAGATTTCGTTGGCATTATCAAGAAAACTTGATAAATCAATATTCATTTTTTTCACCTCTAAACTAACAAAGATAATTATATATAAGGAGGTATCTATTTGTCAAGACAATATTATTTTGTTACTAATTCTAATGTATCTCTAGCTATCATTAACTCCTCATTAGTTGGAATAACAAATATGGATGCAGAAGTTAAGTCTTTATTAAGTTGAGCTTCTTCTCCTCTAACCTTATTAAGTTCAGAATCAATTCTTATATTTAGACATTCTAACCCTTCACAGATTTTTTCTCTTACATAGGATGAGTTTTCCCCAATTCCAGCTGTAAATATTAAAGCATCTATACCACACATAGTTGCAGCATAGGCACCTACATATTTCTTAACTCTACTTACGAAAACATCTAAGGCTAATTTTGCTCTTTTATTTCCATTTTCTGCTGCTTCTTCTAAGTCTCTAAAGTCACTACTTAATCCTGAGATTCCAAGTACACCAGATTTTTTATTAAGCATTTCATTAACTTCGTCAAATGTAAGTCCCTCTTTGTCCATAATGAAAGGTATAATAGCTGGGTCAATATCTCCTGATCTAGTTCCCATTGCCAAACCTTCTAAAGGAGTAAATCCCATACTTGTAGCTATTGATTTACCACCTTGAACTGCACATACGCTGGCACCATTTCCTAAGTGGCAAGTTACTATATTTAGGTCCTTAATATCTTTATCTAATAATTCTGCTGCTCTTAAGGAAACATATTTATGAGATGTTCCATGGAATCCATATCTTCTAATCTTGTATTTTTCATAGTATTCAAATGGTATTGGATATATATAGTTTTCTGGATCCATAGTTTGATGGAAAGCTGTATCAAATACTGCAACCATTGGAGTACTTGGCATTAATTCTTGGCAAGCTTCTATACCAGTAATATTTGGTGGATTATGAAGAGGAGCTAATTCAGCACATTCATATAATACTTTCATAACCTCGTCATCTATAACTACTGATGATGAAAACGTTTCTCCACCGTGAACTACTCTATGGCCTACTGCTCCTATTTCATCCATAGATTTTATTGCACCATGATTTTCATCAACTAGTGCTTTTAATACTAAGCCTAAAGCTCTTTTATGGTCTTCCATAGGTTCTTCTATTATAACTCTATCTTTACCTGTTGTGTCATGTTTTATTCTAGAACCTTCGATACCAATTCTCTCTACTAGGCCTTTACATAATAATTTTTCACCATTCATATCTAGTAATTGATATTTTAGTGACGAACTACCACAATTGATTACAAGAATCTTCATTTTTTTTCCTCCTATTTAATTGTTTTTTCTTATTTTAATAATATTATATTTATGTTAAAAAATCAACATGATATAATATAAAGTAAATACATTTTGGAGGTAACTATGACTGTTATAGGATTTATTACTGAATACAATCCCTTTCATTTTGGTCACAAATACCACCTTGATCAATCAAAAAAGAAAACCGGAGCAAACTTTTCAATTGCTATAATGAGCGGCTCCTTTGTTCAAAGAGGCGAACCTTCCCTTGTCGACAAATGGACTAAGGCAAAAATGGCAATTGATAATGGTGTAGATTTGGTCCTTGAATTGCCATTTATTTATGCTGTTCAAAGTGCAGAACTTTTCGCATATGGTGGAGTAAAATTAATGGATAGCTTAAATATTGTTGACTATTTATCCTTTGGTAGTGAATTAGGTGAAATAAATCCACTGCAAAAGATTGCTACAATTTTAACTAAAGAACCACCATTTTTTAAAGAAAGGCTTAAATACCACTTATCAACAGGTGCCTCCTTTGCTGTGGCAAGAAGTAATGCCACAGAAGAATATATTAATGCATATTCTTCAAATATCCAATATGATATTAAGGAAATTTTGAATAACTCTAACAATATATTAGGTATAGAATATCTTAAAGCCCTTGGAAAGATTCACTCAAAAATTACACCTCTTACCATAAGAAGGTCTGGAAGCAGTTATAATGATGTAAATATTAGCCAAGGCTTTGCCAGTGCCACTGCCATAAGGCATGCAGTTAAAAATAAAAATTTAAGCTTTGTCAAGGACATTGTGCCTAAGGAAACTTATTATTATTTGAATGGGTTTTTTGACCAACATTATAATTATAACTATTTTGAGAATTATAATCAAATATTTCTTTACCTTTTAAGAACTATTGATAAAGAAAAATTGAAATTATATATGGATATTGAAGAGGGGCTAGAAAATAGATTAATAGAATATAGTCACAAGTATAATGATATTAGAAAAATTATCGACAATACTGTTTCGAGGAGATACCCAAGGACTCGTATCCAGAGAATATTAATCCAGTTACTTAACCAGTTAGATGAGAAAACATTTAGGTCTTTAAGCCATAAGTATCCTTCTTACATAAGGGTATTAGGGGCTAACAAAAAGGGCTTAATCCTGTTAAATAGAATTAAAGAAAATTCATCCTTACCTATAATTACTAAATTCGCTGACTATAAATATTATAAAAATAAGGCTTTGGAAGAAATCCTATTATTCGATAAAAGGGCAACGGACTTATTCTATATTGGATTAAATACCCAAAAAGCATATTCTAATATGGATTATTATACTTCTCCCTATATAAAATAAAATCATAAAAATCTTTATCCTCTCATAGTATTATCTATGGGAGGAATAAAGATGAACTCAAAATCAGAAGATACTAAGTATTTACTAAAGTTGTTTTTTTTATTGATTATCATCATTCTACTAATAAGGGTTGTTCTTAATCCATCACTTTCTTTAAAAAGTGCTAAGGATGGCATATTAATATGGCTTAACATCTTATTACCCTCACTACTTCCCTTTTTTATAATATCAGAAATACTTATAGGTTTTGGTTTTGTAGACTTCATTGGAAAACTCCTAAAACCCCTTATGAAACCATTATTTAATGTACCTGGGGAAGGAGCCTTTCCTTTAACTATGTCCATGCTGTCTGGCTATCCTGTAGGCGCCAAACTTACCTCTAGACTAAGAGAAAAAAACTTAATTACTAAAGAAGAAGGTAATAGGCTTATTTGTTTCTCTAGCACATCAGGTCCTTTATTTATGTTGGGTGCAGTTAGCATAGGTATGCTTGGTGATTCCAGTTTAATTCCCTTGATTATAATACCTCATTATTTATCCATATTAGTATTAGGTCTATTTATTGGTTCCTTTAATGCTAAGGATAAGTATGTAAAAATTGATAATAAAAGTGGAAATCTATGGCAAGAAATACAAGATACCTATTTTTCTTGGTTAAAAACAAAAAAATCCATAGGTTCTTTGATAACTAGTAGCGTCAAAGAAAGTATGGATTCCATATTAATTATTGGTGGTTTAGTAATTTTTTATTCTGTATTAGTTGAAACCTTATTTAATATAAATCTTATTCAAAAAATAATAATAGATTTTAGTAATTTTCTATCTATGGACAGTCAACTTATAAAGGGGATAATAGTTGGCTTCTTCGAAATGACAACAGGATGCAAAAATATTGCAGAAGCCAATATTAACATTATGTATAAAATCTTAGCTATTAATTTTGTAATAGGTTGGAGCGGTATTTCAGTCCATAGTCAAGCTCTTAGTTTCATTAATAATACAGATTTAAATGGTAAACTATATATTATTTCTAAATTCTTCCATGGCCTATTATCATCTGCTTTTGGATTTGTATTGTATTCTTATAAATTTAGAAATTATATACAACCTGCCTTTTTTAACAATATTCAATTGTATAGTAAATTTCATTTACTTAATTGGCTATCCTTAGTATTAAATTCTATTAAACTTGTATTAATGTTAAACCTATATATCCTATTATTATCAATCTTAATATACCTATTTTCCAAAAAATTAAAGGAAAAATATTAAGATCCTTTGAGTTCCTTCCTATTATCATTTAAAAGTTGAATTAGATTTTTTAAATTATCCTGAGTTTCTTCAAGTATGCTATCAGCATAATCTAAGGCGCCTAGTCTAATATCTTTGGCATTTGATTGGGCCTTATTAATTATTTCCTCTGCCCTAGTATTTGCTAATTTGATTACTTCCTGTTCTTCAATTAATTCTTCTAGTTTATATTCAGCTTCTTTTAACATAGTGTCTGCATCTTTTTGAGCCTGTGCTAAAATTCTCTGTCTTTCTTCCTTGATCCATGCAGCTTGTTTGATTTCATCTGGTAATTTTATTCTAATCTCCTTTATTATTTCAAGTACCTCTTCTTTATCAATCATGACTTTACCTGAGAAAGGCACTGATGTTCCAGCTTCTACTATATCCTCAATTTCATCGATTAACATTAAAATATCCATACTATAAACCTCCTTTAATTTTATTCTTAAGAGCTTCCTCTACAACCTTTGGAACAAAGCATGAAAAATTCCCATTTAATTGAGCTACTTCCTTTACTATGCTAGAACTTAAGAAAGAATATTTACTGTCTGATACTAAAAAAAGAGTCTCTATTTTGGGGTTTAATTTTCTATTTACTAAGGCCATTTGCATTTCATACTCAAAGTCAGAAACTGCCCTAAGGCCTCTAATCATAGTAAAGCAATTCTTTTTAACAGCATAATCTGAAAGTAAACCTGAGAAGAAATCTATTTCTACATTTGGAAGATGGTCTGTAACTTTAACCAACAAGTCTATTCTCTCCTCAATTGTAAAAATACCCTTCTTTGCTGGATTATTCAATACTGCCACTATCAAATGGTCTAATTTTTTTGCTGCCCTTTCAATTATATCTAAATGACCATAGGTTACAGGGTCAAAACTGCCTGGATAAATTGCATTCATATTTTTTCACCTACTTTATTTCTTTATAAAATGATATAGCCTTACTACCATAATTCCTATAATCAACCTTTATAAAACCAAATATTTCATCTTCTGTTGAGAGTTCTGACTCATGTTCAATAATAATTAACCCATTTTGAGCCAAAATATCTTCTTTCTTGATATTTTCTAATAATTTATTTATATATCCATCTTGCCTAAAGGGAGGATCAAGATAAATATAATTAAATTTAATTCCTTCTCCTTTTAAATACTTTATAGCTGCTAAGAAATCTCTTTTAATAACCTTACTTTGGTCCAAAAATTTAGTATGGGTTAGATTTTCATTTATTAGGTTTATACCCTCATTGGAAATATCTACGAAATAACAAAATCTAGCACCCCTACTTAAAAACTCGATACCTATAGACCCACTTCCACCAAAACCATCTAAAATTACAGATTCCTTATCAATTACACCTAGTATATTAAACAAAGACTCTTTAATTCTATCCTCCGTAGGTCTTATATTTTTTCCTTTAGGAGATTTTAAACGATGACCTTTTCTAATTCCTGAAATAACTCTCAATGTCTTCCACCTCATACTTTATCAATAGTATTTTACCATAAATTATCAATATTTTAATAGTATTAATTGAATACTATTTCCTTACCAGCATCACCAAACAATTGTTGAATTTTATACCTTATTTTTTCATAATCTGCTTTTTCAAGTTTAGGGTCATTTGAAATAATATCCATAGCTTCTCTTTGGGCCAATTTTAAAATTTCCATATCTGTAAATAAGTTGGCAACCTTTAGTTCAGGTAACCCATGCTGCCTGGTACCAAAAAACTCGCCTGGCCCTCTTAATTCCAAATCCTTTTCCGATATTATGAAACCATCAGTAGTACTTTGCATTATCCTCATTCTTTCTCTAGATATAGGATTTCTACTTTCATTTATTAAAATACAATAGGATTGATAGCTCCCTCTCCCTACTCTCCCCCTAAGTTGGTGTAGTTGTGCAAGTCCAAATCTTTCAGCATTATAGATTACCATAATATTGGCGTTTGGTACATTAACCCCTACTTCTATAACAGTTGTAGATACCAAAATATCAATTTTATGGTTTTTAAATTCTTCCATTATTAAATCCTTTTCCTTTGGTTTCATTTTGCCATGGAGAAGGCCTACTCTAAGGTTGGGAAAAATTTTATCTTTGAAATTTATGTATAAGTCTTCAGCAGCCTTTATAGTTAAAGTATCACTTTCTTCGATTAAAGGACATACAATATATGCCTGCCTACCTTCAATTATTTGCTTTTCTACGAATTTATTTATCCTGTCTATCATTTCAGGACCTACTGCATAGGTTTCAATTTCTTTTCTTCCTGGAGGTAACTCATCAATAATAGAAATATCTAAATCCCCATATAGGATCAAGGCTAAGGTCCTAGGTATGGGTGTTGCAGTCATGACAATTATATCAGGGTTATCACCTTTTTGGCTTAATACTGCTCTTTGCTTAACTCCAAACCTATGCTGCTCATCTGTTATTGCTAAGCCTAGTTTATTAAACTCTACATTTTCCTGAATAATAGCATGGGTACCTACTAATACATCAATGGAACCATCCCTTAATCTAGATAGTATATCTTCTTTCTTCTTTTGTGAAATACTCCCTATTAAAAGCTCTACTTCTATATCATAGTCCTTATAAAACTTCTTTAAAGATTCAAAATGCTGGGTAGCCAATATTTCAGTAGGGGCCATCATAACAGCTTGATAACCTGATTTTACTGCTTTAAAAATAGCAATAACGGCTACAACAGTCTTTCCTGAACCTACATCTCCTTGAACTAATCTATTCATTTGAATATCATTTTCCATATCCATTTCAATTTCATTAATTACTTTCATCTGGGCATTAGTAAGTTTAAATGGTAAATTCTCAATGAAATTATTTACTTCTTCAATCTTTTTGTATTTGATGCCTCTTTTATTACTAGTATTCTTATTCTTTAAAATAAAAAGCCCCATTTGTAAAACCAATAGCTCTTGAAAGGATAATCTTCTTTTGGATTTTTCTAAAACAAGACTACTTTCTGGAAAGTGGATATTATAAATTGCTTCCCTAATATCCATAAGATTATACTTTTTTATAATTTCCTTAGGTAAAAATTCATCCATGTAGTTTAAATATTGGTCCAGTGCATTTTGAACTAACTTTATGACCTCATTATTAGTTATACCCTCAGTTAAGGGGTAAATAGGCATGATTCTACCAACTTTATCTTTCCTTCCCATTTTTTCAAAAATTGGATTTACTATTTGTATCTCTCCGCCTATTCTGTTGATTTTTCCGTTTACTACAAGCTTTTCACCAATGTAAAATTTGTTTTTTAAATATTCCTGATTAAACCAAACTAAATAGCCATTGTTTGAGTTATCCCTAATGGGTATTTTTAAAATAGTTAGGTTTTTTCTAGGCCTAATAACATTTCCTTCACCCAAGATTTCTACTTCTAGGCTGGCCTTTTCTCCTATAGTACATTCCCTAAGGGTCTTAAACTGAGACCTATCATCATACTCTCTAGGTACATAAAATAGTAAATCTTCTATGGTATTGATGCCTAGTTTTCTAAGTTTAGATGCTCTTTTCGGACCAACACCCTTTAAATATTGTATATTTGTAGATAAAGATTCCATTTACTTTCCTCCATTGCTAATATAAGAATAGCTTCTTACAAATCATTATAAAGTATGGAAGCTTTCTTGTAACTATATTGATAGGTCCTTTCTATCTAAATATATAAAAAGGACATTCTATTCCTTATAAAAAACCCTACCAAAAGGCAGGGCGTTATTCAATCGAAAAGATGTAATAATATATTGGTTGACCACCATAAATTAATTCAATATCTACATCACTATATTTTTCTGATAATTGACTTTCTAGTTCATTGGCAATATCTTCTTCTATATCACTACCATAGAAAATTGTTACCAAGGAAGTATCATCGTCTATCATGTTCTCCAGAAGCTCCAATGATACCAAGTTAATATCTTTGCCATTAGCTACAATATCACCCTCTGAGATACCAATAATATCATCTTTATTAATTATTGTATTATTATATTCAGTATCCCTTACAGAATAAGTTACTTGACCGGTTTTAACATCTTGAATAGCTTCTGACATACTTTCTATATTTTCTTCAAAAGATTTAGTTTCATCAAATGCAAGCAAGGCTGAAATACCTTGGGGAATTGTTTTAGTGGGAATAACCGCTACATTCTTTTCACTTAATTCCTTGGCTTGTTCCGCTGCTAAGATAATATTGCTATTATTTGGTAATATAAAAATATTTTCTCCATTAGTTTCATTTACTGCTTTTAGTATATCCTCTGTACTTGGATTCATAGTTTGACCACCGGAAACTAACCTGTCTACATTCAAACCTTCAAATACCTTGTCAATTCCATCCCCTATAGATACCACTACGAAGGAGTATTCTTTTATATCTTCATTTGCAGTATTATTAACATCCCCTGTTGATTTTAACAGTATTTCTTCATGCTGATATCTCATATTATCAATTTTAATATCATTTAATTCTCCTAATGTCAAAGCTTTTTCAAGAACTAAGCCTGGATTATTAGTGTGAATATGGACTTTGATTAATCCTTCTCCACCTACAACTAATAGAGAATCTCCATGATAAGATAATTCTTCCCTAAATATGTCTATATCCTTATATTTAGTGTTTATAATAAACTCTGTACAGTAACCAAATTCAATATCTTCAGTATCTATTGGTCCTTCATGAATAGGCATCTCTAAATCAGCCTTAGACTCCTTTACCTCAATATAAACATCTTCAATACCTGCTAAAGCATTGTAAGCACCTATTAAAATGTAGATTAAACCTTTTCCACCTGCATCTACTACTCCAGCTTGCTTTAAAACAGGTAACATCTCTGGTGTTTTATTTAGTACTATGTTGCCATGGTCTATAATCCTTTTAAGAAAGGTAATTATGTCTTTTTCTTCTCTACAAATAGATAGGGCAAAATCACCAATTTCCCTTGCAACAGTTAATATGGTACCCTCCGTTGGCTTCATAACAGCCTTATAGGCCGTATCTGCTGCTTGTTTTAGAGCATTGGCAAGTGTTTTAGTGTCTACTTCTTCTTTTTCATCTAAACCATTTGCGAATCCTCTAAATAGCTGAGATAAAATAACACCTGAGTTTCCTCTAGCTCCCATGAGTGAACCATAGGAAGTAGCAGAGGCTATTTTTGAAACATTGTTTTCATCAAGGCTAAGTCCATGTTTTATGGCAGAATTAACTGTAAGAGACATATTGGTTCCTGTATCACCATCTGGTACTGGAAAAACATTTAAGGAGTTTACTTCCTCCTTATTTTTATCTAAAAAACTTGCTGCTCCTAGTAAAGCCTTTTTTAACATTACTCCATCTAGTATTTCGATTCTCAATTATAGTACCTCCTTAAACTACTTTTCTACTCTTATTCCCTGTACATGTACATTTATTTTGTCTACTTTAAAGCCAGTTAAATTCTCCACACTAAACTTAACCCTATCGATTATATTTTCAGCTACCACTGAAATTTTAACCCCATATTCTAAAATAACATGTAAGTCAATAATCAATGAATCACCTTTGGAATTAACTTTAACACCCTTTGATAGAGAATCCCATTTTAACAATTCAAACAAACCATCAGCTGCATTCTTAGAAGCCATACCTACTATACCATAACTTTCCATTGCTGAAATTCCTGCAAGTGTGGCTATAACATTATCATCAATACTAACATTTCCAAATCGATTCTTAATTTTGGCTGGCATAAAAAAAATCGCCTCCTCTAAAAAATATCCATATTATATTTTACCCTAAATATCTTAATAGTTCAACTAAATCCTAAGTTATTTCCAATAATATGATACATTTTAGTTGCATTATTATGGAATGATATGTTAGAATATAATGTGTTGTTATTGAAAGTGAAAATATACTTTTGTATTTATAGTTTGTTAAGGAGGTGTATTTCATGGCAAAAATTTGTGAAATCTGTGGAAAGGGTAAAGTATTTGGTAACAAAGTTACTTTCTCAAATAAAAAGAGTTCAAGAAGCTGGTCTCCAAATATTAGAAGAGTTAGAGCAGTTGTAAAAGGAGAGACTAAAAGAATAAATGTATGTACTAGATGCTTAAGATCTGGTTATGTTGAAAGAGCATTATAATTCAAAAAATCCAAATAAGGCTAACCATTTTTCTAATTTACAGATGGTAGCCTTATTTTAGTTTTAGGATTAATCCTCCCATGATGAGTAAACCTATCCCTATTAGTACTAATACAATCTCTATAGGGAGAAAATTTATGATAATTAGTAGGCCAACTGCGCATAAGGTAATACCAATTATCTTTTTTGTTTTTTGTCGGTACTTATAATAAAATTTCCACATCCATATCCCCCCAGTATGGCTTATTATTATATTTTATTCATGAATTTAAAAAAAAGTTACAAAAAAAACTTAAGGAGAACCTTAAGTTTTTAATCATTGGAGATAAATATTAGTGCTTTTCCTGAATGAATAATAATCTTACCAAGATTTTCTATAAGCCTATTACTTATACCATAGGTGGAACCAAATTTTATTGTTTCCCTATCTAAATTATAGAAGAATCCTTCTAATGATACTACAAGCCCATCTTCATTTATAGGTATAATGGAAATAAAGGAACCTTCCATATATTCAATTTCAAGATACTTATCTATTAATTGAATAATATTATTATCATCTACTATTTTGCCCTTTATACCCCTCTCCAATAATGTGCTTAATAATAGGATATTTGCCATTGTATGGTCCATTCTAGTACCTGTAACTCCCATGAAGGTTATTTCATCAAATCCCTTATCTAGCAAATAGTCTAAAGCAAGGGCCGTATCAGTATGATCCTTAATAGATGGAAATCTAAATATAGGTATATTATTTTTATTAATATAATCTAGTCCAGATTTACTTATGGAATCAAAGTCACCTAATACTAGGTCTGGTACAACTTTTAACTTAATTAGGTGTTCAATCCCACCATCAGCACACAATATAAAATCTGAATTATTAATTTCATTTTTAAGTTTAGTATAATCTTTAATAGTACCACTTGAAATAATTAATCCTTTCACAGTATCAATCCTCTATTGTTCTTTTAAAACTCTTTGTAAGGGTTTCCATATAATAAATATTACTATAGAAGTAATGATTAATTCTGGCACTAAATAAAATGCATTATATTGAATAGAGTAAATCCAAGGGTTTTTATCTCCCGCATATTCATAAAAAAATACGACTCCGGATAAAACATGACAAATCATTCTACCGAAAATTCCCAATAAGCTAGATAGAAATATGCTCACATACTTGTTCAAAGAATTATTTCTTCTAATATGGTACATTATCCCTGCTAAGCCTAATAAGCCAAATGCTAAAGGGTAATCTAATAGAAATTGAATTGGATGGTAAAAATAGGGTTCTAAAATGAATTGTAATATTCCGTAGGCACCGCCTATAGCCAAACCAGGTAATATACCCCAACGTATGGCAAATATTATTATGGGAATCATACTACCAGCAGTAACTGAGCCACCCATAGGTGCATCATATACTTTTAGATAGCTTAAGATTGTAGCTAAAGCTATCATCATTCCACCTTCTGCTAACATCCTTACTCTTGAACTGTTTTTCATGATATGTCCTCCTTTAAATTAATAATCCCATTACCAGCGTAGGCAATGGGTACATTTAAAAGAAAACATACTCACACTTCCCTACGCTAGCATTATCTAGTTCAGGTAATAAGGGTCGGGACCTAAGTCCTCTCTCAGCTAAATAGCTCCCCTAGTGTTTGTAACTATTTATTTAGGTATATTATATCAGTTTTATATAAGAATTACAATCTTTTAAATTCTTTTACTCGATTTTCTATATTTTCTGAGTTGAATATATCAGAGCCTACCACTAATAAATCTGCTCCCCAATTTAAGATGTCTTTAGCATTATTTAATTTTACTCCACCATCTACTTCTAGGATAATATCTAAGTTTCTTTCGTCAATGATCCTTCTCATACTTTTTATCTTTCTATCCATCTGACCTATAAATGATTGTCCACCAAAGCCTGGGTTTACTGTCATTATTAAAACCAAATCAATATCATCTAGAATATATTCTATACTTTCTATAGGTGTTGCAGGGTTCAATGAGACTCCAGCAAGCTTTCCATAGGATTTTATTTCCTGTATAGTTCTATGGAGGTGAATTGTAGCTTCTTGATGTACAGTAATTATATCAGCACCAGCTTCTACAAAATCCCTTATAAATCTTTCTGGTCTATCAATCATCAAATGTACATCGAAGGGAATATTGGTTACTCTTCTTATTTTCTTAATTACAGGAGCTCCAAAAGTTATATTTGGAACATAAATTCCATCCATGACATCTAAATGTAAATAATCTGCTCCTCCATTTTCAACTTTTTTTATTTCATTTTTTAAATCAGCAAAATCTGCTGAAAGTAAAGAAGGGGCAATTTTAGCCATTTTAATACCTCCTGTTTTTTCTTATCTCCTGGAGAAAGTCTAAGTAACTATTATACCTACTTTCATGGATATTTCCTAATTCCACTTGTTTTTTCACTGAACAATCTGGTTCATTTTCGTGTAAGCAACTAATAAACCTACAACCTACACCATATCTTTTTATTTCTATAAAGTAATCTCTTAACTCTATTTCATCCTCAATAAAGTTTAAATATAGTGATCCAAATCCTGGGGTATCAAGGACATAGGCTGTCTTATCAAATTCTAATAGTTCCACATGCCTTGTTGTATGTTTACCTCTTCTTGTTTTACTACTAACATCTCCAGTCTTTAGTTCAAAATCTTTGTTGATTGAATTAAGAAGAGATGATTTTCCTACCCCCGAAGGACCTGCAAAGACTGATATATTATTATTCAAACTTTCTCTTAGTTCATCAATGCCTAATTCAGTCTTTGCGCTTGTGCCTATAACCTTATAGCCTATGTCTTTATACATATCTATTAACTCTTGACCTTTATCTGAATCTAAATCTAGTTTGTTGATACAGATGAGAATATTTAATTTTTCTCTTTCTGCCATAACAATAAATTTATCTAATAACCAAGGATTTATGTTAGGTTTTTTTATACTCATTACAATTATTACCTGGGTTACATTTGCAACTGGTGGTCTGATCATTTGAGTTTTCCTAGGAAGTATTTTTTCGATATAACCAGTATTGTCTTCACTACTGATTCTAATTAGTACCCTATCTCCTATAAGGGGAGTTAAGTTCTCTTCTCTAAAAATCCCCCTAGCCCTACACTCAATTATATCCTCATCGGTTTTAACATAGTAAAAACCACCAACACCTTTAACAATTATACCTTCAATCATAAAAGCCCCCTAATCTTCTTTAGGAATAGTAGTTTGATAGATATCATCATAATAAATTTCAAACAATGCTCCAACCTTACCTTCTAAGGTTATTACTGCTACTCCATCGCTAACTTTATGTTTTTTGTTGTATACTACTTGAGTTACTCCATCTTGAATTCTTATTATCTTAATTGAAGTTTCTTCCCTATCTTGAAGAGGAGTTAAAGTAAAAGTAATTGGAGTTTCTTCTATCGGCTCTGTCCCTTCTTCTCCATGCTCCTCGCCATTTTCTTCTTCACTTCCACTACTTACATATAAATCTACTGCGGTCTTTATCTCTAATTCAGTACCAGGTTCGTAGCTTTGCCATACCACTGTATTCTCTTCAAACTCTTCGTTTGGTTGATATACTATTTCACCTTCTACAAGTTCCAATTCTTCTAGTATTCTTCTAGCCTCATCTATGTTCTTGCCAACTAAATTTTCCATTGTTACATACTTAACTTCTTCTCCTTGACTTACTATCAACCTAACTGTAGTGCCTGGCTTAACTTCTGTACCACTTTCAGGGAATTGTTTCATAACAACATCTACAGGTATTGTATCGGAATATTCGTATTCGATATCAACATCTAGACTTGCATTGACCATAAGGTCCCTTGCATCCTTTACATCTTTATTAACTCCACTTGGTACCTTTACTAAACCTTCTCCCTCATTAACAATGACTTCTATTGGAAACTCTTTCTTTACTGTAGTATTTGCATCAATACTTTGATATATTACTTCTCCTGGATTGTATTTATCATTTTTTCCTGTGCCTTTAACTACAAATTTTAATCCTAAATCTTCAATTGTCTTTCTCGCTTCACTTTCTTCTAATCCAATAATGTTTGGGACTACAACTTCTTCAGTTACAAAATAATCCTTTAATTTATAATAACCGAAAAATATACTAAAGGCTAATAGAAAAGCTAATAGTATTCCTAAGAAGACAACTTTGATGGTTCCATCTTTCTTCTTCTTTTTTGTACCCCTTTTATTTTTCATATCATTATCATCCTCTACATTGACAGCAGGCATTAACTTGGTATGAGAATTGAAGTTATCTGTATTGTCAAATATTGGTTCTTCTTTATTGGATTTAATCTTCTTCAAATCCTTAATTAAATCGCCAATATTACTGTACCTGTCTGCTTGTTTTTTCTGAACTGATTTTAAAATTATTTTTTCAAAACCAACTGGTATACTACCATCTATATCCCTAGGTGGAACTATGTCCTCCTGAACATGCTTTAATGCAACAGTTATAGGACTGCCTCCTTGATAAGGCAATACACCTGTAACCATCTCATACATAACTATACCTAAAGAATAGATATCTGACTTATCATCTGTATATCCACCTCTAGCCTGTTCAGGTGAGAAATAATGGACAGATCCTAATACATTTGAAGTTGTAGTTACAGTTGAACTAGTAGCTGCCCTTGCAATTCCAAAATCGGTAACCTTTACCCGATTATCATCAGTAATCATAATATTGTGTGGTTTTATATCCCTATGAAAGATTCGATTACTATGGGCATGTTGTAAGGCTTCTGCAATTTGATAGGAAAAATCTATTGCCAAATCAATCGATAACTTCCCTTTTTCTTTAATTATGTCTTTTAAGGTCTTACCTTTTATATATTCCATAACTATATAATAAATTTTATTATTGCCATCCTCTTCAAAGCCCACATCATATATGTTAACAATATTGGGGTGGGATAATCTAGCTGCAGCTTGAGATTCTCCCCTAAATTTTCTTACAAATTCTTCATCATTAACAAATTCTTCTCTTAGTATTTTGATTGCTACAAATCTATCTAAAAGCCTGCATTTTGCCTTATAAACTAAGGCCATGCCACCGCCACCAATTTGTTCAACTATTTCGTATCTTCCACCTAAAACTTTGCCTATCATTTTTTCACCTCTTTTAATTAAAATTTAATAGCTACTACTGTAATATTATCAAGGCCACCTTTTTGATTAGCCAGATATGCTAAGGTCTCACAGGCTTTTTGAATATCCTCTTCTTCTTTAAAGACTTGGCTAATCTCAAATTCCTTTAACATATTGGAAAGTCCATCACTACATAATAGTAAAATATCCTTTTCCTCATAACTCCTAGCTATTAAATCCATCTCTATAATACTACTGGATCCAACTGCCCTAGTAATCATATTTTTCTTAGGATGGTTTTTTGCCTCTTCTTTAGTTATACTTCCTATTTTAATTAACTCATTCACAAAAGAATGATCCTCCGTTATCTGAGTAATCTTATCTCCTTTTATCAAATAAGCTCTACTGTCTCCAACGTGACCTATTAATATTTCATCTTTAAATATGTAGGCTAGTGTTATCGTTGTACCCATTCCTTTACAGTCTTCATTTTCAAGGGATTTAAGATATATTTTTGTATTTGCCTCTTCTATAGACCTCTTAATTAGATTCAGTATTGTCTCCTTACTTGTTAGGAGGTCTCTACTTTCTAAAAAGTTCTTTTGAATGATGCTCATTGCCATAGCACTAGCTATTTCACCAGCATTGTGACCTCCCATACCATCAGCAACCATATATAATGGAAGAGACAAATCCTTTGAAGCGTAATAAGCATCTTGGTTTTTTTCCCTGGCTTTTCCTATGTCAGAAACAGCACCACTAACCATAATACCACCCCATTGAAATCAATTATTTATTTTTTTGGGTGACAGATCTCCTTAGTTGGCCACATGAAGCACTTATATCTCCACCCATCTCTCGTCTTATAGTAACTGAAATGTTGAATTTCATTAACTCCTTTTGCACTCTTTCAATATTTTTTCTACTTGGCCTGTCCTCATTGTATTCGCTTATTGGATTTAAAGGAATTAAGTTTATATGACACTTCAAACCCTTTAAGATTTTTCCCAATTCTTTAACATCTATATCCCTATCATTTACATTTTCTATTAGTGTATATTCAAAGGTTATCCTTCTATTTGTTTTATTGACATAAAACTTACAGGCTTCAATCAGTTCATCAATGGAATACCTTCTCCCTATTGGCATAATTTTTTTTCTTTCATCGTCAAAAGGCGAATGTAAAGATATAGATAAGGTAATAGGTAAGTTTTCTTCTGCTAAGTCATATATTCTTGGAACAAGGCCACAAGTTGATAGGGTTATATTTCTTAAGCTAATATTATGGCCCTTAGGATGACTTATAATATCTATAAATCTTAAAGTGTTTTCAAAATTGTCTAATGGCTCCCCACTTCCCATTAAAACAATATTGGATATATTAATATTTAAATCCTTTTCAGCCAAGTAAATTTGATTAACCATTTCTGCTGGAGTTAAGTTCCTTATCAATCCTTCCTTTGTAGAAGCGCAGAAAGAACAACCCATTTTACACCCGACTTGAGTGGAGATACATATTGAATATCCATGTTTATATTCCATAACAACTGTTTCAATTATATTCATATCCTCTAGCAAAAACAAATATTTTACTGTATTGTCTATTTTAGAAATATATTTTTTATAGATATCCATTTTTCTAACTTTTGAAATTACTTTTAAATTTTCTCTTAAATCCTTAGGCAATAGATGTAATTCATCTATGTCTATACACTTACTTCTATGGAGATATGTAAAAACCTGTTCTCCCCTATAGGATTTTTCACCTAACTTAAGCATAAATTCTTTTAATTCTTCAAAAGTTAGACTATTGATTTCAATTCTATCCAAAAAATCACCTCAGCGCTTCCTAATATTATATTATACATAATTATTTGGTATATATCTATCTTTCTTTAATCATTTTTGCAATAAAAAATCCATCCACTTTATGAATATGGGGGTATAATTGGATGAAACCTTGTTTTAAGCTGACTTCATTTTCTAAGCCCTTAACTAAATTCTGAATATTAACTAATCTAAAGTTTTCATTTTCTTTCAGAAATCCATTTATCATATTAATATTTTCTTCTTTTTCTATTGTACAAGTACTATAGACTAAAAAACCACCTACTTTTAAGTATTCTTTTGCATTATTTAAAATACTTCTTTGAATCTCTACTAACTCTTCAATATCTCCTTCTTTTCTATTCCATTTTATTTCTGGCTTCCTTCTAATTAGTCCAAAACCAGAACAAGGTGCATCAACTAGTACATAATCAGCAATATTTTTTAATGATTCATTATATCTAGTAGCGTCTCCAGTAAAAGCTTGGATAATATCTATGCCAAGTCTTTTTGCATTTTCCTCTATCAATTTTATCTTATGTTCATAAAAGTCCATACTAAGAACTTTTCCCTTGTTTTTCATTATTTGCCCTATATGAGTAGATTTACCACCAGGGGCACTACAAAGATCAAGTACAGTACTACCTTCCTTTGGATTCATTATTTGGCCAACTAAGGCACTACTTTCGTCTTGAATGATGAAATAGCCCAACTTATATTCCTCGGTTTCAGTCAATCTAATAGGGTTTTCAATAATTAAAATATCATCACAATATTTTCCTTCCTTTATGATGAAACCGTACTTTTCTAACCTATTCTTTAATTCAAATTTGCTAATCTTTAGAGTATTAATCCTTATGTTTAGATTCGAGTATGTATTATTTTCTTTACATAGTTCTTCTGTGAAATCCTCTCCAAATTCTTTAATCCATCTATCTACTAGCCATTTGGGATGGGAATATTTTATTGAAATAAGGTCTGATTTTTCATTTACTTCAATTTTTAAGAACCTATCTTTATTTCTACCAATATTCCTTAGGATTCCATTTACAAAACCTATAGTACCCTTATGACCATGAATTTTTGCTAATTTTACAGACTCATTTACTGCTGCACTAGAGGGTATCCTATCCATAAATAAAAGCTGATATATTCCTATTTTTAATATAATCATTATTTTAAGATGTATTTTATTCATTGGTGTTTTAGATGCCTTTGAAATTATGTAATTTAGATATAAGTCGTTTTCTAAAACTCCAAAGACTATTTCTCTTACAAGATTCTCTTCCTTTGGATCAATTTCTATTTTTAAATGTTTCTTTATTGATATATTTGAAAAGGCCTTATTTGAAAAAATATCATAAAGTATTTTAAATGCTAATTCCCTAGCAGTTTGTTTCATTTTTACACTCCTCAAATTTATTATCTAAAAAAGGGGCTTCTTCTAGCCCCCTTAATCCCTTCTTCTACCTGTAAGAACCAATAATCTTAACAGTTGTCCTACTGCAACTAGGGTTGCAGCTACATAGGTAAGTGCAGCAGCTGATAGTACTTCCTTAACTGGCTTTATACTTTCTCTAGAAATAAATCCATTTTCAAGCTGCACTAATGCCCTTCTACTTGCATTAAATTCAACAGGTAAAGTTATTATTTGAAATAAAACTACTCCTATAAATAAAGCAATTCCAATGTCTATGAAGAATGGTGATATTAAAAAACCTATAAATATTAGGATCCAAGCAAATCTTGATCCAAAACTTGCAATAGGTGCAATATTATTTCGTAAAATTAATGGGTAATAGCCTTCAGCATGTTGAATAGCATGGCCTACCTCATGGGCAGCTACACTCATTGATGCAATACTACTACCATTATAAATGTGGCTTGATAACCTAACAGCTTTAGCTCTTGGGTCATAATGATCTGTTAGTTGTCCTCTTATAGGTTCTATAGTAACATCATATAAACCATTTCTATCTAAAATCATCCTTGCAACCTGTGCACCAGTTAAACTAGTTCCACTTGGTAGTCTTGAATATTTATTAAAGGCAGAACTCACCTTCAACTGAGCGAAGGCAGCAAGCAATAATGCAGGCAGTACATATATTATCCAAGTAGTATCTAACCCCATCATTCCATAATATCCATACATACGCATTCTCCTTTCGATTATTTTAGAATGATGCCTTGTTCAATAGAATTTCCTCTTAAATACTCCTCAACAGTCATCTTTCTTTTATTAGGAAACTGTATTTCCTCTAAAAGTATAACTTTATCCTTTGTATTTACATAAATACCCTTATTGTCAACTCTAACTATTTGACCACTGTCTCCTACTTTCATTTCATCAGTTAAACTAGCTTTGTGTATCTTCATAGTCTCCCCATTATAGTCTGTATAAGCTGAAGGCCAGGGTTTTAGACCTCTAATTAAGTTAATTATGTCAATACTGCTAGTCTTCCAATTAATCCTGCCCATATCTTTTCTTAACATGGAAGCATAGGATGAACGGCTATGATCTTGTGGTGTTTTTATAAGTCTACCAGATGCGACTCCATCTAAGGCATCTACTATTAGACTTCCGCCTAAAATTGATAATTTGTCATGAATTGTAATAGAATCGTCATCTTTCTCAATTGGAATTGGTTTATAGAGAACAATATCTCCAGTATCCAATCCTTCTTCCATTTCCATTATGGTAATTCCAGTTTCTTTTTCTCCATTGATAATTGCCCAATTGATTGGTGCAGCTCCCCTATATTTTGGTAATAAAGAGGCATGGACATTATAACACCCGTATTTTGGTATTTCTAAAACAGGTTTTTTTAATATCTGACCATAGGCCACTACAACTATAAAGTCTGGGTTTATAGACGAAATTTTTTCTATAGACTCTGGTGAATTTATTGAAATTGGTTGAAATACTTCTAAGCCTAATTCTACTGCTTTCTCTTTTATAGGAGTAAAAAGTACTTTTTTCCCTCTCCCCTTAGGCTTATCCTGTTGAGTTATTACTAGTTCAATATCATATCCCTTTGAATATAAGGCTTCTAAAGTAGGAACTGCAAATTGGGGGGTCCCCATAAATACGACTTTCATTTATTCCTCATCATCCTCTTCAAATATTACTTCTTCAATCATCTTATCAATATATAGAATACCATCTAAATGATCAAGCTCATGGCATATAGCTCTGGCCAATAATCCAGTACCTTCTAATAGGTTTTCATTTCCATCAATATCTAGGTATTTTATCTTGACCCATTCTGGTCTAGGTACTTTACCAGACCTTCCTGGTATAGATAAGCACCCTTCTACATCTATTATTTCTCCTTTTACTTCTAAAATTTCAGGATTTATCAATTTTATAGGACCTTCACCTACATCTATAACTACTGCCCGCCTCAATACTCCTATTTGAGGTGCAGCTAAGCCTACTCCTTCAGCTTCTTTCATAGTGTCTACCATATCATCTAATAAAACTCTTATCCTATCGTTAATTTCGGTAATTTCCCTTGATTTTTTTCTTAAAATTGGATCGTCTAATAGTCTAATTTCTCTTAATGCCATTTATTTTCCTCCTAAAGAATTGAATTTGGATTAATATCTATGCTTATTTTTATGCCTACAGTATTTAATTTATATTCATTAATTATACATACCCTTTTGATCAGGGCTTTTAAACAATCAATATTGCTTTTATCTGATTTTATAAGTATTTGCCACCTATAATTATTGTTTATTTTTTCCAATGGCGCAGGATAAGGTCCAATTAAATATCTATTTTTTTGGTCTTTATCTAACCAATTAATTTTATCCTTAATTAAATTATATATTTCTTTAGAAATAGATGCAACTTTTAGATTATCCTGGCCATAAACAAGGATACTTATTAGGTCTACAAAAGGCGGATACAAAAACTCATCTCTAAGCTTTATTTCTGTATTATAAAAATCAGTGAAATCATGTCTTTGTGAAAAGATTATACTATAATGGCTTGGGTCATAGGTTTGAAGAATTACCTTTCCATCACTATCTCCCCTGCCTGCCCTACCAGCTACCTGTGTTATTAATTGAAAACCACGTTCAGGAGATCGATAATCTGGTAAGTTTAAAGTTGTATCAGCTGCTATTATGCCTACTAAGGTTACATTTTCAAAATCTAACCCCTTTGATATCATCTGTGTACCAATTAAGATATCTATCTTTCCTCTTTTCATATCTTCTAAAATGGCTTCATGGCTTCCCTTTCTTGTTGTAGTATCCATATCCATTCTTACTACTCTTGCTTGGGGAAATAATTCCTTAGTAAACTCTTCAACTTTTTCTGTTCCTATTCCAAAATACTTTATATATTTACTTTTGCATACAGGGCAAATTTTTGGTGGGTTAATTGCCAAGCCGCAATAATGACATCTTAATTTATTTTTATTCCTATGGTAAGTCATGGATATATCACAATTATTACACTTTACAACATAACCACACTTTCTACAGGATACAAAAGTTGAAAAACCTCTCCTATTTAAAAATAATATACTCTGTTTTCCCAAGGACAAATTTTCTTTTAAAGAATTATATAGTTCTTCACTAAATATTGACTTATTTCCTTTATCTAATTCTTCCCTCATATCTATTACTTTAATCTGTGGTAGGACATTATTATTTATTCTCTCCATTAATTCTAAAAGAACTATGTTTCCCTTCTGACTCTCATAGTAAGAGTCTACAGATGGAGTAGCTGAACCTAAGACTAAAAATCCATTTTCAATATCTACCCTCTTCTTAGCTACTTCTATTGCATCATACTTAGGGTTTTGTGATGATTTATAGGTTGACTCATGTTCTTCGTCAATTATTATTAGACCTAAGTTCTTAAAGGGTGCAAATACTGCCGACCTAGCCCCAATTACTATTTTTACCTTGCCTTCTTTTATCTTTCTCCACTCATCAAATCTTTCTCCATAAGATAATTTACTATGTAAAACTGCTAC
>JAAYQJ010000077.1 GCA_012519355.1 Tissierellia bacterium | reverse complement strand
TACTGAAAAGGCAATAGGGATTGCTGGAGTTATGGGAGGTTTCAATACTGAGATCACCGATTCTACTAAATATGTATTACTAGAAGGTGCAAACTTCAACAGTAAAAGTATTAGACTTACATCCAAGAAATTTGGTCTTAGAACAGAAGCTTCCACTAGGTTTGAAAAAGGTATTGACCCAAACCTATGTCAGTTGGCAGTAGACAGGGTCTGTCAATTAATTGAAGAAATCAATGCCGGTGTGGTAGTTAAGGGAAATATGGATGTATATAAAAATCCAAGAAAAGAAGAAGTCATATCCTTAAGACCAAGTAGGGTAAAGAAAATACTAGGAGTAGACCTTACTCCTGATGAAATGGTAGATTATTTAAATAGGTTAGATATTAAGTCAGAGCTTGAAGGAGATTTAATTAAAGCAAAGATTCCTACTTACAGACTTGACATAGAAAGTGAAATAGATTTAATAGAGGAAGTTGGCAGACTTTATGGTTTTCATAATATAGAGAGTAAACCTTTAATAGGTACCCTAACTAGGGGAGAGAAACCATATGAAAGAAAGATAGAGGATTTGGCAAAGGGCATCCTACAATCCTTGGGATTAAATGAGGCAATGACATATTCCTTTATTAGTCCTAAGGCCTATGATAAAATTAAGCTTTCTGAAGACAGTCCTCTAAGAAAAGTTATAAGACTACTAAATCCATTAGGTGAAGATTATAGTGTAATGAGGACTACCCTATTACCAAATATGCTAGAATTATTAAGCAGAAACTATAATCGTGGTGTGGAAGAATGCTATGTTTATGAAATAGGAAATATCTTTATTCCAAAAGAATTACCTATTAAGGAACTTCCAGAAGAAAGGAAGGTTCTTTCCATTGGATTCTATGGAGACAAGGACTTCTATTTCCTAAAGGAAATAGTAAATACAATATTTGATAGATTAGGCATAAGAGATATTGAATATGTAAGGGAAGAAAACAATCCAAGCTTCCATCCTGGAAGAACTGCTAATGTTTTAACCAATGGAATAAATATTGGTACCCTAGGAGAAATCCATATAGATGTATTGGAAAACTATGATATGAAGGAAAGGGCATATGTGGCTCAAATAGACTTCAATGAAGTAATAAAATTGACAAATCTAGAACGAAAATATGAACCATTACCAAAATACCCAGCTGTATTAAGAGACTTAGCCTTAGTAGTTAAGGAAGATATATTAGTAGGGGATATTGAGAAAATCATGATTAAACATGGTGAAGGTTTAATAGAAGACATAGAATTGTTTGATATATATAGGGGAAACCCAATCCCAGAAGGTATGAAGAGCGTAGCCTTTTCAATTATATTTAGATCTCAAACGAAAACCCTTCGAGACGAGGAAATTAATAAAATTCTAGAAACTATTATAAAGGATTTAGAAGACACTTTTGATGCTAAGCTTAGGGCTTAAAAAAAGGGTAGAATTTTCTACTCTTTTTTTCAAAATTAGAAGGAAAATTCAAATTTTTGTCGAATATATCTATAAGAAAGTATAAGGGAGATGAGTAAGTTATGACGGCGAAAAGGAAAATCAATATAGTAATAGATGGTCGTAACTTTACCGTAGTAGGAACTGAGCCTGAGGAGTATGTAAGAAAATTAGCAAATTATGTAGATAAGAAGATTAAAGACCTTACCAGCAAAAACGACAAACTCTGCCAAACTATGTCTGCTACCTTAGCTGCATTAAATATTGCAGATGAACTCCATAGGACAAAGGCAAGGTTAGAGGAGTTGGAAAGTCAAGCCAGGGATCCTATGGAAAAATATGATGACGTAATTGCTGAATTGGAAAAGTCAAAAACCATAATAAAGGCTTTAGAAATAGAATGTTCAAACTATAAGGAGCAATTGATCAAGGTAAAAACTGAATTAGAAGATGCAGTTAATGAAAGGGAAAAACACAATGAAGCTATAGAATTAAAGGAGAAGGAATTATTAGAATGCCAGAAAATGATTAAATCCTTACAGGACAAGATATTTGACAATCAAATAGAATTAATTGAAACGAAAAAGGAATTAGGAGAAGTATTGAGACGATTAGATGAAGGAAAAAACTTATTTTCTAAGGAGGATGCTTAATTAAGTGAATGAAAAAATAGAATTATTGGCACCGGTAGGCAGTTTTGAGGCCCTCTATGCTGCTATACAGAATGGTGCCAATGCAGTTTATTTAGGTGGAAAAGTATTTAACGCAAGACATTATGCATCTAACTTTGACTTTGAGCAAATGGTAGAGGCAGTTAATTATGCCCATTTAAGGGATGTAAAAGTATATGTTACCGTAAATATTTTATTAGATGATTCAGAATTAGAAGAGGCCTTGGACTATATTAAATTCCTATATGAAATAGATGTAGATGGAATTATTGTTCAGGACCTAGGCTTAGCAAGTATAATAAGAGAATTCTTCCCAGACTTAGAAGTACACGGAAGCACTCAAATGACTATAAATAATTTGCCTGGGGCAGAATTCCTCTACCATATGGGCTTTACAAGAGTAGTCTTAGCTAGAGAAACTCCCATTGATGAGATAAAATATATTCATGAGAAGACCCCCATAGAATTAGAAGCTTTTATTCATGGGGCTTTATGTATGTCCTATTCAGGACAGTGCTTAATGAGTAGTATTATAGGAGGCAGGAGTGGTAATAGGGGTAGATGTGCCCAGCCTTGTAGAATGGCTTATTCTATAGTGGATAAGAAGGGAAACCTTCTAAATAATTGGGATAAGAAGTATCTACTAAGTACTAAGGATTTGAATACCCTAGATAATATACAAGAATTAATAGATAGTGGGATAATTTCTTTAAAGATAGAAGGTAGGATGAAAAGGCCGGAATATGTTGCAACAGTAGTAGGCAACTATAGAAAAGTCATAGACATGGGAAGTAGTAGTCTAAGCCTAGATGATAAAAGAGATGTAGAGCAAATCTTTAATAGAGGATTTACTAAAGGATTAAGCTTTGGAGATTTTGGGAAGCTTTTCTCCTCTATTGATAGGCCTGATAATAGGGGTATATTAGTAGGAAAAGTTGCAAATGTAGATAAGTATAAGGTATATATTTCATTAGAGGATGATGTGGAAGAAGGGGATGGCTTAGAATTAGAAGTTGCCAATGGTGAATATAAGGGAATTCTAGTACCCTATAAGGGCAAAAAGGGAACAAGCTTAGCTTTAGAAAAACCAGGATATATATTGAAGGATTCACTAGTCTATAAAACATCTAGTATAGATTTACTAAATAGGGCTAAATTAAGTTATAGCAAGGAGAACATAAAACACCCCATAGATATGGAAGTGGAAATTAAAATAGGCAAAAGGCCTAGACTTATGATTAAAAGTAAGGGAAAAATAATAGATGTTGAAATAGACAAAATAGTTGAAAAGGGTGAAAAGGTTAGCTTAAGTGAAGAAAAAGTAGTAGAACAGCTATCTAAATTAGGAGATACTGTCTATACTATAAATAATATAATTGTAAACCTTGATGATAATTCTTATTTGCCAGTATCTAGCATCAATCAATTAAGAAGGGAAGGGATTGAAAAACTAGATACTATTTTAAAGAACAAAAATCAAAGGAAGCCAATTGATGAAAAACTTTATAAGGAAAAGAAAAAAGACTTTTTCACCTATAAGGACATCAAAAGGGAAACAGATAATAAAATAAGTATTAAGGTAAGTAGCTTAGACCAATTTAATCAATTGGATTTAAGTAAATTAGATAGGATATACTTAGGCTTTTATGATAACTTAGATCTAATCATAGATAAAATTAATGACTATAATAAAGAAATATTTATTTGGACAGATAAAATACTATATCAAAAGGATTTAGACCTAATAGGGGAGAAAATTGAGCCTATTAAAAATAAAGTCCATGGAATTTCTGTATCAAATATAGGTAGTTTAAAATACTTTAAAGATAGGTTTGATTTAAAAATCCATGGTGATATTGGCCTTAATATATTTAATAGTTTCACATTAAAATATCTAAGAGATATTGGTTTAGATAGCCTAACCCTATCTCCTGAACTTAATTTAGGTCAAATTTCAAAGCTAAAAGATAAAACTAATACTTTTACTGAGGCTTTAGTTTATGGATATCTACCCCTAATGATAAGTAAATATTGCCCTATGTCTGTGGTAAAGGGATGCAAGGATGATAAGAACTGCGATTCATGTAACTTTGCAAAGGGGTACGGACTAAAGGATAGGTTAGGTATGACCTTCTATATGGAAAGGAAACAAGGTAGTTCAACTATTTACAATTCAGTTCCTATATTAGTCCTAGACAGCCTAAATCAGATTTTCAGTAAGGGCATTTCCATGGCAAGACTTGATTTTACTATAGAAAAGGAAAATATTAGGGAGATACAGTCCATCCATTATGATCATAGTAAAGGCTTAGTAGATAAAGATGAAGTAAGGGAATTTATCAATAGATTTAAAGAGAAAAGCGAGGTAACTAAAGGACATTTCTTTAGAGGAGTTATGTAATGGAGTTGATTAAATGAAAGAGAAAACATTGAAAACTTTAGAATATAATAAAATTATTGACCTATTACTTGAAAAGGCAGAGTCTAGCCTAGGCAAGGAGAAAGTAAAGGAAATAAAACCTTTAACTGATCTTGATACCATAGATAATCTTCAAAAAGAGACTGAGGAGGCCTATTCCCTTTTAATCAAAAGGGGTGCTCCCCCCTTGTTTGGTATCCATAATATAGGTCCAGAAGTGAGAAGGGTAGAAATCGGTGGGATGCTTAATCCTGGTGGTTTATTAAGAATAGCCGATTCCCTTAGGGTTTCAAGGGCTTTAAAGAGATATATTAAGGAATCCAAGGATGATAAAACTTCTAACCACCCAATTATTGAAGGATTGGTGGAAGACCTAAGGGTCTATAAGCATATAGAAGATGAAATAAACAATGCAATCATTACAGAAAATGAGATTTCAGACAATGCCAGCCCAGCCCTTAGAAGTATCAGAAGACAAATAATCAGTAAAAATGAAGCTATAAAGGATAAATTAAATTCCATAGTAAATTCCCAAACCAATAAGAAGTACCTACAGGATAGTATAATAACCGTAAGGGAAGGTAGGTATGTTGTACCGGTTAAGGCGGAAAACAGAGGGAACGTGCCAGGTTTAGTCCATGATATGAGTGGGAGTGGGGCTACTCTTTTTATAGAACCTATGGCAGTAGTTCAATTAAACAATGAGTTAAGGGAATTGGAATTGAAGGAGAGGGAGGAAATAGAGAGAATTCTTAAAGCCTTATCAAGCCTTGTGGCAGAAGAGGCTGAGGGAATTGCTAATAATCAGAAGATCCTTCAAGAACTTGATTTTATATTTGCAAAAGGTAAACTAGCCTTAGATATGAAAGCTACTAGACCCATACTCAACAATAGGGGATTCATTAATATTAAAAAAGGAAGACATCCCCTCTTGAAGGTGGAGAAAGTAGTCCCCATAGATGTATATTTAGGTAAGGATTTTACTTCCCTTATAATTACGGGACCAAATACAGGTGGTAAGACGGTTACTTTAAAAACTGTAGGCTTATTAACCTTGATGGCTCAATCTGGCCTACATATACCTGCTGATTTTAACTCGGAAGTGGCAGTGTTTAATCAGGTCTTTGCAGATATTGGAGATGAACAAAGTATAGAGCAATCCCTATCTACTTTTTCATCCCATATGGTGAATATAGTAGATATATTGGAAAATGTGGAATACAATAGTTTAATACTCTTCGATGAATTAGGGGCAGGAACTGACCCTACAGAAGGGGCAGCCTTAGCCATGTCCATATTAGATCATTTGCTTAAGTTAAATGTTAGGACTATTGCTACAACCCACTATAGCCAATTAAAAATATATGCCCTAACTAGCAAGGGTGTAAAAAACGCCTCCGTTGAATTCGATGTAGAAACCTTAAGCCCTACTTACAGGCTCTTAATAGGTGTTCCAGGAAAATCCAATGCCTTTGAAATATCTAAGAGGTTAGGTCTTAGTGACCGAATAATAGACTATGCTAGGAACCTAATTTCTAAGGAAAATGTTGAATTTGAAGATGTTTTACAGGCTATGGAAAAGGATAGACTGGCCATTGAAGAAAATAGGGCTGAAGCAGAAAGATATCGTTTAGAGGTGGAAAAACTAAAGGAAGACTTGGCACGTGAGAGAGATAAGACAAAGGACATGAGGGAAAAGATTCTCCAAAAAGCCAAGGAAGAAGCAAGGAATATACTTAAACAGGCTAAAGATGAGGCTGATACTATTGTAAAAGAGTTAAGGACTATTTCAGCGGATATTGAAAAGGATAGGAATAGAAAGATACAAGAAGCCCAAGATAGATTAAAAGAAAAGTTAGATAAAGCAGAAGGAGAAGTATCCTCTAAAATATTAAATGTAAAATCTAATAAGCCGCCAAAGAACTTAAAGGTAGGAGAAGCGGTAGAGGTTTTAACCTTTAATCAAATGGGGACAGTACTAGAAGAGCCTGACGAAAATGGCAATGTTAGGGTACAGGTTGGTATCATGAAGATAAATACCCATATTTCTACCTTAAGACGTGGAAAAAGGGAAGAAGAAGCTCAAATAAAGGGCAGCATAAAAAAAATTATGGGTTCAAAATCTAAGGATATTAAGGCTGAAATAGACTTAAGGGGCAAGAACTTAGATGAGGCCTTCCTTGAATTAGACAAATATTTAGACGATGTCTATATAGCAGGAATGAAAGAAATAAATATAATTCATGGAAAAGGCACTGGAGTATTGAGGGATGGTATAAAAGGATACTTAAGAAGCCACAAAAACGTTAAGTCCTTTAGATTAGGGAAGTATGGTGAAGGTGGAGATGGAGTTACAATAGTAGAGATGAAATAATTCTTGTATTTCTATGGATAATATTGTATATTATATATTAAATTATATAAAAGTCGATGAATGAGAGAGTAGGATATTTAACCGTGTAGTAGCGAGCTGGGATGGTGGGAGCCAGCACATAGGAAATATTTGAAGAGAGCTCAGGAGACTGTATCTGAAATGAGTAGGATATTACGGTAGAACCGTTAAAATTTTGAGTGGGCATTAGCCAAGAAGAGTGGTATCGCGGGGAACTCTCGTCTCTTATTTAGAGACGAGGTTTTTTTATATACAGAATAAAATAACTATTATCATAATAAGAAAACAATAGGAGGTAAGAAAATGTTAAATTTTAGAGAAGAAGTTGTAAAACTTTTAAGAACACAAATAGAAGAATTAACAGAGGAAGAAATATCATCTTTAATAGAAGTACCACCAACTTATGAAATGGGAGACTATGCTTTTCCAGTATTTAGACTGGCTAAGGTATTTAGAAAGGCCCCCCCTGCAATAGCAGAAGAATTAGTAGGGAAATTAGGAGAAAGTCAATACTTTGAAAAGATAGAAAACAAGGGACCCTATATAAACTTTTTCATCAATAAAAAGAAATTAACGGAGATAACCTTAGAGGAGGTTAAAAACAAACAGGACAAATATGGCTCATCAGATATGGGAAATGGAAAAACTGTCATTGTGGAATTCTCATCTCCCAATATAGCTAAGCCCTTCCATATAGGCCATATAAGAACAACGGTTATAGGAAATGCCCTATATAAAATATATACATTTTTAGGATATGACACAGTAGCAATTAATCACTTAGGTGATTATGGAACTCAATTTGGTATGTTAATATCTGCTATAAAAAAATGGGGCAACCTTGAAGAAATAGAAAAGGACCCTATAAACGAATTATTAAAACTATATGTTAGATTTAATGCAGAAGCAGATGAAAATGAAGCCTTAAGAGATGAAGCAAGATATTGGTTTAAAGAATTGGAAGAAGGAAATGAAGAAGCCTATGAGCTTTGGAAATGGATTAGAGAAATATCCTTAAAAGAATTTAACAAGGTATATGATATGTTAAATATTAAGTTTGACTCCTATGCAGGAGAATCTTTCTATTCAGATAAAATGCCTGCAGTAATAGAAGAGTTGAAGGAGAAAAACCTATTAAAAGAATCTGATGGGGCCTATTTAGTAGACCTAGAAGACCATGGTATGCCCCCAGCCCTTATAATTAAATCAGACGGTTCAACCTTATATACTACTAGAGATATAGCTGCAGCCTTCTATAGAAAGAAAACCTATGATTTCTACAAGAATATCTATGTAGTAGGAGCTCAACAAAATCTACACTTTAAATCATGGATTAAGATAATTGAACTTATGGGATATGACTGGGCCAAGGATTGTGTTCATGTAAACTTTGGAACCGTAAGCTTAGAAGACGGTACCCTATCTACAAGAAAAGGAAGGGTAGTATTTTTAGAAGATGTACTAAATACTGCTATAAAAAATACCCTTGATATAATCAATGAAAGAAATCCTAACTTAGAAAATAAAGAAAAAGTAGCAGAACAAGTAGGTATTGGAGCAGTTATTTTCCAAGAGCTATTTAATCAAAGAATTAAAGACTATGTATTCTCTTGGGATAGGACCTTAAGTTTTGATGGAGAAACAGGACCTTATGTCCAATATACCCATGCAAGAATAAGCTCCTTATTAGACAGGGGTCAATTCAATATAGAGGACCATGTGGATTATGATTTACTATCTGGAGAAGAAGAGATAAATATAATTAGATTGTTATATAATTTCCCTCAAATCATAGTAGATGCAATGGAGAAAAATGAACCCTACCTGATTACTAGACATATTGTTGAAATAGCAAAGGCATATAATAAGTTCTATAATTCTTCTCCAATTATTATTGAAGACCTAGAACTTAAAAAGGCAAGGCTAATGCTATCCTATGTGACTAAAACAGTTATAAAAACAGGCTTAGCCTTATTGGGTATTGAAGCACCAGAAAGAATGTAGAGTAGATATAGATGAGTATGGAAAGACTACAATTACATTTATTTCAAAAGGATTATATTGATAAAAAAGAATATAGCTATATTTCACAATTGGCTGTAATCACTATAAAATCCTTGCTACCTATGATGGATGAGGAAGCTAATAGGATTGATTACAAAAGATTTACTGAAGAATTTAAGCTATGGTTAGACTATAGAAATGGAGATAACTCTTCCCTGTTAAATTGCCAGGGAAGAGTTATTCATGAAATATACTGGGGAGAAAAAGATGATTCCATAATAAGTAGGATAATTCCTATAGTCCTTGCAAATAAAAATTATAATATTGTAGAAGAAGAAATCATCAAAAATATCCTTTTTACTACAGGTAATCTACAAGGATTGTTTGAAGGCTTAGCTTTAGGCTATCTATTGCATATTCTTGTGAATCCTTCTACTGAACTAGAAGATTTAATCAAAGACATGTTAATAGAAAGCTTAAAGGATAAAATAATTTCCTTCTCTCAAAAACAGTATATGGAAAAGTATCAATCCTATTATAGGCTTACTATTGAAAGCTATGATGGTAATTTTAAAGTTGAATTTGAAAGGGAAAAATTGAAACTCCTAAATAGCCTTTATTCTCTGGTGAATAATACATATCCTGCTTTAATAGATTGTCTAAAAGTAGTAGAGGGAAATAAAGGAAAAAGCTTTATAGGGCAAGTATTATATAATTATTTATATAGGAAAGATTTAGAATTTCAAATTTCAGATTTTCATTTAAGCCTTGGAGAATATATTATAAATTTGAGAAAATCAAGGATAGATCCTGAAAAGCTAAAAATAAAAGACTATATTTTACCTGATATTTTTAGCTTTGAAGAAGGAGATAGCTTTTATCATTCTCTCTTAAGAGAGGTAAAGGTAATAAAAAAAGAAGTGAAGGATAAGACCTTGACTTCTCTGATACAGACTAAAACTGGTATGTACTTGTTTAGAAAATAGGCCCATAGGGTCTATTTTTTTAGATATTCAATAAAATCCTCCTCACTAACTTCAGCTAAGGAACTTAATTCTTCAACTATACTATCTCTTAGATTAATAAATTCATCTAGCTTAGTACTGTTCCCTGTATATTCTAAAGCCTCAATAATCAACAACATATCGTTTTTAGAGATTTCTTGGATTGAAATTTTGTCGAATTCTCTCATTGGACATCTCCTTTCTAGTCGTATTATACAATCTATTGTATATAAAAAATCTTCGAAATTCAATGCAATTCTCATAATTATTTCTTTCACTGTATAAGACTTTAAATAAATGATATAATGTATATAATTTATTAAAAAAGGAAGGTTTAAAATGAAGATAGTTTTAACTACACTAAATTCTAAGTTTATTCATACTTCATTATCTATTAGATATTTAAAAGCTTTTGTTGAAGATCTTGTAGATGTAGAATTGAAAGAATATACCATAAATCAAGATATAGATTATATTGCTTCCCAATTATTTAAAACCAATGGAGACCTAATTGGGTTTTCAACCTACATTTGGAACCTAAGGGAGACCTTAAGAATCTGTGAAATATTAAAAAAAGTTAAACCGGAGGTAAAAATCCTTTTAGGTGGGCCAGAAGTTTCCTTTGATTCGGTAGAAATACTAGAAACTTACCCCTTCATCGATTATATTATTTATGGAGAAGGGGAAGAAAGCTTGAAAGAATTCTTGACTTCTATTAAAGAGGGTAATGATGATTTCAAGGATATAAAAGGATTGACCTATAGAAGAGATAATAAGGTTATTATGAATCCACCTAGGCCATTAATCAGGGACTTAAACATTATACCATCTCCCTATGAAAATATTGGAGATGAGTTTAATAATAAAATTGTTTACTTTGAGTCCTCAAGGGGTTGCCCCTTTAATTGTAAGTTTTGTTTATCATCTACTATAAAAGGGGTAAGATATTTTAATATAGATAGGGTAAAAGAAGAATTAGACAAGCTTATTAAGGCAAGAGTAAAGCAAGTAAAATTTGTAGATAGAACCTTTAATGCCAATAAAAAATATGCTATGGAAATAATGAATTTCATCATTGATAGGAATCCAGAAAATATTAATTTCCATTTCGAAGTCACAGCTCATTTATTAGATGATGAAATGCTAGATTTTTTATCTAATGTAAAGGAAGGTTTGTTTCAATTTGAAATAGGAGTTCAATCTACTAATTTAGAGACAATCGATGCAATTGGAAGGACTACAGATTTTCCAAAACTTAAGGAAGTAAGCAAAAAAATAAAATCATATAAAAATATCCACCAACATCTAGATTTAATTGCAGGCCTACCTTATGAAGACTATGGAAGCTTTAAGAAGTCCTTTAATGATGTATATGAAATAAAACCAGAAAAAATCCAATTGGGCTTTTTAAAATTGCTAAAAGGTTCATCCTTAAGGATAGATGAAGAAAAGTATGGCTTCAAATATTTAGACATACCACCCTATGAGGTTTTAGAAAACAATTACATTAGCTATGAAGAGTTGATAAGGTTAAAATCTATAGAAGAGTTAGTAGAAAAGTACTATAATGAAGGATTTTTTGAAAACTCCTTAGAATTTATAATTACAAATTTCTATAAGACCCCCTTTGATTTCTACGAAGCCTTAAGCCAATATTGGGAGGGGAAAAAGTATTATGATATTTCAATTAGCAGGGCTAGACTTTACGAAGTATTAATTGATTTTTATCAGTCTAATGAATTTAAAGATTTAGATATATTCAAGGAAATTATAAAGTACGATTTTCTAAAAAACAATAAGAAAGCAAAACTACCTAAAGGGCTTCATAATACTAAGGAGTCAATAGGTCAGAATCAAGTCCACAAAATCTTAAAAGATGAAAGGATATTGGGAAGTTATTTATTTGAATATAGGGATTTGCCAACTAAAAAAGCTATTCAGAATATAAAAATAGAAAGTTTTCACTTTGACATTTTAAAATATATAGAAGATGGTTATGATTTTAAATACAAGCTAGATAAGCCAAATCTAGATAAGCCAAATCTAGATAATACTTATATTTTGTTTGTCTATAAGGATGGCGTAATAAACAGGTGTAAAACCTATAACATTACCGATATTGTAAAGGAGATGAGTTAGATTGGATATAATTAAAGATTTTGTATTAATAACTAAGCAGACATCAAAAAAGTCTATTAATAGCTTAATAAGCAACTGGCCAATTATTTTTACAGGAATAATATACACAACAATAAATATAGCTATGATATCCTTTGTTTTGACAGTATTTAGGGGCATTTTATCTATATTTGCAGGTATCATTTTAGCCCTTGTATCTGCCAGCTTAATATCAAATTACCTTTATCTATTATTTAATATTATCAATTATAATAAGATTACATTTCAAGACTTTAAGGATGGATTTAAGTATTATCTCAGAAAAGTATATATGATATTCTTTTTTGCATGGATTGGTGGCTACCTCTTAGATGCTATTAGGGGCTTAATGGGCTTTAACCCCTATATACTAAATCTAATAATTACATTTTCTATACTAGTACTATTAAATGCCTTACCTGAAACCCTATACTTAAAAGTACTGGATCCAATGGAAAGCATAATGTACTCCGTAGATTTTATAAAAGAAAATTGGCTTAACTGGCTAATCCCTAATCTTATACTTTATACAGCCCTCTACTTGGTAACAGGTAGGATAGTAACCAACACATTTGCGACACATATGAACATAGGCTTTGGATTTAATGCAATAGCTTGGATTAGATACCTAATAGGGCAAGGTATATTTTCATTTATAATGATTTACAGGGGACATTTATATAAACTACTAAGTACTAGCACAAGAAGAAAAAGAATGTTCATGAATAAATTTTAATAGGGGGTGGGTCCATGGGGCTTGTAGATTCATATTTTAAGAAGAGTATTGATAAGGTTACATTTTTGGAATTAAAAAAGGATTCTATCATAGGGAATGAAATATATTCTTTAAAAAAAGAAATACCTTTACCAATTAAGACAGACTCACTGATTAATGAAATAAAAGAGGGAAATTTACATGATGAAATAAATTTGTCATTTATAATAGATGGAATCTTATATCTTATGGGAAGTGATCCTAATTTTCCTTATATTGAAGACTATAAAGAGATCCTATATGGAATCAATGAGAAAATCCATGATTATATATTTTATCAAGGGATTAAGGCTGTTGAAAATAAGGACAATGATAGTGGTGCCATATATTTTAGAGCCTTGAAGCTTTTAGACCCTAAAAACATAGATGGGATATTTAATTATGCCCTTACACTAGAAGAAATAGGGAAGAAGTATCTCCAAATGGAGATGGAAGAAAAGGCTATGGAATTTATCAAAAACTCAACTAAGGAACTGGAATCAATCCTAGACATAGATGAGAAATATCCCTTAGCTTATTATAAATTAGGTTACCACTATAAATTTTTTGGGAACTTTTTAAAAGCTAAGCTTATATGGACTAAATACTTAACTTTAGATAAGGATGAGTTAAGGCTCCAAGAAATCAGAGAAGAACTAGACTTAATAGAAGATGATGTTGCTATGGAAACAGGACTAACTTATCTATATAGGGCGGACTATCATAAAGCTATTGACATATTTGAAAATTTGGTAAAAAAATACGATAGTCTATGGGAATTAAAGTATTTTTTAGGGGCATCCTACAAAGGAGTAGGAGAATTAGAAAATGCAATAGAGTTCTTCTATGAAGCATTAGATTTAAATAAAGAGGAATTGGATATCTATAATGAACTAGGAATATGTTTATTTACTGTTGGGAGAATTAAAGAGGCCATAAACATATTTACTGAAGCTATTGAAAATCTAGGTAATGATTATAGGCTATTATTCAATAGAGGATTATGTTATTTACAAGTAGAGGAATTAGAAAAGGCACATGAAGATATTAGTATGGCAGCTTTTTTAAATCCTGAGGATGAAAACATTACGACTCAGAAAGAAGTTCTAGATAGATTGTTAAGATAGGTTTTGCTTAATATAGACATTAACCTAGATTGCTTGACAAGGTCAATATTAAGACACCTGCAAAAACCTTAGTTTTAGAATTGGAAATGATTTTTTTAAAAAAGGTGTTGACTTTATTAAAGAAACCGTGTATTATAATAAAAGTCAGCACCGACTTGAAACAAAAACAGCAGTGAAAATCACTGTAAAAAAGCTTAAAAAAAAGTGTTGACAAGGAAATAAAAACTTGTTATACTAAATAAGTGACCTCGAAAGAGAGGTCCATGAACCAAGACAACTAAACAGTGTGAAACTTTGAAAGTTGACCTAACCCAACGAACTCTAGTGAGTTGTTGGTAGGTCATTCG
>JAAYQJ010000076.1 GCA_012519355.1 Tissierellia bacterium | reverse complement strand
TTGGCGACAACGACTCGCTACTCCTGATTCCACATCCCCGTCGAAACCAAATTCGCCCCCTCATTAAATTGTTGGCATTTTATTATATCAAATTTTATATATAATGTCAATTGGCGGCCACCGACCGCCAATTATTACCTATATTTTTCAGATGTATGCTGCATCATTCTTCTCTCTGCATCCCTCTTAGCTATATCTTCTCTTTTATCGTATAGCTTTTTACCCCTTGCTACTGCTAATTCTATTTTTACTAATCCATTTTTTATATAAACCGATAGAGGGACTAATGTGTAACCCTTTTGCGTAGTGGAAACTAGAAGTTTTCTTATCTCCCTTTTGTGCAATAATAATTTTCTCTTCCTTAAAGGGTCTACATTAAATATATTTCCTTGTTCATAAGGGCTAATATGCATATTGTTTAAAAAAACTTCTCCCTTTTCAATAGAAGCATAACTATCTTTTATATTGACTTTTCCCTGCCTAATAGATTTTACTTCTGTACCAGTAAGGGCTATGCCTGCTTCAAAGGTATCTTCTATAAAATATTCATGTCTTGCTTTTCTATTTGTTGCTACATTTTTGATGCCATCTTTTTTCATATCTATCACCATTCTATATTTTTCTGTATTAAGTTTAACAGATATATAGAATGGTGTCAATCCACTAGACCAATTCAAAATCAATATTTCTCCTTACTACATCTGCATCTATTACCCTTATTCTAACTGTATCTCCTAGACGATATATTCTTTTTGTTCTTTCTCCTATGATATGGTATTTTTCCTCATCAAAATGGTAGTAATCATCTAACATACTGGTGAAGCGAACTAATCCTTCTATTGTATTCTCCAATTGTACAAACATACCAAAGTTAGTTAGAGATGAAATTATACCTTCAAACTCTTCACCAATATATCTTGTCATATATTGAGCCTTCTTCAGATCTTCTACTTCCCTTTCAGCTTCTTCTGCCCTTCTTTCAGTCATGGAAGTATGCTCTGCTATTTCTGGTAGCCTTACTTCAAGACTCTTTATATTCTTATTATTTAACTTACCCTTTAAATAAGTCTTAATTATTCTATGGATAACAAGGTCTGGATACCTTCTAATAGGAGCTGTGAAATGACTATAGTACTTAGCTGCTAATCCAAAGTGTATACCTGGTTCACTACTATATACAGCCTTTCTTAAGGACCTAAGCATCAAGGTACTAATTAAGGTTTCCTCCTTAGTTCCTCTTATATCGTCAATTAAGTGCTGTAACTCCTTTGGATGGATATCTTGCCCCTTCAATTTATATCCAAAATTGTGTATTAACTTTTTAAATGTTTCCATTTTTTCTTCTGATGGCTCATCATGGGTCCTATATAGGAATGGTATTTCTGCCCAGAAAAATTCTTCTGCTATGGTTTCATTACAAACTAGCATAAACTCTTCTATTATTCTATTGGCAATTCGTCTTTCTTCCTTCCTGATTTCTACTGGTATTCCCTTGTCATCTAAGATAATCTTCGTTTCTGGGAATTCAAAGTCTATACTACCCCTTCTTCTTCTCTTTTCATATAAGATATGGCACAACTCTTCCATTAGTTTTAAGTCATCAGCCACTTTTGCTAGTTTTTCTTTGGCTTCTTCATCGTCATTTTCTAGAAAATTAGATACATCGTCATATACTAGTCTTTGTCTGCTATTTATTACTCCCTCTACTATTTTATGACTAATTACTTTACCTTTTTTATCTATTTCCATGAATACAGATAAGGTAAGCCTATCAACATTAGGATTTAAGGAGCATATTCCATTTGACAATTCCTTGGGCAGCATTGGTATTACCCTATCTATTAAATATACTGAGTTTCCTCTTTCCATTGCCTCTTTATCAAGGACTGACCTTTCTCTTACATAGTGGACAACATCCGCTATATGGACGCCTAGATAGTAATTGCCATCTTCTGTCATTTCAATGGATACTGCATCATCTATATCCTTGGCATCTATTCCATCAATAGTAAAGGTATTTAAATGCCTTAAATCTACTCTATTTGCTACTTCTTCTGGGTCTACCTCCTGTTCTATAGCTCTTGCTGCTTCTTGTACCTTAATGGGGAACTATTCAGGCAATCCATATTCTCTAATAATGGACAAGATATCTGTACCCTTTTCATCTAGATATCCTAAGACTTCTACTACCTTTCCTTCTGGGTTTCTTCTTGGCTCAGGATATCTAGTTATTTCAACAACTACCTTTTGATTTGTCTTAGCATTTAAGGTATAGGCCTTAGGTATAAATATATCGTAGCCAATTTTATGGTCATCGGGGACCACAAAGCCAAAGTTCCTATTGTCCTCAAAGGTTCCTACTATTGCCTTTTTACTTCTTTCTAGGATCCTTATGACTTCCCCTTCTTCCCTTTTACCCTCTTCTTTTCTCCTAGTGATATTTACTATTACCCTATCACCATGCATTGCTCCATTCATATTTTCAGCAGGTATAAAGATATCTTCCCTTGTTCTGTCTTTTGGGATTAAAAATCCATATCCTCTTTCATTTCCTTCTATAGTTCCAACTACTAAATAATCATTGTCTATTAAGGCATATTTTTCATTCTTTGTCCTAATGATCAAGCCTTCCCTTTCTAAACTTTCTAATACCTCATAGAAGCTTTTAACATCCTTTTTATTTATATCGAAATATACTGCCAACTCTTCTTTCAACATAGGTTTGTACTTCTTAGTTTCCATCAATTCAATTATTTTTTCTCTTATACTCATCCCTATTCATTCCCTTCTTCTAACTTATTCTCCTTTAGTATTTACCCTTTTTTAGAAATTAATCCCAAATTCATACAAAATACAAAGTAGAGGTAAATCAATCACCTCTACTTTATTTTAGCTCCAAATTGGGTTCTGTTTAATAGATTTGCTTCATAGGAATAAGAATTCTTCTTTTTCTCCTCATGAACTATAATTGCAATATTTATTAACTCATCAACTAATTTACTAAATGGATATCCCTTTCCTTCCCATAGATAAAAGGATATGGAACCAGGTAAGGTGTTTATTTCATTTATATATACCTTGTTGTTTTTATCCAAGAGAAAATCTATTCTAGAAACTCCCTTTGCATCTATGGTCTTAAAGGCTAGTTTTGCTAATTCCTCAATTTCTTCTCTAATATTATCATCTATTTCTGCTGGTATTCTTCTCCTTTCACCAGCCCCTTTACCCTTTGTATTTGATTTTACATATTTGTCCTCAAAGGTTAAGATTTCCTTCCAACCAACAGGTTCTTCACATAGTGAAGTAATTAGTTCATCATCATAACCCAAAACTGCACAGTTTATTTCTCGTGGTTCCTCTACAGCTTTTTCTACTATTATCTTTCTATCGTATCTAATGGCAACTTCTATAGCCTCTATAAGTCCATCCCTATCCTTTGCCTTAGAAATACCAATACTTGATCCTAAGTTTGCAGGTTTTACAAACAAGGGATAAGATAGTTTCTCTTCTATGAGATTTAATACTTCTTCCTTACTATTAATCCATTTACTCCTATAGAACCATGTATAGTCTACTATTGGAAGATTGTTAGCCTTATAGACATCCTTCATAAGTATTTTATCCATCCCTACAGCAGAAGCAAGTACACCACAGCCTACATATGGTATATCCATAAGTTCAAATATTCCTTGTACTGTTCCGTCTTCTCCGTTCATTCCATGAAATGCAGGAAAGGCTAGATCAATCCTATCCAGTATTTTTTTCTTGAATAGGCCTGATGACCTGGGACTAACATAAATATTGTTGTCACCGTAGTTATGAGAAAGGACTATTTCTTGCGCATCAGTGAAGTTGTCTTCCTTATAATTCTTAAAATCCATCAAGCTACTTCCTGTTAACCATTTCCCTTCCTTATTTACATAAATTGGGATTACATTATATTTTGTCTTGTCCATATTTTCTATTATTTGCATACCTGTAATTATAGAAACTTCATGTTCAACACTGCGCCCACCAAAAATTACAGCCACATTTTTCATAGGGCTATACCTCCTTATTATTCATTATAGTTATCAGGTAAATCGTTTTCAAACAAGACAACATCCTTAGGTCTAGCAAGCTTTTGAATACATCCTGTTGCTTCATCAAGTGTATTTACGACAAATATATTATCTTCGTTAAAATTTACTTCCATTAAGCCTTCATATATTGGTCTAGTTCTTTTTTCTCCTACTAAAATTACGTAGTCACAAACTTTTCCAATATTTACCCCAAATTCCCTATTGGCTTCTTCTTCCATAGCACCTAATTCTACCATGCCAGGAGTTACTATTATTTTTCTGCCTTCCTTAAATTGGGATAATACCTCTAAAGCCGCCCTTGCCCCTATGGGATTGGAATTAAAGGCATCATCGATGATAATTATACCTGTACCTGGGTTTATAATATTTAGTCTGTGGGGAATTGGTTCTATTTTTTCGACTCCACTTTTTATTTCTTCAAAGGATAAGCCCAAGGCTTTTGCCACTGCCACCCCTGCTAATATATTGTATATATTGTGTTTACCCAATAATTTTGTTGTACATCTTACTGAATTTCCTTCTTTATCCTTTATAGTAAAAGTAGAACCAAATTCGGAAACTTCAATATCTTCAGCATATAAATCTAGATTTTCAGTTTCTTCTAATCCATATAGGATTTTTTCTTTAAAGGTCTTATCGGCTAACTTTCTTATATATTCGTTATCATAATTAAATATAGCTATCCCATCTGTTGGAAGTTCTTCCACCAGCTCATATTTTGTCTTCATTATATTGTCCATATTCTTGAAGGTTTCTAAATGGGTTGGCCCTATGGATGTAATTACACCTATTTTAGGCTTTACCAGTTCACCTAATTCTTTTATATCTCCTATGTTCCTTGCACCTAATTCAGCAATAAATATTTCATGTTCTTCTGTCATATTGTTGTTAATTACCTTAGATAATCCCATAGGAGTATTATAGGATTCTGGGGTATTCAGTACCTTATATTTTTCTCCTAAAATGGTCCCAACTATAAACTTAGTACTGGTCTTCCCAAAGCTTCCTGTAATCCCTACAACAGTTAGATCTGTTCTAGACTTAATTTTTTCTTGTGCTTGTTTATAGAAGCCTAGGTTAATCCTATTTTCTATTGGCAAAATAATGTTATTGGCTATTAACATAAAGAAGGGTTGAAGATAATACATTGCTCCAAGTAATATAATATATACTAATAGTGCGAAAATAGTGAAATAAATTGAGGAAGATGGATTTGTGCCAAAACCTCCCATTCTTATAACAAACAAAGTAATCAATAAAATATTTAGTCCTAAGTTAGTACCATATAATCTTTTCGCCCTATTAGTAAATACTAAAGGTTTTTTTGTTTCTCCCTTATCTATTTTAAAAGAAAAAGCCTTCTCTCTATTACTATTTATCCATTTTTGAAATTGTATGGAGTTATATCCTTCCAATTGAAGCATATGCAAAAAATACTTAGATTTCTGTCCTATTAGAATTATTGCAATTATAGCAATTATTAAACTTAAGATAAACAAAATAATCCCTCCACTTTATTCAATTGACAATTGTCAATTGAAATTTACTGCTCATTATATTTTAGAAAATGTCTTATAACCACTGAAAATCGTTGGTATTCGTCTAAATATGAATAATGGCCTGCCCCTTCAAATACGACTAAGCCTGCATCTTCTATTTCCTTCTCCATTATTTTAGCCATATACAATGGAGTGGCTGTATCTTCATCTCCCCATATAAGTAAAGTAGGAGCTTTTATCTTACTTAATAGGGGGAATAAATTTTCATTAACTACTGTAACTAAAATCCTTCTCATAACGCCTGATGCATCTCTATAATCTGTTGATCCAAATTTTTTATAAAACTTTTCTAGTTTTTCTTCATCTTTTAACCAGAAGAACAAGTTCTTATACAAAAATCGTAAAGTTTTAAAGCTATATACTTTTATGTAATATTTTGGCCCCCTCTTAGGGATTAAGCCAGCACTATTTATAAGTACTATCTTTTCTATTAAGTCAGGATACTTGCTACCTAGTATAATAGATAATTTGCCCCCAAAGGAATGTCCGATTAGGGTTACCTTATGTATTTTCATATTATCCATATATTCTTTTACTATCTCTGCATATTGAAAGGAATCAATAGGCTCTTGTGGTTGGGAACTATGACCAAATCCAGGTAGATCCAGAGCATGGACCCTAAACTTATCTTTAAGAATATTTACAATAGGCAAAATGGTATTAATATTTGCTCCCCATCCATGGAGGACAAGTATATCTTTTCCATTTCCTTCTACTATGTAATTTAAGCTTAGTCCGCCTATATCCTTTATCATAACTACCCCTACCCTTATTTATAATTATGCCCTTGACTATAAGATTATATCATATCGTAGTGAATTATGACAGTAGAAAGAAAAAATCCCTCATTAAATGAGGGATTATATTAGAATAGTATTCCGTTTCCGAAAAGGCTTGCGAATACTAATGATACTATAGTCATAAGTTTAATTAATATATTTAATGAAGGACCTGAAGTATCCTTGAATGGGTCTCCTACAGTGTCTCCAGTAACTGCTGCCTTGTGGGCTTCGCTACCTTTTCCACCATGGTGTCCTTCTTCTATATATTTCTTAGCATTATCCCATGCACCACCAGCATTGGACATGAATATGGCCATAAGTACACCTGTTACTAAAGCTCCTGCTAATAATCCTCCAAGAGCTTCAGCCCCTAGTAATACACCTACTAATACAGGTACTACTACTGCTAATAATCCTGGGATTATCATCTCTTTAAGAGCAGCCTTTGTACTTATATCTACACATTTAGCATATTCTGGAGTAGCTTTACCTTCCATAATTCCTGGAATTTCTTTGAATTGTCTTCTTACTTCCTCAATCATGAAGAAGGCAGCTTTACCAACTGCATCCATAGTCATAGCTGAGAATAGGAATGGTAGCATACCACCTATAAAGGTACCTGCTATAACTGTTGGTGAAGTCAAGTCAATACTTGTTAATCCTACTGCTTGAGTATATGAAGCAAATAAGGCTAAAGCTGTAAGAGCAGCTGAACCTATTGCAAATCCTTTACCTATTGCAGCTGTAGTGTTTCCTACTGAGTCAAGTTTATCAGTGATTTCTCTTACTTCTTCTGGTAATTCACACATTTCTGCTATACCACCAGCATTATCTGCTATTGGACCATAAGCATCTACTGCTATAGTCATAGCTGCTGTTGAAAGCATACCAACTGCTGCTAATGCTATACCATATAATCCTTGTGCACCATTAGTAGCTCCACCAGATACAAAGTAAGCAACTAATATACCAATAGATATTACAACTAATGGACCTGCTGTTGACATCATACCAACAGATAGACCACCTATAATATTTGTTGAAGCACCTGTTTCTGATTCTTTAGCTATTCTTTGAACAGGTTTATAATCTCCTGAAGTATAGTATTCAGTAATCTTAGCTATAATAAGTCCTACAACTAAACCTGATAGAATAGCTATAAATGGTTTATATGATTCTAGTATAGAATTACTTAAAAAGAATCCTGCTATAATAGTTATTAATGAACTAGCTAAAGTTCCATTGTTTAATGCTTTTTGAGGATCTTTATCTCCTCTAACAAAGTAAACACCAATTATTGAAGCAATAATTCCTACTGCTGAAAGTGCAAGTGCAAATTGAACACCTTTTTCCCCATGTGCTACAAGTCCTAGGGTGATAGCTGAGATAATCGCTCCTACATAGGACTCGAATAAGTCAGCACCCATACCTGCAACGTCACCTACGTTATCTCCAACGTTATCAGCTATAACAGCTGGGTTTCTTGGGTCGTCTTCAGGTATTCCTGCTTCTACTTTACCAACTAAGTCAGCACCAACGTCGGCTGCTTTTGTATAAATACCTCCACCTACTCTTGCAAATAGAGCGATAGATGATGCACCAAGACCGAATCCTGTAACTATATTAGCATCCTTAAAGATCATATATAGTACGCCTACACCTAAAATTCCTAATCCTACTACGGACATTCCCATTACTGCTCCACCTGAGAAGGCAACATTTAATGCCTTTGTCATACCAGATTCCTTTGCAACATTTGCTGTTCTTACATTAGCCTTTGTAGCTACTCTCATTCCAAAGTAACCAGCTAAGATTGAGAATAATGCTCCAACTAGGAAGCATATGGCTGTACTAATGCCAAGACCAGGAGCTACAGTTAAGATCACAAATAAAATAACGATGAAAATAATTAAAGACCTATATTGTCTTCTTAAAAAAGCCATAGCACCTTCTTGGATATAGGTTGATATTTCTATCATCCTGTCATTGCCAGGGCTTACTTTATCAATACTGCTTGCCTTATAAAAAGCAAATAATAAAGCCAATATACCTATAATTGGCGCAGCAATTAAAGCTAAATCCATTTTTTCTCCTCCTTTGTATTATTGAGCTGCTAAAAATAGTGTGGATATTAAAAAGATAACAGATGATATAACTGTTATTCTCTTAAGCATATCTTCTCGGCTTTTCCCCCTTGTCTTCCCCCACAATGAAGCTGAAGTGTCACCTGTTATAGCTCCTAACCCACCTTCACTGCTTTCTTGCATTACCACTGATACAATTAGAGATAAACTTGACGCAAGAACTAATATTGAAAAAAATGTAGTCATCTTTACACCTCCTGCATAGATAATAGATGTTTACTAGTCTCATAAAACATAACTATTTTAACATAGAAGGAGCACAAAATCAATAGCATAGGAACAAGTCTATGACTAAAGATTTATGCCCCTTTTCACTATTATTTTAAATTATAAAAAGATTGTTTCCCCTTATATATTGCTTCCTCTCCTAAATTATCCTCTATCCTCAATAATTGATTATATTTTGCAACCCTATCAGTTCTTGAAGGAGCCCCAGTTTTTATTTGACCAGCATTAGTGGCTACAGCTAAGTCTGCAATAGTAGTATCTTCAGTCTCTCCAGATCTATGAGATATAACAGCAGTGTAACCGTTAATCTTAGCCATTTCTATAGTATCTAGAGTTTCAGTTAAGCTACCAATTTGATTAAGTTTAACTAATACAGAATTAGCTACACCTAGTTCTATACCTTTTTTTAGCCTTTCAGTATTGGTAACAAATAAATCATCTCCAACTAATTGAATTCTCTTTCCAAGTCTCTCAGTTAAGAGTTTCCAGCCATCCCAATCGTCTTCTGCTAAACCATCTTCAATGGAAATTATTGGGTATTTATTTACAAGCTCCTCATAATAATCTATCATTTCTTCTACCGTAAGGCTTCTCCCTTCTCCTGCTAGGTTATATACTTTTTTCTCTTCATCATACATTTCTGTTGCTGCCACATCTAGGGCTAAGGCTACTTCTTCTCCTGGCTTATATCCAGCTTTTTCTATAGCTTCTACAATAGTCTTTAAAGCCTCTTCATTGCAAGATAGGTTTGGTGCAAATCCTCCTTCATCACCTACTGCAGTATTTAAGCCTTTAGATTTTAATACTGATTTTAAGCTGTGGAAAATTTCTGCTCCCATTCTTAAGGCTTCTCTAAAGTTTAATGCACCTACAGGCATTACCATAAACTCTTGTATATCCACATTATTGTCTGCATGTGCCCCACCATTCAATATATTTAACATTGGTACAGGTAGAGTCTTGGAATTAATTCCACCTACATATTGATATAAAGGCATGCCCAGTTCATCAGCAGCTGCTTTTGCTACTGCTAAGGATACTCCTAAGATGGCGTTTGCACCTAGTTTTCCCTTGTTGGGAGTTCCATCTAAGTCGATCATTAATCTATCTATTGAAGCTTGGTCAAATACATTTAGACCTATTATTTCCTCGGCAATAATAGTATTGACATTTTCTACTGCTTTCATAACACCTTTGCCTAAATATCTATCTCTATTTCCATCTCTTAATTCTACAGCTTCAAAGGCTCCTGTACTTGCTCCTGATGGAACTAAGGCTCTACCAAAGGCTCCGCTTTCTGTCCATACTTCTACTTCTACTGTAGGATTACCTCTTGAGTCAAGAACTTCTCTTGCGTAAACATCAGTTATTATACTCAATTTAATTCCTCCCTTTCTTTTTTCAATGGACAATTGACAGTTGACAATTGACAATGATTTTGGCCGAGCTTTAGGGCCTTTTTACCCTGGTTTTATGCTTTCACCATTCTCCATTGTCAATTTTCCATTGTCAATTGATTATTAAACTTTTTCCTGTCATTTCTTCAGGTTTTTCTAGTCCTAGTAGCTCCAACAAAGTAGGGGCTAAATCTGCTAATATACCCTCTCTAAGTTTTGCATCTTTATCTCCAATGAATATCAATGGAACCCTATTACTAGTATGAGATGTAACTGGACTGCCATCCCTTTCATCTATTAGCATCTCTGCATTACCATGGTCCGAGGTGATTAAGGCTCTGCCACCTTTTTCTATGAGTAAGTCAACAATTTCACCTAAACACCTATCTACAGTTTCTATAGCCTTTACTGCTGCAGGCACTACTCCTGTATGACCTACCATATCTGGATTAGCAAAGTTCAATATAATTAAATCGTATTTTTCCATGTTTAATCTATTGATTACTTCATCCTTAACTTCTAGGGCACTCATTTCAGGTTTTAAATCATAGGTTGCAACCTTTGGAGAGGGGATAAGTACCCTATCCTCCTTTTCAAAAGCTTCCTCAATTCCACCATTGAAGAAAAAGGTTACATGGGCATACTTTTCTGTTTCTGCAATTCTAAGTTGATTAAGTCCTTTTTCACTAATATACTTTCCTAGGGTATTGGTAGGTATCTCTTCCTTAAAAGCTACTAATACTTTTTCTATGGTCCTATCATATTCAGTCATGGTTACATAGAAAGTATTGACCTTTTTCTCCCTATTAAAACCATTAAATTCTTCATCTACAAAGGCCCTAGTAATTTGTCTAGCCCTATCCGGTCTAAAGTTGAAGAAGATGATAGAATCATTATTGTCTACAGTTGCAAGAGGCTTTCCATCTTCTTTAATAACTGTAGGTATAATAAACTCATCTGTTATATCTTCTTTATAGGATTTCTCTATAGCTTCTACTGGATCAGTATCTACATTGCCAATCCCAAGGGTATAAGCATCATAGGCAAGCTTAGTCCTATCCCATCTCCTATCCCTATCCATGGCATAGTATCTACCTGAAACTGTAGCAATCTTTCCACAGCCTATTTCCTTAATCTTATCAACCAATTCCTTAATATCTTCTTTTCCAGCAGTAGGAGATACATCCCTACCATCTAATATGGCATGGATATAGACATTATAGAAATCTTGCTTTTTCATCAGCTCTAATAGGGCATATAAATGACTTATATGACTATGAACCCCGCCCTTTGATACTAGACCTATTAGGTGGATTTTTGACTTGTTTTTCTTTGCATTTTCTATGGCCTTTAGGAATTCTTCCTTTTCAAAGAAATTTCCATCTACAATGGATTTAGATATCCTTGTAAAATCTTGGTAGATAATCCTACCAGCTCCTATATTTAGATGTCCTACTTCTGAATTCCCCATTTGGCCTTCAGGTAGGCCTACTGCTAAGCCACTGGCTTCTAAGGTCGTAGTTGGATATTCTCTCATTAACCTATCTATATTAGGTGTTTTGGCTAGTTTTATTGCATTCCCTGGATAGTCTTTTCCTAAACCAAAGCCATCAAGTATTATTAACATTACTGGTCTTTTAACCATATTTTCCTCCAATTAATAATTAATTAAATCTACAAAATCCTTTGCCTTGAGGCTGGCACCGCCAACTAAGGCCCCATCAATTTCTGGTTTTTCCATAAGTTCCTTTATATTACTTGGTTTAACACTGCCACCATATTGTATCCTTATTTTTCCCTTAGCCTCACCATATTTTTCACCAATTATGTCTCGTATAAAACCAATCATATCATTGGCATCATCAGATGAAGCTGTTTTACCTGTTCCTATAGCCCAAATAGGCTCATAGGCTATTACTATATTTTCCAAATCCTTCTCTTCTATATCTTCAAAGGCTGTAAGGATTTGGGATTTTACTACTTCCTTTTCTATATTACTTTCCCTTTGTTCCAATGTTTCTCCTACACAGACTATTGGTTTAATTCCATGTAATAGGGCAGCTTTTATTTTTTTGTTTACTGTAAAATCTAATTCATTGAAATATTGTCGCCTTTCAGAATGGCCTATTATACAATAGTCTACCCCTATTTCCTTTAGCATTAGGGGTGATATTTCACCTGTAAAGGCCCCACTTTCTTCCCAGTGCATATTTTGGGCACCTAACTTAATATTTGTGTTCTCTAAGGCCTTTTTAATCTCTGAAAGCCCTACAAAGGGAACACAGACTACAACTTCTACATTCTCATTTAACTTAGAATTTTTTATTTCTTTTACTAATTGTAAACCCTCTTTTATAGTATTATTCATTTTCCAATTCCCTGCTATTATTGGAATCCTCATTTTCAACCTCCCGTTTAATCAATTGACAATTGACAGTTGACAATTGACAATTTTATATTAGTGAATAACTAATAGTGAATAGTTGTTAATGTCGAACTCTTAGGTCGAAGATCCTTCGCTGGTGCTCAGGATGACACTTTGTGGTAATTCACAATTCACAGTTCACAATTCACAGTTCTAGTGAATAGTTTTGGCAAGGAGCTTTAGTCATAGAATAAATTTTAAACAAGACTCGACTTTGGAGAATTTGACTAGAAGTATCCACTAAGCAAAAAATTTGCTTAGAGCTGCACTGTTTGAGCGCAGCGAGTTTGCAGCTCTAATTTTTTGCGTGTGGTTATACTTCTTAAAATTCGGAACGGAGAGTCGGTTTAAAATTTATTCTAATAATGCGATTGATGTGAATTGTGCATTATATATAGTTGTGCATTGTTTTTCTGATATTGCCACTATTCCTGGTAATGCTTTTCCTTCTAGAAGCTCTAAGGATGCTCCGCCACCAGTGGATATATGGGTCATCTTGTGGCTATAGCCTGATCTTTCAACTGCTGATGCAGAATCCCCTCCACCAACTATAGTTGTTCCTTCAGATTCAGCCATAGCTTGTGCAATTGCAATGGTACCCTTGGCGAAGTTTTCCATTTCAAATACACCCATAGGTCCATTCCATACTATGGTTTTGCCCTTCTTTATTTCTTCTGAGAAAGCTTTAATAGTTTCTTCTCCAATATCTAATCCCATCATATCTGATGGTATATTATCTATACTAACTGTATTAAACTCAGTATCATTTTTAAATTCCTTAGCAACTACCACATCTACAGGTAGGATTAATTTTACATTTTTTTCTTTAGTCTTTTCAATTAATTCCTTGGCTAAACCTATTTTATCTTCCTCTAATAAGGATTTCCCTATTTCATAGCCTTGGGCCTTAAGGAAAGTAAAAGCCATACCTCCACCTACGATTATTGTATCTACAATATTCATAAGGTTTTCGATTACACCTATTTTATCCGATACCTTAGCTCCACCTAATATGGCTATAAATGGTCTTTCTGGTTCTTCCAGTGCCTTACCCATGATGGAGATTTCCTTCTCTACTAAAAAGCCTACAGCTGATGGTAAATAAGTAGATACTCCTACATTGGAAGCATGTGCTCTGTGAGAAGTGCCAAAGGCGTCATTTACATATAAGTCTCCTAAAGATGCTAATTCCTTTGAGAAATTTTCTTCATTTTTTTCTTCTTCTTTTCTAAATCTTGTATTCTCTAATAATGCCACGTCCCCGTCTTCCATAGCTTCTACTCTTTTCTTCACTGTATTGGAAACTACTTCATCATCTTGTAAAAATAGTACTTCCTTATTTAATAACTCGGATAGTCTCTTAGCCACAGGCTCTAAGCTATATTTTTTATTAGGTTGTCCCTTTGGCCTACCTAAATGGGACATAAGTATAACCTTTGCACCTTGCTCAATTAAGTAATTTATTGTTGGTAAAGAAGATATTATCCTTGTATCATCTGTGATATTGCCTTCATCATCCATGGGAACATTAAAATCACATCTTACTAATACATTTTTTCCCTTAAATTCTAAATCCCTTAATGATTTTTTATTTAACATATAGCACCTCCACCTAAAATATTGTTAGAAGCCGGGCAAAATGCCCGACTTTTCTTTTAGAATTATTTATTGGCAACTAATTTAACTAAATCTAATACCCTTTCAGAATATCCCCACTCATTATCATACCAGGCAACTACTTTTACCATATTGCCTATTACCATAGTAGATAATCCGTCTACGATTGATGATCTTGGATCTCCTACATAATCAGAGGATACCAGTGGTTCTTCAGAATAACCTAGTATGCCTTTTAGTTTCCCTTCACTAGCTTCCTTTAATGCCTTATTTACTTCTTCAGCTGTTGTTTCTTTTTCTACTTCAAATACTACGTCTACCATGGAAACTGTAGGTACAGGTACCCTTACAGAAAATCCATTTAATTTTCCTTTTAATTCTGGAAGTACCAATGCAACTGCCTTTGCTGCTCCAGTAGTAGTTGGAACTATATTAGCTGCTGCAGCCCTGGCTCTTCTTAAATCTTTATGTCTTTTATCTAGTATTTGTTGGTCATTTGTATAAGCATGGATTGTAGTCATTAATCCTTTAGTGATACCAAAGTTTTCCAATATAACTTTAGCTACTGGTGCTAAACAGTTAGTTGTACATGAAGCATTTGAAATAATATGATGGTTTTCGGGATCATATTTTTCTTCATTTACTCCTAATACAATAGTTATATCTTCTCCCTTTGCAGGAGCTGTAACTATTACCTTCTTTGCTCCAGCCTTAATATGTTTAGATAGACCTTCCCTATCCCTAAAAGCACCTGTAGAATCAACTACTAATTCTACTCCTAAGTCTGCCCAAGGTATTTCTACTGGGTCCCTATGGGCAACAACCTTAATTTTCTTTCCATTTAAGATAAATCCATCTTCTACTACCTCTACTGTACCCTTGAATTTACCATACATAGTATCGTATTTTAGTAAGTGAGCTAAATCATCTAAATTTCCTGAAGCATTTATTGCTACTAATTCAAAGTCCTTAACATCATTTTCTGCATAAGCTCTTAGAAAATCTCTACCTATTCTACCAAATCCACTTAATCCAACTTTCATTGACATAAAAATTCCTCCTATTTATTTATATTTTAGCTACTATGTAGCCTTATCTACTAATTCAAGTATTTTTTTCGCTGCAAATTCATCAGTAATTAAAATCATGTTCTCGTTTAACGTGGCGATGGATATAATGGCTTCAGCCTTTTCTTCTCCACCAGCTACTGCTATGACATTGTATAGGGATTTGAACTTATTAAGTGAAAGACCTACTGTCTTATATTCCCAAACTTCATTTCCTTTTACATCAAAGTAATGACCGAAGGCCTCTGCTACTGCACCTTTACTGATTAAATCTTCCACCCTTTCTTCTGGCAGATTTCTTCTCTTTGCCATGGTATCTGCCCTTCCAATGCCAAAGATAAGTATATCCATATTGTCTATTAGGCTTAAAGATTCTTTCATATCTTCGTTTCTTAATATATATTCTAAGGCTTCTTTTTCTAGTCCGTCAGGAACAAATAGGAGTCTATAAGTTCCACCTAGTTTCTTAGCAAAGGTTGCAACAATGGAATTTGCTTGAGTCTCTACATCCCTACCTAATCCACCTCTAGCTGGTATAAAGGTTACCTCTCTTTTAACCTTGTCTGGAACAAATTCTTCTGCAACTGCTGCCATGGTACTCCCGCCTGTAATACCAACTATATCCCCATCTTTAATTAGGCTTTTTAATACCTTAGAAGTTATTTTCCCCATATCCCTTAGAACCATTCCATTATCTCTGGAATTTCCTGGGAGTATGCTTACTTTTCTTATGTTTAAAAGTTTCTTTAGCTTAACTTCAAGTTCTGGAATCCCTTTTATTTGATTATAAACTGGATGTAGGCTTTCAAGTGTTTTGATACCTTCATCGGTAATATACATACCCATAAAATCTATCTTTAATAGTCCTTGATTTCTTAAAAAATTTACTTGGTCTCTTACAGCCCTTTCCTTAAATCCAAGGATATCAGAAAGGCTTCTTCGACCTATAGGTTGATTGTAGGAAATGGTTCTTAAAATTAAATACCTTTCCTCTAATATATTAATTGCTTCTGGGGCAATTATTTTTATCAAATTTAAAGTTTCCAACCCATCACCTCACTGCCTACATTTTTTGTTTGGACAAATATTGTCCCGTGGTATGTAAAATTGTCCCGGTCTTATTAAAGAAATAGTAGAATATTGATTCTACTATAATTAGTATATATTATTAGGATTTTTTATGCAATAGGAAAGAGAAATTTTTGTCAATATCTTTTCCTAATATTGGAGGGCGGAATATTTAATTCGTCCCTATATTTTGCAACGGTTCTTCTTGAAATCTTTATCCCCCTCTGGCCTAAAATCTCTGACAGCTTATTGTCACTATAAGGTTTTTTGGGATTTTCCTTATCTATTATTTCTTTCATTATAGTTTTTATACTAACTGAAGAAATTCCCCCATCATGACTTTCTACTCCAGAAGAGAAAAAGTATTTTAGTTCAAATAGCCCTCTTGGAGTCTGGACATATTTACCGTTAGTTGCCCTTGATATAGTTGATTCATGCATATCTATATCATTTGCAATATCTTTTAAGGTCAGGGGTCTAAGTGATTTTTCTCCTTCTAAGAAGAATTCTCTTTGAAACTTAATTATTGATTCAATTACTTTTTTTATTGTATTTCTTCTTTGTTCTATACTCCTAATTATCCACATTGCAGAATTAAATTTTTGATTTAAGAATTCCATAGTATCCTTATCATTTCCACTCCTCAACAGGGACCTATAATAGTTGTTTATTCCTAGTCTTGGACCAGTTACGTCATTTAAGATTACTTCTAATTCCCCATCTACAAGTTTAATTTCAGCATCAGGTGTAACGTATCCTAGATCTAAGTTGTTTCCAAAGGCCCTACCTGGTTTTGGCTCTAGTTGCCTTATAAAATCACATGCTTCTTGAACTTCACAAATTTCAATATTTAATGCCTTAGCTATCTTTTGAATCCTATTGCAAGCAAGGTCCTCTAAGTAATTCTCTATTATTGCCTTAATAGATTTATTTAGGTCCTTTCTATCCCTGATTTGAATTAGTAGGCACTCCTTTAAATCCCTTGCTCCTACACCTAGGGGTTCAAAGTTTTGGATTATATTTAAGATTATCTCTACCTCTTCTATGCTGGAATTAGTAGATTTAGCTATTTCTTCTATAGACCCTATTAAATATCCATTATTATCAATACTCTCGATGATGTTAACACCGATTTTATGTTGCCTATTCTCCAAGGGGATTAGGTTTAATTGGTTCAATAGGAATTCCCTTAAAGTTGGCTCATAAGAAATAAAGGATTCAAAATTGTATTCTTCAATATTTCTATCTATTTCATGTTTATAGCTATAGTCATCGTAATGTTCAAAATACTCCTTCCAATCCACTTCATTATTGGTATACTTTTCTATATCTTCATATTCTTCAATTGTACTGGTGATTTCTAGTATTGGGTTTTCTTCTAGTTCCTTGGCTATGTATTCTTTTAATTCTAGAGTATTGAATTGAAGCAACTCTATTGCTAACCTAAGTTCAGGAGTCATAACTAATTTTTGGGTTTGCTCAAGGGTTAAATCATAGGTAAGTCTCATTTAACTCAACCTTCCTAAATATAGTGTCTTAATTATATTATATCAGATAATAGTTAAAGTACAAAAACAAAATGACAAGATGTAGAATCTTGCCACTTATATAATGATTATTTAATTTTTATCTCATCATCTTAAAGATTTATCATATGGTATTCCTTCTGCCTTAGGTGCCCTAGATTTCTTAGATGTAAAGGCCAATACTATCATAGTTGCTACATAGGGTAGCATCCTATAATAGGTTTGATCAATACCTAAGTTGTATAAAAATGGTATTAAGGAAATTGAATATGCTAATGTTCTTAAAAAGGCGAAGAATAAGGCTCCTAAAAATATCTTACCTGGCCTCCATTGACCAAATATCATTACAGCTAAGGCCAAGAAACCAAATCCTGCCACTCCAGTATGACCATTTACATTACCATCCATAATCCCTACAGAGTAAAAGAATCCGCCTATTCCACCTAATATACCTGATATACTTGTACCTAGGTATCTCATTTTGTGGACGTTGATTCCAACTGAATCTGCCGCATGGGGATGTTCACCACAGGCACGAAGTCTTAGGCCAAATTTAGTCTTATAAAAGACTATAGAGGCTATTATTAATAAGGCAAAGCCTATCATAACCGTTAGATATGTTCTTTGGAAGAACAAGGGACCTATTACGGGTATGTCCCCTAAAACTGGTACTTTTCTTATATAGAAGTTAATGCTAGTTGTAACACCGTCGCTCATGAAGAACATCTTAGAAAATAATAAGACCGAAGCTGGGATTAGCATATTAAGAGAAGTACCAACAATTGTTTGGTTTGCTTTCATTGTTACTGCTGCAAAAGATAATAATAGTGAATATATTAAGCCTGCTACTGCAGCAACTAACATCCCTAGTAGGAGTATAGTTTGTGGATTCATTCCACTACCTTGTACTAAGTAAACAAAAAGTGCAGCGAAGTAAGCTCCAAAGAGCATTATTCCTTCTAGGGCTATATTAATTACTCCTCCCACTTCACTGAACATACCACCTAAGGCTACTAGGAGTAATGAAATTGCAACTGGAAGCATGTTTTGAATTAAATAATATAAGGTATCCATTATTCAGCCTCCTTTGAATTGTTATTAGAGGCATCAATTGTATCCATCTCTTCTGTCTCGTCCTCTATTATATCAGTGTCTTCTTTTTTAATACGCTTCTTAATAAATCTACCTATTGCAGCATTCATAATCATTGCAAAGGCTGAAAAGTATATGATAATTGCTATAACAACGTCTATTATTTCTGGCTTATATCCTACTAGGGCTGATAAGGTTCCACCACGTTGAAGATGTGAAATGAATAAAGCTGAGAAGATAATGCCTATAGGATGGGAGTTGCCAAGAAGTGCTACGGCTATACCATTAAAACCATTGGCTGCAATTATATTTACAGGTTCATAAGTCATACTACTACCAAAAATTCCAGATGGTGCTAGGATTGCAAATGCTCCACCTAGGCCGGATAAGGCTCCAGCTATCATCATGGTAATTATTATATTTGTCTTACCCTTCATACCAGCATATTCTGCTGCATGCTTGTTATATCCTGTAGCCTTTAGCTCATAACCAAAGGTTGTTTTCTGAAGTATGATATAGAGCAAAATACCTATTAGTATGGCCAATACAATACCATAATTCACATTTGTCCCTGTAAACCCTAAGGATGGGATTTGGGCAGATGGGGGTAAATAGTTTGTTCTAGTCATGTTGGAATTGTACATGACTGAGCTATTACGAATCCACATATCTACTAGGTACATGCCTATGTAGTTAAACATAATGGAGGTAATTACTTCATTTACATTTAGCATGGCTTTAAAAATTCCTGGAATAAATCCCCAAATCATGCCCCCGATCATTCCAGCCAATACTCCTACTATCCAGTGTAGGCCACCTGGCAGGTCCAAGTTGAAACCTACCATTAGGGCAAAAAACATACCTATGGTATATTGGCCTGATGCCCCTATGTTAAATAAGCCCATTTTAAAGGCAAATCCAACAGATAGTCCGGTCATTAATATTGGGGTAGCGAAGTAAAAAACGTCTCCTAACCGTCTAAAACCTCCAATTGCTATTAACTGAAAACCTTCTAAGGCACTACTTGGTTTAGCAAATAGCATAACGAAGAAACCAAAGATTAGGCCCAATAAGATAGCCATTAGAGCAGATGTAAATGAAGAAAAATTAATATTTTTCCTAATTGAATTCAAATTTATACTTTTATTTGTATCTCTATTTCTATCCTGCATCGTTAATCTCCTTTACCAGATCTCGTTTTGCACCTGACATGTAAAGTCCAAGTTCCTGAACAGTTATCTTCTTAGGATCTAGGTCACCTACAATTTCTCCTTCATACATAACTAGGATCCTATCTGAAACATCCATAACTTCATCTAACTCGAAGGATACAAGCAAAACTCCTTTCCCCGCATCTCTAGTTTCTACAAGCTGCTTATGAACATACTCAATAGCACCTACGTCTAGACCCCTTGTAGGTTGAACTGCAATAAGTAAGTCATGGTTTTTATCGATTTCCCTAGCTATAATTGCTTTTTGCTGATTTCCACCTGACATGCTTCTTGCTATGGTAATAGGTCCTTGGCCTGATCTTATATCAAACTTATCGATTAACTTGTTGGCATACTTCCTTACAGCATCAAATTTAATAAAGCCCTTGTTTTGGAATTCTGGCTGCCAATATCTTTGTAAAACTAAGTTCTCTTCTAATTTATAATCAAGTACCAAGCCGTGTTTATGCCTATCTTCTGGAATATGGCTTATGCCTTCTATAGACCTCCTTCTGATAGGAGCCCTGGTAATATCTTTTCCATTAATAGATATACTTCCTGTGCTTGGCTTTTCTAAGCCTGTAATGGCACCTACTAACTCTGTTTGCCCGTTTCCATCTATACCTGCAATACAGACGATTTCTCCACGACGAATATCAAAGGAAACATCTCTTACAGCATCTTTTTTATGGATTTTAGAAGGTACTGAAAGGTTTCTAATAGAAAGAACTACATCTTCCGGCTTGCTTTCCTTTTTTTCCACCTTGAAACTAACGTCCCTGCCTACCATCATCCTAGAAAGTTCCTCTTTAGTGGTATCTTTAACATCTACAGTCCCAATAAACTTACCCTTTCTTAGAACTGTACACCTGTCAGCAACTGCCATGATTTCATTGAGCTTATGAGTAATGAAAAGTATTGATTTACCTTCATTTGCAAATCCTCTCATGGTTTGAAGCAGTTCATTTATCTCCTGAGGTGTTAGAACGGCTGTAGGCTCGTCAAATATTAAAATTTCATTATCCCTATATAACATCTTCAAAATTTCTACTCTTTGCTGCATTCCTACTGTTATATCCTCTATTAGGGCATCTGGGTCGACTCTTAAACCATATTTTTCACTAAGTTTAAGCACCTTTTCCCTAGCTTCTTTTTTTTGTAGGAAACCCATTTTATTGGGTTCTACCCCTAGGATTATATTTTCTAGAACAGTAAAGATCTCTACTAGTTTAAAATGTTGATGTACCATTCCTATGCCTAAGTCATTGGCATCATTTGGATTGTTTATTTGTACTAGCTCTCCGTTTTTTCTTATTTCCCCGCCATCGGGCTGATACAAGCCAAAAAGTACACTCATTAAGGTAGATTTACCAGCACCATTTTCACCTAAAAGGGCATGGATTTCACCTTTTTTAAGTCTTAAGGTAATATTATCATTGGCAATTATACCAGGAAACACTTTTGTGATATTGATCATTTCAATAATATATTTTTCCACTTCTACCTCATCCAATTCTATTATATTTTGTTAAATAAAAATGGGGGAATTGACCCTTCCCCCATTTTTAAGTCTTACTTGCATAAGGCTAAGGCCAATAGGCAGGTAATCTTCTTTATTATCTAGTAGTTACTACAACTTTCTTTAAGTTTAATTGAGAAGTAAGTTCATCAGCAGTTGCATTTCCTGATGGGTCAGCTACATCAATTGTACGAGTAACTGAAACTTCTCCACCTTTTAATTTTGCATATAATGCATCATAATCATCCTTGGAGAAGGAATCAAATCTATCAAATGCATCTGCATTTTCGTCTCCAATTACTACAGTTGGAAGTCCAACACCATCGTTTTCAGCATTGAAGTAAGTAGTCTTACCGCCATATTGTTCCCAACTATTTGTTTTATAAATTGATTCAAGAACTGATATTACTGAAGGAGCTAATCCCTTAGTAGCTGAAGTGATTACAGTTTCACTATCATATCTTTGGTCAACGTCAACACCTATTACTTTTGCTCCTGCTTCAGCTGCTGCAGACATAACTGATTTACCAACTGAACCACCGCAGGCAAAGATCACTTCTACGCCTTCTTGGTACATTGTACTTGCAGTAGCCTTATTAGTGTCGTTTTCTTCAAAGTTTCCAGTATAGTGATAGATAACTTTTATAGAACCATCTGGAAGACCTAGTTCTTTAGCAGCATCTTCAGCACCTTGTAGATATCCATATCCGAAAGCTTGAACAGCTGGAACTGCTATACCACCCATGAAGCCTAGATCTCTCTTGCCATCCATAACGGCTGCATAACCAGCTAGGTAGCCTGATTCTTCTTCAGCATACAATATACTAGCAACGTTTTCTTTAATGTCTGGTGTAAAGTCATCAGCTGGGTGTGGAGCACCGTCTAATAAGATGAATTTAACATCTGGATATTTTGTTTGGGCTTCATAAATTGGAACCTCAAATAAGAAACCTGGTGTTACTACTACTTTAGCTCCACCTTGTACAGCTAAATCAATTGCTGCTAAATAGCCATCATCTGAAGCTTCTTCAGGTTTAATATAGGTGTGTGAAATGCCTTCTCTTTCTGCAAATTCAACTACACCTTCCCATGAACCTTGGTTGAAAGACTTATCATCGATGTTTCCTTTGTCAGTGATTAGTATGATTTCATGGCCTGAACTAGAGCCGCCACTACATCCTGCTAAAGTAACAGCCATTAACACAATGACTAAAGCAATGCTAAGTAACCTTTTCATTTAAAACTTGCCCCCTTATATAATTTTCTTTATCTGACTTAATTATACCTCTAAAACTGGAAAATTACAACTTAAATATGGTTAAAGTATTTCTGAAAAAACTACAAAATTAAAGCTCCAAGTTGCCTTGGAGCTTGATTTCTAGCAAGGATCAGCTTCACCTACATCATATCCAGCAGCTTTCAGTGCACTTACTGCTTCTGCAATTTTTCCTTCATTAACCATTACTATAGGTCCAGTACATCCCATACCAGA
>JAAYQJ010000075.1 GCA_012519355.1 Tissierellia bacterium | reverse complement strand
TTAAAAAAGTAATGATATTAATGGTATGGTAAATATGGATACTATATGGGAAACCACTGCAAATTTTGAAGCTAATTCTACTTCACCTTCATGCTTTTGAGTAAGGACAACCAGAAGGATGGCTGCAGGTAAAGACTGCATAAATACAACTATATTTTTAAGTAATTCTGGTGCTTTTATTATTTTGAGGATTACTAAAGATATTATTGGAATTACAATTAGTTTTATAAAACAACCATAATATATATCCTTGTCCCCTATTACTTCCTTAAACTTTATTTTTGCTATTTTTTCACCTAGTATTAGCATTGATAAGGGGGAAGTCATGGAGGATAACATGGACAAGGATTTTGATGCTACATAAGGTAATTGAACCCTTAATGCAAATATTATAGTTCCAATTATTATTGCTATTATGGCAGGATTCTTTAATATTTTCTTTATAGGTGGATCTTCCTTATCCTTAACCAAAATACTTTCCCCATAGGTCCATAAAATAGTATGATAAGGTATCATAAATACGGACCCATATAGGGCTGCTTCTTGACCGAATAATTCATATATTAACGGTAGCCCCATAAATCCAGTGTTGGAAAATATTGTACCAAATCTGAGGACTACATTTTTTCCCCTTGAGTACTTAATATATAGGAGTTTTACTACTAAAGCATTTATGATATGGGCTCCTATGGAATATATAAATATTAGTAGTATGCCTTTTAATGCTTCATTTGAGTAAGTCATATTAAATGAGGAAATCATTAATGCTGGGAGGGCTATGTTTGTTAATATACTTGTCATACCCTTAGATATACTTTCGTTAATAACCTTCTTCTTAGTTCCTATGTATCCTACTGCCATCAATACTGCAAGTACTGCTACTTGCTTAGCTACTAAAGATGCTTCCATTAGTTTGCCTCCTTATACTCAGTTAACCATATTATAATTATATAGCTTTAATGTAAAAAAACTAGGTGTAATACACCTAGTCTCCTCTACCCATTTTGATCCATCTAGCTACTTCTACTGTCCTCTTAGCTTGATGTTTTACTGCATCCTTTACATCTTCTACCATTCTACCATCTTGACCTTGGGTAACAGATGTACCATAAGGGTTTCCACCTGCCGCAAATATGGATGGATCAGTGTATCCTGGTGCTACTATTATTGCTCCCCAATGCATCATAGATGTATATAGGGCCTTAATTGTTGCCTCTTGACCACCATGTGGGTTTTGGGCTGATGACATGGCTGACACTACCTTGTTCATTAATTTTCCTTCTGCCCAGAGGCCACCTTGCATATCTATGAAGTTCTTCATTTGGGATGCTAGGTTACCAAACCTAGTTGGTACACTGAATATTATTGCATCTGCCCATACTAGGTCTTCACCAGTGGCTACTGGAACATCCTTTGTTGCATCGGCATTTGCCTTCATTCCTGGATTGTTGTTTATCACTTCTTCTGGTATTAGTTCAGGTACTTTTAGTACTCTTACTTCAGCACCAGCCTCAATACCTCCCTCTTCTGCCATCTTTGCAAGCTGATAGTTTATCCCTGTTGCACTATAATAAATCACTGCTAGTTTAACTTTTTCCATTTTTTTACCCCTCTCTATATTAAAAATACATTTTTTTCCTTGTAGATAGTATACCCCTCGAAAATTATTACTAAACAATATATTTCAATTTCGAGATATTTTTTTGAAAAATAAATAAAGATAAGGAAATAAGCCTTATCTTTATTTATTGACTATATGCTCTTTGCCAATAATCCTGCCCCTATGGAACCAGCATATCTAGCCAGGGGATGAGTCTCTACTTTCATATTTAATTTTTGTGACAGCAAGTCTACAAAGGAGTTTATTTCACATAGGCCACCTGTTAGGAAAACTGTACCTCTTATTCCATGCTTGTGGGCTATGGCATATACCCTACCAGTAATAGAGTTGATTATTCCCCTTGCTATACTCTCCTTTTTTGTACCACTGCCTATAAGGCTAATTACTTCTGATTCTGCAAATACTGTGCACATACTGGTTATGTTAATATCTTCTCCTTCTAAAGCCATGTTGGCTAAGTCATCAATAGCTACTCCAAGAGTATTAGCCATTAGTTCTAGAAAACGACCTGTTCCTGCTGCACACTTGTCATTCATGGTAAAGTTTGTTACCCTTCCATTTTCTAAGGTAATTATCTTAGTGTCCTGCCCCCCTATATCTATAACTGTAGCATCCTTACCTAGTAGATAATGGGTACCCCTACCATGACAGGTTATTTCAGTTATGGTCTTGTCTGCATAGGGTACTGATATTCTCCCATAACCTGTAGCAATTATATTTGATTTTTCTAAATCAATACCTTTTTCTATTAAGTTTTTTTCTATGACCTTTGAAGTTTCTATACTGCTCCAGCCTGTAGGCATGGTAAAATTAAATGCTAATTCATCTTCTTTAAAAACGGATACCTTGGCTGCAGTAGACCCAATGTCTATACCTATATAATGCATTTTTATCATCCTTACTAATTTACTGTTACTGGTACTTCTATGGTTTCTAAGAAGGCTTCTACCCTAACTTTAACTTGACCTGTATCTGAATCTGAATAATCAGTTTCTATTTGCATAAATGGAAGGTTCAACTCTTCCTGTACAAACTTCTTCACTGTATAGGATTCAATATTGTAGGTATGGCAGGCTTGCCATGTTAAATCCACAACTCCATCAACTTGATACTCTTCTGCTAATCTCTTTATTAAGTCTAGTCTTCCATTATTAGGAGTCATACATGAGCATGGGGTTGAAAGGTATTTTTCAGCTATGGCAGTAATTGGATCCTTATCTTCGTCCACCATTACATCAAGCCCTTTATATCCAGTACAATTTTCAAGAGCAACTACTGAAGCTCCAGCTTCTTCCAAGGCCTTTAATACCTTCTCAGATCCAGCCCCAATTGGGCAGCCTGTTAATAGGATTCTAGGTGCTTTTTCATCAAAGGCATATATGCCCTTTTCCATTCTTTCTTCTACTTCCTGGATTAATCTTTCTATTAAGTCTATACCTGCTTCTTTATCTACATTAAAGCCCTTTAACCATTGGGCTAACATCATATCCATCCCTGATAAGGGGGCTGGTTTGTGGGCATTTAGTTTATGTAATCTCTTCATAGCATCTCTTTCCCTATTCATAAGCTTTATTGCGTCTCTTAATTTTTCCTCTGTTATTTCTACTCCAAATTGCTCTTCTAGGAAGTTTTTAAACTTAACCATTTCCTTTTTCCACATCTCTAGGGCGTCTTTTCCCTCTGCTGTTTGTGGCAATGACATTACATGCATAGGTTTTAATTTACCCATAAGTTCATACATCTTTTTCTTTCCATCGCAAGTAGTCTCTGCCAACAATACATCAGAAAAATAGAAATATGGGCATTTATCTGTAATAGCAAAACCATAGCTTGACTTAATTAATGGACATAGGTTTCTTGGAAGTTCCTTTTCAGCTTCTTCTATTGGTTCTTGAGTTGTTCCGCATAATGTAACAGTTATGGCATCAGCTGCAAGGGCTATTTCTGAAGGTGAAAAAACACAATACATACCTACTACTTTTTTT
>JAAYQJ010000074.1 GCA_012519355.1 Tissierellia bacterium | reverse complement strand
CCCTAAGATTAGGATCTACTCCTACAGATTTCACCATGTTTATTAAAGTATCAGTGGCGTATGGATCTCCTTTTCTCCCTATAGCTGAAACTACTATTACTGGTTTAAGGTCATTTTTTATGGCATTTTCAACCTTCTTTATTGCATGATTTCTTCTTTCCTCATTTATTAAGGAGGTTCCACCAAATTTTTGAACTATTATTCTCATCTTTGTCATCTCCATTAGATAATATTACTATATTTATATCTTTATTCATTTACCACTTTTTTTGATACTTACTATTATAATTTATATCTCATTTATTGTCAGCTTAAATATTATGGTATAAAAAAAGCCCCTCGGGGCTTTTATCTAAACCATAAACTCAATTCTCTCTCTGCACTTTCTGGTGAATCTGACCCATGTATAATATTCTCAGTAAGAGAATGGGCAAAATCTCCCCTTATAGTACCTGGTGAGGCCACTTTTGGGTCCCTATGACCAATCATCAGTCTCATTATTTCGATAACATTTTCTCCTACTACCTCCATTGCCATTACTTCTCCAGCTTGAATATATTCTATTAGTTCATTAAAAAAAGGCTTTTCCTTATGTTCTATGTAATGGTCCTCAGCAAGTTCTTTATTAGGCTTCATTAGTATTGCCTTTGTAATCCTAAAGCCTTTTCTTTCTATCCTACCTATAATTTCCCCCATAAGCCCCCTTCTAACACCATCTGGCTTAATCATAATAAAAGTTTTCTCCAATGAAATCACCCCTGTTTTTCATTTGTAATATTTGGTATTATTACCCAATTACATTTATTATAACAAAAATATAGGTGAAAACCACTATTTTTTCGATACAAATGGATTATCTTTAATATAATATCTAAGCAAATAATCTTTGCCCATTTCTGCATAGTCAATATTTATCCTTTTACTTCTTACAATCTCATCTAAGGCAAGCTCTTTAGCATCCTCTACCCATATCCTCTGGTCAGTAACCAAGTCTGCACCATAGAGTTTTTTTGTCATTCCATAGGCCATAACAAGTTTCCCAGGGCCATTTGTTAAGTTAATTATTTCCCTTCTTGTAGGATTCCCATATGGCCTTTTATATCTATTTATATACATTTTTTGGATCCCTTCCACTGGTTCTATAGCCCTAATAAGTACTGCCCCATGGACTCCCTTTTCCTCAGCTACAATATTAAACATAAGGTAGATTCCATATATGGTATAGATATAGATATGGCCTCCAGGCTCATCTATTATCCTAGTTCTATCGGTCAGTCCCATATGAAAATGGGAACCATCGTCTTTTTTCCCTATATAGGCCTCTGTCTCCACAATTTTCCCTTTATATGTAGTTTCACCGTCATTATATACTAGTATTTTCCCTAGCAGCTCCCTTGCAACTAATATGGTATTTCTAGTATAGAAGTCCCTATTCAATCTCATTTACATCGCCCTTTCAAAGCTAAAAGAAATTTCAATCAATAATTAATCGATTTTCCCAAACCTACTAATAGGTAGAAGTCTTAATATTACTTTACCTTTGATTTGGTCATAGGATGCTAAGCCTAAATCTCTACTATCTAAGCTTTCTTCCCTATTGTCACCTAAAACAAATACTTTGTTCTCTGGAATAGTTATAGGATAAGAAAGGCCAAGTCTTTCAAGGGTTTGACCTTTTACATAGTTTTCTTCCAACCTATTCCCATTAAGATAGACATATCCATCTTTAATATCTATGGTATCTCCCGGTATCCCAATAACCCTTTTAACAATATACTTTACTTCAATATTTTTTGTTATCATATTTGAAATATTATTTATTAAGTCTTTGGCTACAGTAATAGTATTTATTATTAAACCTTTATCACTATAATATTTACTTAATATTACTATATCCCCTCTTTTTGGTTCTGAAAAATAATAGCCAAGGTTATAGATAAATACTCTATCTCCCTCGAAAAAATTAGGCTCCATAGAAGGTCCTTTTACTCCCGTTGTTGAAATAATATTTCCAAAAATAAATAAAACCAGGATAAATGTAATTGCAAATGTTTTTATCCATTCAATAATTTCTCGTAAGATACTATTACTCTTTTTCTTAGATGCAAATAAGTTATTCTTCATCATTTAATCTTATCCTTTCAAAATTATGGTATCTTGTTCCCTGAAAAGTTAGTTTCCCTAGGTCTCCCTCTGCTAACATGCCATATTCCCTTCCTGATACAAGAAACTCCATCCTATCCCCACTTTCTACTTCAAAGGTCACATAATAAGTCGTTCTAGTAGAGGAATGGGCATGATTATCATGATGGTGGTGCCGTGAAGTATTGGCCCTCTTTGTAACTACCCTTGCCACTACAGTCAACACAGGCTGCTTATTATTATAATTCCATTGTCCAATACCTTTTAGAAAGGTAAAAATAATTATGCCAAAAACTAAAAAGAACATAATAGGAAAAATAATATTAAAAAATCCAAAAAACACAGTACCACCTCCAAATTTCTTATATTATATCATATTAGTATTATCAAAGAAGTTACAATAAATTAAATATATTCTCTTTGGGTATAGATAATACAAGTAATCTCATTGGAGGTGAAAAAAATGACTGATTTATTATCTAAGAAGTGTGTCCCCTGTAGTATAGGTGCTCTACCTTTAGAAGGGGAAGAGATTGAAGAGTATTTAAAAAATCTTAAGGATGGCTGGATTGTAGTTGAAGACATATATATAGAAAAGACTTATAAGTTTAAAGACTTTAAAGCAGGTCTAGATTTTGTTAATAAGGTAGGTGCTTTAGCTGAAGAGGAAGGGCATCATCCAGATATCTTTCTTTCTTGGGGTAGGGTTGTATTAAAACTTTGGACTCACAAGATTAAGGGTCTACACGAAAATGATTTCATTTTAGCAGCTAAGGTAGATGAAATAATATAAAGGGAGAGGATTCTCCCTTTATATTTTGAATCTATTAACTAATTTATCTAATTTTTCTATGGTTTTAGCTAAATTTCCTGTATTATTTGATATGGTCTCTATAGTGGCAGCTTGTTCTTCCATAGTAGCAGATAACTCCTCTGTAGATGCTGCTGTTTCCTCTGTTACTGAGGATATATTTTGGATTACCAATATTACTTCTTCCTTGTTATTATCTACTTCTTCTAGTCTCTTTTCTAATTCATTAATGGCATCTATGGTTTCTATTGTAGATAGGTAAATTTCCTGAAGATCATGATGGGACATTTCTAGTGTGTTATTTACCTCTCTTAGACCCTTTTCTGATTCATTCATATTTCCCTTTGTAGTTTCGATTTCCACTTGTACACTATTTAATATTTCTTCTATATTCTTAGTTGCAAGATTAGTTTCTTCTGATAACTTTCTTATTTCCTCTGCTACTACTGCAAAACCCCTACCTGCATCTCCTGCCCTGGCTGCTTCTATGGCAGCATTTAATGCTAGTAAATTGGTCTGCTCTGATATATTAATTATGGTACTTAATATACTGCCAATGGAACCTGATTTTTCAGATAAAGAATTAATATTATTTATTAATAGGCGGATAGATTCATTAGTCATATTAAATTTCTCCACCATAGATTCCATTGCCTTCAAGCCTTTTTCATTTATGTTTTTAACTTTAATTGAATTTTCTACTACTATATCTCCATTTTCTACAGCTGACCTTATTTCATTAGCTAATTTATATAATTTTTCTGAACCTAGTTCTGCATCTTCCGCTTGTCCCATTGAGGCTATTGCTAATTCCTCAACAGTTTTGGACACATCATTTATAGACTGAGTTGTTTCACCTGTAGCTAGTGCTAAACTATTAGCATTTTCTACTATATCTATTGTAGTCTCTTCAATTATTTTCATAATTTTTCGCATCTCTACCCTTAAACTAGCCGTTGCCCTTAAAATGTCCCCTATTTCATCTTTTCTATTTAGATAAGATGTGACTATCTCGTCTTCTTCAATATCTGTTAAATCTAAT
>JAAYQJ010000009.1 GCA_012519355.1 Tissierellia bacterium | reverse complement strand
TAGGTAAATTATAAAACTCATCTACTATTCTAACCAATCCAATCCTGATTTGCAAATTTTTCACAAATATTCCTTTAGTTTCATTTACTTTTTTACGTATATTTAATAAACTATAGGTATTACTAATTATCGAGGTGATACAGTGAGTAATTTTCAGGCAAAATTAAATGATTACGCAAAGCTTTGTGTTAAGGTTGGTATCAATATTCAACCTGGGCAGCCTTTGGTAGTAAATGCTCCTATTGAAGGTGTTGAATTTGTAAGGCTTATTGCCAAAAATGCCTATGAAGCTGGCGCCAGTGAAGTATATGTAAATTGGAGCGATGAAGTAATTACAAGACTAAAATATGAAAACGCTCCAATGGAAGTTTTTGAAAACTTCCCAAAATGGTATGCTGATGGCCTAGAGGATTATGCAAAGAAGGGAGCAGGCTATATTTCAATATCTGCCCAAGACCCAGAACTCCTTAAGGGTATAGACCCCCAAAAAATAGCTACCAACAACAAGTCCTCCTCCATGGCTTTAAGGGAATTTAGAAACTATACAATGAATGACATAATTCCCTGGTGTGTAATATCCATACCAACTAAGTCCTGGGCAAAGAGAGTATTTCCAAATCTATCAGAAGATGAAGCGGTGGAAAAACTATGGGAGGCCATATTTAGGGCTACTCGTATAGATTTAGATGACCCCGTTGAGGCTTGGAAAGACCATATGAAAAACTTAAAAGAAAAAGTTGATTTCTTGAATGGTAAAGAACTAAAATCTTTACATTATACTTCATCTAACGGAACAGATTTAGTGGTAGAACTACCAGAAGGCCATATTTGGGCTGGCGGTGGAGCTATAAATTCAAAAGGTGTAGAGTTTGCGCCAAATATGCCTACTGAAGAAGTCTTTACTATGCCATTAAAAACAGGAGTAAATGGAGTAGTCTATAGTACAAAACCCTTAAACTATGGTGGAAACCTAATAGATGAATTTAAACTAAGCTTTAAGGATGGTAAGGTGGTAGATTTTGACGCAAAAGTAGGTAGAGAAACATTAGCTGATTTATTAAATATAGATGAAGGAGCTAAATATCTTGGTGAAGTTGCTTTAGTACCTTTCAACTCGCCAATTTCACAATCAAATATAGTATTTTTAAATACCCTATTTGATGAAAATGCCTCCTGTCACTTTGCCTTTGGTAAGGCTTATCCTACCAATATTAAAGGCGGAGAAAAGATGACAGATGAGGAATTAGAAAAACATGGAGTAAACAATTCCCTTACCCATGTGGACTTTATGATAGGAACTGAAGACCTATCCATAATAGGAGAAACAAAAACAGGTGAAAAGATCCAAATATTTAAAGATGGGAATTGGAATATTTAAGCAAACACAATTTCATAGCATAAAAAATTATTTTGAAAACATCCTATAAGTGTATTAGCTTTTAGGGTGTTTTTTTATGATAAATATGTCTTTGCTAAATACTTAACAACACATTTTTGTCAATTGTTAATATGTAGTAATTGTTATATTATTAACACATAATAGTAAAATTTTAATAATCTTATTATTAGGAGGTATATTATGAAATTAAAGGATAAGGTGGCTATCGTTACTGGTTCAACCTCTGGAATGGGTCGTGCTACAGCTGAATTGTTCGCTAGGGAAGGCGCCAAAGTTGTAGTTACTGGTAGAAATGAAGAGAGGGCTAAAGAAG
>JAAYQJ010000073.1 GCA_012519355.1 Tissierellia bacterium | reverse complement strand
GCTTGATCATACTCTGAGTTTTCACTTATATCGCCAAAGCTTAGAGCCTGTTTTATTCTCTCAGCTATTTCCTTTCTCCTAACTGTCTTTAACTCATCTAATTCACTCTCAAGTTTTTTCAACCCATCCTCAGTCAAAAATACATCTCTTTCTGACATCTAACTCTCTCCCTTTCATATTATACACTGCTATAATCTATATTAGTAATTCAAATTAATATTGTATTTTATCTAAATTTGAAGAAATTTCCTTATATATGCAAGTTATTATAATCAAGTCAACTAATAATGTCAAGTACTAGAACCTGCCTTTAAATTTTATATAATTATCTATATAATTTCTTATACTATAACCCTTACCTTCTGCATATAATAATACATCTTCCTTATACTGTGTTAAAGATAAGGCTGCAAATAAACTGGAGCTGATTTTTGCATTTATTATATTGTAGTTTTCTCCTTTTATAGGAGAAAAATTGAAGAAAAAGTCCTGAATTAGAGGTGGCCTATTTTTTAAGCTTTCATATTTCCCTTGACTAAAATCAAATATAAAGGATTGTCTTTTAAACTTCCTAAGTAAATCTTCTATATTAGTCATAAAATTTATAATAATACTATAATTTTCTGCTATTTTTCCAATATCAAAAGGATAAAATATAGATATCCCTGTTTCCTCTAAAATATAGTCATATAGATCATTCTGCTCGTCTTCGTCTAAGCCTACTACTGTAATATAGCCTACATACCCGGATATTTCTTTTATTGTTTCTTTTATCCTATTAATATTATCATCTAAAATCAAGACTTCCTTCTCTTGTAAATTTTCCTTCAAAATGCTACAGGCTTTTTTCATTACAGTAGGTAGATATTTTATCTTTGTATCTTCACCATAAAAGACTTTCACATTTACACTATCTTCTATATATTTTAATATGTCCCTATTGAACCCTTCTTGACCTTCAATATAAATTCCATTGACTTCTTCTGTTAAAACCTCCTTTATTCCCTGTAAGTACTTATCTAAATCATCTCTATTATTGAAATCTATAGGCTTAATATTAATTCCAGTAACTAATATATCTTCTCCATCTTCCCTTTTTATACATTGTATTATCCTAGGCTTAATCTTGGGAATAAAAAAGTCTGGTAAGAATTTGTTTATTCCTTTTTTGTAATCCATTAAATATTTTTCTTCTTTTATTATATATAGTAATCCTATATTAACCCCCCTCTCCAGTTTTTAACTATTATATGAGAAAGGGTAGTTAATAATTACATATAGTCTTTAGATTTATGTAGATATTCCAACAATACTTTTTCCATCACCTCTCTATCCTCTATAGTGTTTAAAAGGTTTTTAATTTCATTAGAATTTCTCTGTCCTTTTAAATACCAAGCAGCATGTTTTCTCATTTCTCTAACTCCAACTCTTTCTCCCTTAATTGAGCAAAGTAGGTTTAAATGCCTTATACATGTATAAATTATTTCTTCTAGTGTAGGGGGAAAAGCTTCTTTTCCCTCCAAAAGCCTTATAATATTTTTGAAGATCCAAGGGTTTCCTTGGGCACCCCTACCTATAGCAACTCCATCACAGCCTGTAAACTCAAGCATCTCTAAGGCATCCTTAGGTTCGAAGATATCACCATTTCCTATTACTGGAATGTTTAAGCTTCTTTTTATCATTTTTATATATTCCCAGTTAGCCTTACCAGAGTAAAACATATCTCTAGTTCTAGCATGGACTGTTAAAGCTGAGATTCCTTCTTCCTCTGCTATTTTACCAATTTCTAATCCATTGATACTCTCTTCATCCCAACCCATGCGAATTTTTAAAGTTACTGGCTTTTTGGCAACCTTTACTACCTCCCTTAAAATAGCCCTAACTAAGCTTGGCTCCTTCATTAAGGCACACCCATCCTTGTTCTTAACTATTTTAGGTGTTGGACAACCCATATTAATATCTATAATATCTATATCTTCCCTAGGATTCAAGTAGTTTTCAACAATAAAAGCCATTATTCGAGGATCAGAACCAAAGATTTGAATAGCTATAGGCCTTTCCTTAGGGTCCACTTGTAATAAATTCTTTGTACTAGTGTCATTATAGTATAGGCCCTTGCTACTAACCATCTCTGAAACCACTAGGCCTGCACCCATTTCTTTACAAAGGATTCTAAAGGCTAAATCAGTAACTCCTGCCATAGGTGCCAAAAAAATATTATTCTCCAATTCAACATTTCCTATTCTCATTCAAACCTCCAATGTATAAGAAAAGCAAGTAGCTATATGGCTACTTACTTATTTCTATCAAATATAATCCTTAAACCTTCCAGAGTCAATAGTTTATCAATTTTCTTTATATATTTACTTTCTGCTGCAATGAGGTTAGAAAAACCACCTGTTGCTACTACTTTAATATCTTCGTCCTCTTCCTTCAATTCTTCTATCATTTTTTCTATTATATAGTCAACCATACCAATATATCCGTATACTAAGCCTGATTGTATACTGTTAATTGTATGTTTTGCTATTACATTTTTCGGTTTAGCAATCTCCACCTTTGGAAGTTTTGCAGTTCTTAAAAACAGTGCTTCAGAGGAAATTTTAATACCTGGTGTAATAGCACCACCTAGATATTCTCCCTCTTTAGAAACTGCACAGAAGGTAATAGCTGTACCAAAATCTACTATAATTAATGGTCCACCATATTTTTCATAGGCTGCTACAGCATTTACTATTCTATCTGCTCCTACTTCCCTTGGGTTATCATATTTTATATTCATTCCAGTTTTTACACCAGGGCCTACTACTATAGGCTTTATGTTAAAATATTTTATACTCATAGCAGGTAAAGTATGCATAAGTGGAGGCACCACTGAAGACATAATAATATGTTTTACATCCTTGGTGCTTAGTCCATTATACTTAAATATCTGTTCAAATAATAGTCCATATTCATCTGATGTTCTATCCTTATCAGTGGTTATTCTCCAATCATAAAGTAATTTATATTCCTTATATACTCCAAGTACTATGTTAGTATTGCCAACATCAATGACTAATAACAATAATTTCACCTTCCATTCATTATCTCCTGTTTTTTAAGGCTCCTACTACTGAAGTTACTATTATAATGGCTATAATAGTCTCCGGTATACCATTGGCCACACCTATACCAAAAATTACTTTCCTTGCAGTAGTTATATCTCCGCCTAAAGCTTCTACAAATCTTTCTGCATACAATAAATATATCATAGACAATACACCAACAGTATTAGTAAGTGTACCAAGTGCAGAAGATATCATTACATCTAAGGCCTTTTCCTTAAACTTCTTATGAGTTAAATAAGCTAAAGTTAAAGTTAATATTAAGAGAATTATATTCATCAATATTATCCACAGTTCTGTCCTTGGGAAATTCACTACATTAGTATATATTCCATATAATAAATAACTTATAATTCCTATCCAAACTAAATATAAAAGCCCTAAAGTACCTTTTTTACCTAGGTTCTTTAAGCTATTGTACACATAATAAGAAACTATACCAATTAAAATTCTAGGTATAACAGATACTAAAGGATTTAAAAACACGAAGGATACTGGTGTTGGATTGGTTAAAGCTTGGTATATACTAAATAATCCGAATATAAGTCCTATGAAACCACCAACTATAGGCCCTTCCATTATTGCTCCAATAATTACAGGAATATGCATTATTGTAGCCCTAGTTGGCCCAATTGGTACAAAACCAATAGGTGTCATACCAAGTACAATTGATATTCCACCTAAAACTCCTATGATGACAATCTTCCTTAGATTTAGTCCCTTATTGATCTTTGACATAAAATCCCTCCCGCTCTAGTTCACATTGGATACTAGTCGTAATAATAGAATAATAATAAGATAAGTTTAAAGTCCAATTCATCCTTGATATTGGCTATCTAACAAGACCATTATAATTGTATTCTTTTATTTATTCAATAGATTACAATAAAATTTATTTATATAAATCAGATTCTTTTCAATTCTTAATTTACAATCTTCTTCAATGGACAATCCGCATCTCACAATTCACTGTTATTAAGGTCTAGTAGTGTGCATTCTGAATTGTGAATCGAGAAGTATTCACTATTAACTATTAATTTTCTCTATGTTCTTGGCTACCTTTAATCCATGGCTACTTTCAGCAGAATATACACCATTTAATACTGCTTTAGCCATAGCCTCTGCTGCCATAGTCCCTATAAGGCTTATATCCGCCTTTATTTCATTTGTTGCCATGGTGAATATGGTATCTCCATCTACCATGGTATGAATGGGATTAATAGTCCAGGCAAAGCCATTGTGGGCCATTTGTGATATTTTATTGGCCTCTGCCTTAGTTAGTACACCATTAGTAGCTATTACACCTATGGTCGTATTGGTCATATTAAACCCTATATTTTTATTCATATCCTTCATAATATCTACTGTATTAAGCAGCTTATTATTTTCATAATCATATACTCCAGCTATCTGCCTACCAGCATTAAAGTCATAGATGTCACCAAAGCTGTTGACTGCAACTATTGCTGATACAATTAATTCTCCTACTTTTACAGTGGCAGACCCTAAACCTGATTTCATAGATTTTTCTGGTCCTAATATCTTGCCTACTGTAGCCCCCATGCCACAACCAATATTTCCTTGCCTATTCTCTGTATAGCTGGCATTAATACATGCTTCATAGCCCATATTTATATCTGGCCTAATTCTAAAATCTCCTATATTTAAATCAAATATGACTGCTGATGCTACTATGGGAACCTTAGTTACTCCCACATCAAATCCTATACCCTTTTCTTCTAAATATTTCATAACACCTGAAGAAGCTTCAAGACCAAAGGCAGAGCCACCAGATAGTACTATTCCATGAACCTTATCTACCATCTTTTCAGCCTTGAATAAGTCTGTCTCCCTAGTACCAGGGGCAGAACCTCTAACATCAACTCCACCAGTTGCACCTTCCTCACAAATGACTACAGTACAACCTGTCATCCCTTCCTCTGATTGTGCGTGCCCAACCATTATACCCTTTATATCTGTAATATAACCTTCAAACATTTGCCTCTCCTTTCTCAATACAAACAAGAAGTGAATGAGTATAAATATAAATAGGATTATAGTAGAGTAACTCTACTATAATCCACCATATTAATCTAATACTATTAATTTATCCCCTGTATTTACTTGTGCACCCTCTGTTGTATTGACACTAGCCACAACTCCATCCCTTGGTGCAACTATCTCGTTCTCCATCTTCATTGCTTCTAAAATCAATAAGACCTCCCCTGCTTTTACCGTATCTCCTTCTTTTACTTCTATCTTCCAAATACTTCCAGGCATTGGAGCTTCTACTACTTCTTGACCAGCAGATACTACTACTTCCTTTTTCTCCTCTTTTGGTTCGGCTGCCTTTGGTGCTGGGTCTGGTGTTGAAGTTGGTGCTGGTGTTGGAGCTGGTGTAGGTGCTGCCACTTGGCTTGCAGGTCTAGATACTTCTTTTGCTACTCCTACTTCTTCAACTTCCACTTCATAGGAATTTCCATTAACCTTTATTATAAACTTTCTCATCAAAATGCCTCCTTAACTATTTTATTGTAATTTCCTATATGTTAACTCTTGTCTTCCAGCTTGAGCCCATATAGGAGTTCTTTGAGGTATTCTTCTTATACTCTTAATGTTTATTTCTGGAACGCTAACACCTAGGCTTGCTGCAATACTAGCTGCAATAACTGCTATTAATTCTTCATCATCTACTTTTTTCTTGTCTTCAACCTTAACTACGGGATTGACCTTTTTTTCAACTACCTCTATATCTTGCTTTTCTTTGCCTATGTTTTTAAACAAGTTAAAAAATAAGACAAAAGCTATTAATCCTACAACACCTATTATCACATTACCAATAGTATTCATATGGCCATCCTCCTAAACTTACTATCAACAAATCCCTTCATCTCTTTATAATGGTATATTTCCATGTTTTTTGGCAGGTCTACTTTCCCTTTTAGACTCTAACATTTCAAATGCTGATATCAATCTTGGCCTAGTTGTGCTTGGAACTAGTACATCATCTACAAATCCTCTTTGGGCTGCAATGTATGGACTTGCAATAGTATTTCTATATTCATTAATCTTTTCCTGTCTTGTCTCAATTGGGTTATCCGAGTTTTCTATATCCTTTTTAAAGATGATATTTGCTGCTCCATCTGGTCCCATAACTGCTATTTCTGCATTTGGCCATGCAAATACCTGATCAGCTCCTAAGTCCTTTGAACACATAGCAAGATATGCTCCACCATAGGCCTTTCTAACTATTAATGTTACCTTTGGTACCGTTGCTTCACTATAGGCATAAAGCATTTTTGCACCATGTCTAATAATTCCACCATATTCCTGTTCCGTACCTGGTAAAAATCCTGGCACATCTACTAGGTTTAATAATGGGATATTGAAAGCATCACATGTCCTAATAAATCTACCAGCCTTATCTGAAGCATTTATATCCAAGCATCCTGCTAGAACCCTTGGTTGATTAGCTACAACACCTACTGGCTTACCATTTAACCTAATAAATCCTGTAATTATATTTTGCGCATAATATTCCTGCACTTCAAAGAAATATCCATTATCTGCTATAAGTCTTATAACTTCCTTCATATCATAAGGCTTATTGGGATTTACAGGAACAATTTCATTTAAGCCTTCTTCTAGTCTATTAATATTATCCTCTGTTTCAAAGACAGGTCCATCCTCCAAATTATTTGAAGGTAAGAAGGATAATAATAGCTTAATTCTCTCAATAGATTCTTCTTCTGTCTTGTCCATAAAATGCGCTACTCCAGATACCTTATTGTGAGTACTTGCTCCACCAAGTTCTTCTTGAGATACTTCCTGGCCTGTTACGGATTTTATTACTTGTGGACCTGTAATAAACATCCTACTTGTATTTTCAACCATGAAAATAAAATCAGTTAGGGCAGGAGAATATACTGCTCCACCTGCACTAGGACCCATGATTACTGAAATTTGTGGTATAACTCCTGAGGCAATGGTATTTCTGTAGAATATTCTTCCATATCCTGATAAGGCATCTACCCCTTCTTGAATCCTAGCCCCACCTGAATCATTAAATCCAACAATTGGAGCTCCCATTTTCAAGGCCATATCTTGCACCTTACATATTTTTGCAGCGTGCATTTCTCCTAGGGAACCACCTAGGACAGTAAAATCCTGGGCAAAAGCAAATACAAGTCTTCCATTAACTGTACCATATCCAGTAACTACACCATCTGCTGGAGCCTTTACTTCTTCCATACCAAAGTTTGTACATCTGTGTTCTACAAACTTATCTAACTCTACAAAACTACCTTCATCAAAAAGTAAATTGATTCTTTCCCTTGCAGTAAGTTTACCAGATTTGTGCTGCTTTGCTATCCTTTCTTCTCCACCGCCAAGCTTTATTTTATTCTCAGCATCTAGGAGTTGTTGAATTTTTTCCTTCATGTTTTCCCTCCTTGACTGTTTACTAATCTCTTTCACAAAGCTCAATAAGAACTCCAAAGGTTGATTTTGGATGTAAAAACGCTATTTTTGCACCACCAGCACCATATCTTGGTTTCTCATCTATTAATCTAATTCCCTTTTCCTTTAATCTTTCTATGGCCTCTTCAATATTGTCTACCCTATAGGCTATATGTTGTATTCCTTCCCCTTTTTTTTCTATAAATTTAGCTATGGGACCGTCTTCCTCTGTAGATTCAAGTAGTTCTACTTCCGTATCTCCTATAGGTAAGAAAGCAACTTTTACTTTTTGTTCTTCAACTACTTCTGTCCCTACACTTTTCATACCTAAGACTTCTTCATAAAATTTAAGAGTTTCTTCCAAGTTTTTTACCGCAATACCGATATGGTCAATTTTACCTACCATCTCTTTACCCCCATTCTTTTTAAATTGACAATTGACAGTTGACAATGGACAATTGCTTAGTTCATTCAAACAAGTGAGAAAAAAGGCAAATTGTACGAGTGCCTCAGAAAGATTTGTTATGCCTTCCAGCGAAATTTGGGATCCGCTTTGGAAATCAGGGTTTAAGCACAGCGGCCCATTGATTTCCTGTTTCCAAATAAGCTGTGTGAAGGCATCAAATCTTGAAGCGAAACGAGTGATTTGGCTTTTTTCGTATTTAAGAAGATCGTCCATTATTCACTAACTATTAACTTTAATATTTCTTCTTTTGCAGTATAAGGATCAATATTCCTCAATGTCACGTCCCTTGCAAGTTTTTCCAATAAATCATCCTTTACTGCCTTATCCATTATTAAAGTCATTAAATCCTCTTCTACCATCTTCAATAATTCCATCTTATTGTTTCTAATTCTTTTATCTTCCAGTTTATTTGTTTCTTCTAAATACCTTCTATGCTCCATGATTTTTTCTAATAACACATCTATATCCTTATTTTTCGCAGCAGATACTTTTATTACAGGTGGTCTAAAATCCATATCTTCATTTAAATCCAAATTCATTTCTACCTCTAGTTTAGTCTTATCTGCCCCGTCTAAGTCAGATTTGTTAATGGCAAACACATCTGCTATTTCCATAATACCTGCCTTAATAGCTTGAATATCGTCACCTAAATTTGGAACCATAACCATAAGTACTGTATCTGCAGTCTTTACTATATCTACCTCTGATTGACCTACTCCCACTGTCTCTATAAAGATAAAGTCACACCCGAAAATATCTAATACCTTTACAGCTCCCCAGGTTGCTCTAGACATACCACCTAAGGAACCACGAGTACCCATACTTCTAATAAATATGTTTTTGTCCAGTGATAAGTCGTTCATCCTAATTCTATCCCCTAGAATAGCTCCACCACTAAAGGGGCTGGTTGGGTCTATGGCTATTATTCCTACTTTTTTGTCTTGCTTTCTAAGTTCCTTAACTAGCTTATCTGTTAATGTGGATTTGCCTGCACCAGGAGGGCCAGTAACTCCTATTACATATGCCTTTCCAGTGTTTTTATATAATCTCTTTAAAATATCAACTGCTTCATTATGATTTGACTCTAACATGGTAATAAGACGGGCACAGGCCCTCTTATCACCATTAAGTAATCTTTCTTCAATATTCAAATAAGGCACCACCTTGATTATCTTTTAAGATTGTTTTTTATATATTCTACTACATCCTTTGTTGATGTTCCTGGAGTAAATATTGCTTCTATTCCAGATTCAATTAAAAATGGAATATCATCCTCTGGAATAACTCCTCCACCAATTATTAACATATCCTCTACCCCTTCTTCTTTTAAAAGGTTAACTACCTTTAGGAATAGATGGTTATGGGCACCTGATAATATACTCATTGCAACTACATCCACATCCTCTTGGATAGCTGCAGCTACTATTTGCTCTGGTGTTTGTCTTAAACCTGTATATATAACCTCCATGCCAGCATCCCTTAGGGCTCTGGCTATCACCTTTGCACCTCGGTCATGTCCATCAAGGCCGGGTTTAGCTACCAACACTCTAATCGGTCTATCCATAGTTTTACCTCCCATTTATTCATTAAGAATTAGATTTCTTCTTTGATATCTTACTCCCTTAATATCTACCATTAAAGTATGATTGATTGTTCATATTCACCAAATACTTCCCTTAACACGTTGCAGATTTCTCCTAAAGTGGCATATGTTTTTACAGCATCTAAAATATATGGCATTAAGTTTTCATCTGTTTCCGCTTTTTCCTTCAATATATTTAAGGCCCATTCTACTTCCTCATTATTTCTTTCTTCTCTTAATTTAGTAAGCTTTTCTCTTTGACTTAATTCAACTGTTTTATCAACTTTTAAGAGTTCCTTCTTGTCAGTTTCTTCTATTTGGAATTTATTCACACCTACAACTATTCTCTCTTGGGCTTCAACTTCCATTTGATACCTATAGGCTGCATTTTGGATTTCTTTTTGAATGTATCCCTTTTCTATAGCCTTAGGTGCTCCACCTAACTCATCAATTCTTTCAATATATTTAACTGCTTCTTCTTCTATTTTATCTGTTAGGCTCTCAATATAGTAGGAACCTGCTAATGGGTCTATAGTCTCTGTTACTCCAGATTCATAAGCTACTATTTGTTGGGTTCTTAATGCAATTCTTACGGAGTCTTCAGTAGGTAAGGCTAAGGCCTCATCTCTAGAGTTAGTGTGTAAGGATTGAGTACCACCAAGAACTGCAGCTAAGGTTTGGATTGTAACCCTAATTATATTATTATCTGGCTGTTGAGCAGTTAATGTGGAACCAGCTGTTTGGGTATGGAATTTTAGTTGCATTGATTTTGGATTTTTCGCCTTAAATCTTTCCTTCATTATCCTAGCCCAAAGCCTTCTAGCAGCCCTATATTTAGCTACTTCTTCTAACAAATCATTGTGAGCATTAAAGAAGAAGGATAATCTAGGTGCAAAATCATCTACATCAAGACCTGCATTTATAGCAGCTTCAACATAGGCAATACCATCTGCTAAAGTAAAGGCTACTTCTTGGGCAGCAGTACAACCTGCTTCTCTGATATGATATCCGGAGATACTAATTGTATTCCACTTTGGCACTTCCTTTGAACAATACTCAAAAATATTAGTTATCAATCTCATGGAAGGCTCTGGTGGGAATATATAGGTACCCCTTGCTATGTATTCCTTTAAGATGTCATTTTGTATCGTACCTCTTAATTTATCCATTGAAACCCCTTGCTTTTCTGCAACTGCTATATACATTGCCAATAAAACAGAGGCTGGTGCATTTATAGTCATAGACGTACTTACCTTATCTAGGGGTATACCGTCAAATAATATTTCCATATCCTTAAGGGAATCTATGGCTACTCCAACTTTACCTACTTCCCCTTCAGATAAAGGATGGTCTGAATCATATCCTATTTGAGTAGGTAAGTCAAAAGCAACACTTAAGCCTGTTTGACCTTGTTCTAATAGATACTTATATCTTTCATTTGATTCTTCAGCTGTAGCAAATCCTGCATATTGTCTCATTGTCCAAAGTCTACCTCTGTACATGGTAGGCTGAACACCTCTAGTATAGGGGTATTCTCCAGGGTATCCTAAATCTTTCTCATAGTCAAAATCCTTTATATCCACTGGTGTATATAGTCTATTGGCTTCTGCATTTGAACCTGTGGTAAATTTTTCCTTTCGCTCTGGGAATTTTGATATGGTTTTTTCTACAGTCTCCTTCTCCCACCTATCAATGGATGACTTTATCTCATTGATTTTTTTATCATCAAACATTTTTTAACCTCCCTTAATGGCTATTATTACTTTCAATAAGTCTTCTTTAAGTCTATTATAGTAATAAACATATGAATATTGCAATATATATTTCAGCTTATTTAAAAAATGAATGGAATATTGCATTATTTAAAAAACCCAGTATTAATGTACATAATTTCACTAATGCTGGGTTCTTCTTCTGAAAATCAT
>JAAYQJ010000072.1 GCA_012519355.1 Tissierellia bacterium | reverse complement strand
TGTAAAATAGTAGAAGAAAAAGCTATATTGAGAAGGCTGATTAAATCCTGTGATGAGGTAATATCAAAATCCTATGAGGATTCAGAAGAGGTAAATGCAATAATAGAAAAGGCTGAAAAATCCATATTTGATATTACCCAAGGTAGACATAGGGAAGGCTTCGCTCCCTTAAACGAAGTATTATTAAGCAGCTTTTCAAAAATAGAAGAAAGGGCTGCTAGTGAAGATGCCTTAACAGGAATTACTACTGGTTTTATAGATTTAGACCATAAATTATCTGGTCTTCAAAAATCAGATTTAGTTTTATTGGCTGCTAGGCCTTCCATGGGAAAAACGGCCTTTGCCTTAAACCTTGCATCTAATGCTGCCCTTAAAGGGGGGGCAAAGGTAGCCATATTTTCCTTAGAAATGTCTAAGGAACAATTAGTTCAGAGAATGATTTCTGCAACAGCCCATGTTGACCTTCAAAAGATTATATCTGGTAGACTATCAGAAGATGAATGGCTCCAGATAATAAATTCCATGGGTCCCTTATCCCAAGCAGATATCTTTATAGACGATACTGCTGGAATATCCCTTATGGAAATGAAGGCAAAATCTAGAAGATTGAAAATAGAGAAGGGTTTAGACCTTGTTTTAATAGACTACCTACAATTAATGCAATCAGAAAGTCGGCATGAAAGTAGGCAGCAGGAAATATCAGCTATATCTAGAGGTTTGAAGGCCCTAGCAAAGGAGCTGGAATGTCCTGTAGTTGCCTTATCCCAGTTAAGTCGTGCGCCAGAACTTAGGTCTGACCATAGGCCAATCCTGTCTGACCTTAGAGAGTCTGGAGCCATAGAGCAAGACGCTGACGTGGTATTATTCTTATATAGGGATGAATATTATAATCAGGATACAGAAAAGAAAAATATAGGAGAAGTAATTATTGCAAAACATAGGAATGGACCAACAGGTAGTATAGAATTAGTATTTAAAAAGGAATTCACCAAGTTTGTTAATATGGCAAGAGAGTAAGACAAGGCACAATTTACAATTAAGGATTACAGTAGATTTTTATCTGTTGTAATCCTAATTTGTATTAAATAGTGAATAGTGAATAATTATCTGAGTCTACTCTTAGACCCAAGGGTATGGCCTAGGAATTCTTCACTCTTCACTATCAATGGTCAATTAATAAAAGGGGTGGTCAAACTGGAGATAAAAGGAGAAAGGGTCACAATAAGAGATTTAAAATTAGAAGATGTATTTGAAATGAGAAACTGGGGATATCATGACAATCCCTTACTAGAAGATTATAACTTCCCTCATATGTCTGATAAGGAAATAAAATTATGGTATAAAATGAAGGTGAATAGTTTTTTCAATAAATACTATAGTATCAGAAATGAAAGAGATGAATTAATTGGCTATATGGGGATTAAGGGAATAAAAATATTCAGGAGAGAATCTACCCTAGGTATAGTATTAGATCCAAACCACATTAATAAAGGTTATGGGACGGAAATATTAGATACCTTTCTAAGACACTATTTTATTGAAATGAAAATGAAAAAGATGATATTGGAAGTAGCAGAATTTAATAAAAGGGCCTACAGGGTATATGAAAAAATTGGATTTCAACCAGTAGGCTACTACCTTGATGACTTCTTCAATCAAGGATTAGACTTAAAAAATCCCTACTACTTAGCAGAAAAATCTTCTTTTGTAATTGATGATGAAAAGATATATAATTATATTTACAAAATGGCTTTACAGAAGAACAGATTTTTTAAACTGAGAAAGATTAGAACTTAGGAGCTGATTATATGAGCTTTTTTCTAGAGACTACAGATATGGACTTGGGAGATACCCCCATAGAGAATATATTTATTAACGATTTTATGCCAATGGCAAATGGTACCTATGTAAAAGTATACTTATTAGGCTACAAATATGCCTATGATAAGGATGCAAAGGTAGAAGTAAATAATCAAATAATAGCAAAACACTTAGAAATTCCCTTAGATGATGTTTTAAGGGCTTGGGATTTTTGGGAAAGCAAAGGGATAATAGAAAAAATCCATGTGGATGAAGATAACAAATACAATTACAAAGTAAAGTTTTTAAACCTAAAACAATTATACATAAAAAACAACCTTAGCCTATTTAATACTAAGGTAGAAGAAGTAAAGAAACCAAAGTCTACTAGTCCTAAGGAATTAATAGAAGCTAACCAAATTCCCATAATAAATAGGATGTTTAACAATATAGATGATATAATGCGAAGGCAAACTGTTGCCACGGAAAAACAAAGAATACTATCATGGATAGAAAACTATAATATGAACCCTGATGTAATAGAAAAGGCTTTTTTCTATGGAGTTGAAAGGAAGGGTGTAAGAAATATTAACTATGTTGAGGGAATCATTAGAAACTGGTATGATAATGGCCTTACAAATATGGAGGCATTACTTGAACACTTTAAAAGCCAAGATGAAAGATACTATAGATACCAAAGGATAATGAAGGCCCTAGGACTTGATAATAGGCCTATTACAGAAGGAGAAATGAATATAATAGATAAGTGGTTTGATGAGTATAAGTTTTCCATGGAGATGGTACTTAAGGGATGCGAGGGCTCAGCTAAGGTAGCCAATCCAAATATAAACTATATAGATGGTATCCTTACCTCCTGGTATAAAAAAGATATAAAGACAATTGAAGAAATAGAAGAAAAGGATAAGCCAAAGGAAAAGAAGGAATATGTTAAGTCAAAACCAGTAGAAAATAAGGTGGCCCCAAAGAAAACTAGGTTCCACAATTTTAAACAAAGAACTGAAAACTATACTGCAGATGAATTAGAAGAAATAGCAAGAAGAAAGAGAGAAACCTATATCCAAAGGGCAAAAGGAGAAGCTTAGTATGTATAAGGAAATATTAAAGGAAATATCAATTGAATACGAGAAAAAAAGGGATAAAAAGCTACGAGAACAGAGATTGAGAAGGGATAAGGTCTATAGGGAAATCCCTGCCATTAAAAAGATCGATGAAGAAATATTTAAAATTGGTCTTAACATGTCTAAAAACATTCTCAATAATCCGGATAAGTATAAGGAAGTAGCAGAAAGGGCAAAAAACACAATAGAAAAGCTTAAAATGGAAAAGGCATACCTAATGACAGAATCAAATATACCAATGGACTATATGGATATTAAATATGATTGCGATTATTGTGATGATACTGGATATTTGGAAAATGGTAACCAATGCAATTGCTTAAAACAAGCCTTAGTTTCCCGTGCATATAAGATGTCCAATATTGAAAATGTCTTGAAAAAAGAGAATTTCCAAACCTTTAATATAAACGTATTTAAGGATGAAGCCTTTGAAAATGAACCCCTAACACCAAGGGAAAATATGAAGGAAATAGTAGGTATTGCAGAGGGATTCGTCAATAACTTCAATGAAGATAATGGAGAAAATCTATTATTCTATGGTACTACAGGGTTAGGGAAGACCTTTCTATGTAATTGTATAGCAAAGTCCTTATTAGACAAGAATAAGATAGTAATCTACCAAACTGCCTTTACTATTTTAGA
>JAAYQJ010000071.1 GCA_012519355.1 Tissierellia bacterium | reverse complement strand
TTAGCTTTTAGGGTGTTTTTTTATGATAAATATGTCATTGCTAAATACTTAACAACACATTTTTGTCAATTGTCATCACTTTATACTTGTTATATTATTAACGTGAAATAACAAATATTTAACAATCTCGTAGGGGAGGCATGGTTATGAAATTGAAAGGTAAAGTTGCTATCGTTACAGGTTCAACCTCTGGAATGGGACGTGCTACAGCTGAATTGTTTGCTAGAGAAGGTGCCAAAGTAGTAGTTACAGGTAGAAATGAAGAGCGTGCCAAAGAAGTAGTAGATAAAATTAAAGCAGAAGGAAATGAAGCTATATACGTTATAGCAGACATGTCTAATATGGATGAAGTAAAGAATATTTTTGATATAACTATTGAAACCTACGGTACAGTTGATATTTTATTTAACAATGCTGGTATGTTAAGCCTTACTCCTTTAATGGATATAGGATTTGAAGAATGGAATAAAGCTTACGCTGTTAATGTTACTGCTCCATTATACTTAGCTCAATTATGTGCTCCAATAATGAAAGAAAAAGGAAAAGGAGTAATTATAAATACAAGCTCTGTTGCAGGAGCTCATGCACATCATGGACCCGTTGGTTATGTAACTAGTAAACATGCCTTATGCGGTTTAACTAAATCCATGGCTTGGGAATTAGGTCCTGAAATTCGTGCCAATGCTATACTCCCAGGAGCTATAGTAACTGCTATGTTAAATAGTATTGGTGGAGAATCTGCAGTTCCACACTTAGTAGAAGGATCACCTCTAAAGAAAGCTGGTCAGCCTGAAGAAATAGCTACAGCTGCCCTTTTCTTAGCTAGTGATGATTCTTCCTTTGTTACAGGTCAGTTAATTAGAGTAGATGGCGGTATCGATATATAATAGATTTACCACTCCTTTGTTCAACTCCCTTCGGGGAGTTTTTACTTTGTCAAATTTTAGTTTTTTAGTATAATATAATTAACAAAGGGGGGACAGTATGAGATTACATAAGGTTCAGTTCAAGGATGATGAGCCATTAAAAATTGATATTAAATCTATCAGCCGATTTCCCATACATTGGCATGAGGATGTTACAGAAATAATACTGCCTATTAAGGGCTCTATTGATATCAAGGCTAATTTTGAGGAAATCCATTTAGAAGAGGGGGATTTCTTTTTTATTAATAATAAGACTATCCACTCCATCACAAGTGAAGATGGATCTGTAGTTCTTATATTTTACATAAATTTAGACTACTTTGAAGACCAATTCCCTTATGTTAAATACATGTTCTTTAGAAATGGTATCTATGAAGAATTATTGGAAAAAAGCGGTGTTGATTTAGAAACTAAGGAAATGTTCAAAATTCATTTTAGAAACCTTTTGATTAGTGTTTTTGCAGAAATATTAAACCCTTCTGTAACTAATCAGATGTATCATAAGATATTGCATAAATTAGTATACCAAATGATTTATGAGTTTAACTGGCTTCAGCTTCTTCAGGAAAATGGAGACTTCATAAGCTCAATCCATTTAGATAGGTACCATAGGATTGTAAAGTTTATTCAAGAGAATTACTCACAAAAAATTAATCTAGATGATATTGTGTCCAGGGAATTTATTACTAAGACATACTTCTCTCATTTTTGGAAAAACCTAAGTACATATAGTTTTAGTGAAAGGATTAATTATGAAAGGGTACTCCAGTCAGAATTTCTATTGCTGAAAAATATGACTATAACGGAAATATCTAACCAATGTGGCTTTTCTGATACCAAGTATTATTATAGGGCTTTTAAGAAGTGGTATGGGTGTATGCCTTTAGAGCATAAGGAGAAGTGTTTTTCCTATGCCAGCAAGGGTTATGAATATGAAGAATTAACTCCTTCAGATATTGAAGTCATATTTGAAAACTACATGAAAAAATTCTTTGTCATTGATAATTCTTTAGATGAGGATACAGATTTTTCATCTTTAATAAACAAATACCTTTACTTTAAATACTACTACACTATTCATGGTAAGAACTTGTCTACTGACAAATACCTCATATTAGATCCCTTTAAATATTCTAGCTTTACTGAAGATGGTAAGATTAAATTTAATTGGACTATTATGGACCTTCTTATTAACCTTGTAATAGACTTTGAATTTATCCTTCAAATTAAGCTTAACACTGATAATATTGATAGGGAAACTGTAAATAAGTATATAGATATTTTCCTAGACAACAGTATAAACCGTTATGGTATAGATGTAATTAAATCTTGTCACTTCCTAATAAATTATAGGGACAGTTTAATATTCGATAATACTAAACCAATAGAAAAATTCCTTACAGATAGATTCAATGATGCAAATATTAGCTATTATATAGAGCCATAGAATTTAATTTATCTCCATCTTTATATTTTTGAAATTATGGGTAAATATAAGTCTAAGGATGGTGATAAAATGAAAGTTTTAACAGAATATAAAATAAAAGATATGGTGTTAAAAAACAGGATTGTAATGCCACCTATGTGTATGTATTCCACTGATGAAAGTGGTTTTGTGAAGGACTTCCATAAGGTACATTATACTGCTAGAGCCATAGGTGGTGTAGGCCTAATTATTGTGGAGGCCACTGGGGTAATACCAAATGGTAGGATTACCAGCAATGACTTAGGTATATGGAGTGATGACCATATTGAAGGCCTTAAGTCTTTAGTTGAAAGTGTAAAAGCCTATGGGAGCAAAATTGCCATTCAGTTGGCCCATGCTGGTAGAAAATGTACATCTAATGATGAATACATTGTAGCCCCATCACCTATTAGGTTTAGTGATAAATATAGGGAACCTAAGGAATTAACTGTTGAGGGAATCAAGGGCTTAGTCAATAGTTTTAAAGATGCCGCCCTTAGGGCAGATAAGGCAGGCTTTGATGCCATAGAAATCCATGGTGCCCATGGCTATCTTATCCATGAATTTTTATCCCCCCTTACAAATAAAAGAAATGACGAATATGGTGGCAGCCTAGAAAATAGGACTAGGTTCCTAAAGGAAATTTTACTTGCAGTTAAGGAGGTATGGCCTGATGAAAAGCCAATCCTTCTAAGGGTTTCCGCTGATGACTATATTGATGGTGGCATCAACAAGGAAGAAATGGTTAAGATTATCAACGAAGTAAAGGAATATATTGATATGGTCCATGTAAGTACCGGTGGCCTTATTAGTGTAAGATTCCCAATATTCCCAGGTTATCAAGTGACCCACTCAGAAACCATTAGAAGGGAATGTAATATACCTACTATTGCTGTTGGACTAATCAATGAATATGACCAGATTGAAGAAATCCTATATAATAATAGGGCTGACTTAGTAGCCATTGGTAGAGGACTCCTACGTGACCCACAGTTTGTCCTGAATATGGCCTATGAAAACAATCTGAAAATCAAATACCCTATCCAATATGAAAGAGGATACTATTAGGAAGGCAGGATTTACATCCTGCCTTTAAAAATATTGAATATTTTTACAACTGTGATATTATTATAATAAAATGATTTTCTCTAGTGAAAGGACGATATAAATGAGGATTGGTCTTGATGTAGGCTCTACAACATTAAAAGCAGTAGTATTAGATAATGATGATAATATAGTATTTAAATCCTATGAAAGACATTATTCTAAAATCGCTGAAAAGACTGTAGAACTATTAAAAAGGATCATAGAAGAGTTAAATATTGACGATTATGTAAATATATCTGTCTCTGGTTCAGCAGGTATGGGATTAGCCGAATCTTCAAAGATCCCCTTTGTACAGGAGGTCTATGCCACCCGTGTGGCTGTAGGGAAATTTATACCCCAGGCAGATATAGTCATTGAGTTAGGGGGGGAGGATGCTAAAATCCTTTTCTTAACCAATGGCCTAGAGGTTCGAATGAATGGGTCTTGTGCAGGCGGTACTGGGGCCTTTATCGATCAAATGTCTACCCTATTAAACATAAGTCCTGATGAAATGAATGAATTGGCAAAAAGCCATGAAAAGATATATACTATAGCATCTAGATGTGGGGTTTTCGCTAAGTCTGACGTACAACCCCTCTTAAACCAAGGGGCAAAAAAGGAGGATGTGGCTGCCAGTATTTTTTACGCTGTAGTCAACCAGACCATAGCAGGTCTTGCCCAAGGAAGGGAGTTAAAGGGTAATATGGTATATCTTGGTGGCCCTCTTACCTTCCTATCTGAACTAAGAAAGAGTTTCGACAAAAGCTTAAATACTAGGGGAATATGCCCTGAAAATTCCCTTTATTATGTGGCCTTAGGAGCTGCCTTAATGTCCCAAGAAGAGGCCCAAAATCTTAAATCCGTAATTTACAGAATTGAAAACAACTCCTATAAAGGTGAATTTATCTCTAGTTCCCCCCTATTTGCAAACCAAGAAGAATATAAGGAATTTATACATAGACATAATAGTGAAAGAGTACTATATAAGGATCCTGATGAATATAATGGAAGTGCCTATCTAGGTGTGGATGCTGGGTCTACTACAGTAAAGGCTACCATTATAGATGAAGATGAGAATATTATCTATTCTAAATATCTTCCCAATTCTGGAAACCCAGTATCTATCATTAAGGACTTTTTAATAGGCTTTTATGACAAGTATCCAAATATCACTATTAAATCCAGTGCAGTAACTGGCTATGGGGAGGAAATAATAAAAAATGCCTTTCAAATAGATTATGGTATAGTTGAAACCATAGCCCATTTTACTGCTGCTAAAAAGTTTAAACCTGATGTTGACTTTATAATAGACATTGGTGGCCAGGATATTAAATGTTTTAAGATTAAAAATGGAGTTATAGATAATATATTTTTAAATGAGGCCTGTTCCTCTGGTTGTGGCTCCTTTTTACAAACCTTTGCAGGAGCCTTAAATTACAGTATTGAGGATTTTGCAAACCTTGGATTGTTTGCTTCAAAGCCTGTAGACTTAGGGTCTAGGTGTACAGTATTTATGAACTCCTCTGTAAAACAGGCACAAAAATACGGGGCTACTATTGAAGATATATCTGCTGGCCTATCTTCTTCTGTCGTGAAAAATGCCTTGTATAAGGTAATTCGTGCTGCCAGTGCCGATGAGTTAGGAGAAAACATTGTAGTACAAGGCGGTACCTTCCTAAACGATGCAGTCCTCCGGTCCTTTGAAATGGAAATAGGTAGAAATGTTATAAGGCCCAATATTGCGGGTTTAATGGGTGCCTATGGTGCAGCTATTTATTCAAAGAATAGGTCCAAGGGGGAAAGTACTATATTAAATAAGGAGGCCCTAGAGTCCTTCTACCATGAGACTAGTGCAAGCCACTGTGGACTTTGCAGCAACAACTGTAGCCTCACCATTAACACCTTTGACAATAATAGGAAGTTTATCAGTGGTAATAAATGTGAAAGGCCCCTTGCTAAGAAAAATGGAGTAAAGCAATTGAGTATATATGATTATAAGCTAAAGCTACTAGACTCTTATAAACCTGTAAAAGGACCTAGGGGAAAAATCGGCTTACCCATGGCCTTAAATATGTATGAGCTATTACCATTTTGGTATAGGTTTTTCACTGAACTAGGTTTTGAAGTTGTTAAGTCTCCTAAGTCCAATAGAGACTTGTATTTAAAGGGCCAATATACTATCCCCTCTGATACGGTTTGTTATCCTGCTAAGCTAGTCCATGGTCATATAGAATCCTTATTAGAAGAAAATGTGGATACTATCTTTTATCCATGTATGAGCTACAACTTAGATGAAGGATTAGGAGATAACCACTACAATTGCCCTGTAGTTGCCTATTATCCAGAGCTTATAGCTGCCAATGTGGAAAAAGTTCAAAGTATTAATTTCATATATGACTATCTAGGCCTCCATAGGCCAAAGGATTTTATAAAGAAAATCCATGGAATACTAGCTAACCTGTATGATGATATTAGCTTAGAGGAAGTAAAAAAAGCTACGGATAAGGCCTTTGAAGAATATAATTTATATATGGAAAAGGTAGCAAATATGGGTAAACATTATATAGAATATGCAAACAAAAATAATCTACCTATAATTATACTAGCTGGTAGGCCCTACCATGTGGACCCAGAGATTAACAATGGAATAGATAAGCTCATATGTCAACTTGGTGCAGTTGTAATCTCTGAAGACTCCATTGGTGACAACCTGCCTCAAGTAGAAACTAATGTCCTCAACCAATGGACCTATCATGCTAGGCTTTATTCAGCAGCTAAATATATTGAAGACAAGCCAAATATGAATTTAGTTCAATTAGTTTCCTTTGGCTGTGGCCTTGATGCCATTACAAGTGATGAGGTTATGGAAATATTAGAATCGGAAGATAAGATCTATACCCAGTTAAAAATAGATGAAATAACCAACCTAGGTGCTGTAAAGATTAGACTTCGTAGCCTAATGGAAGCATTAAATCAAGGAAGGGAGTCAAAATAATATGAAAGATTATACAATTTTAATTCCCGATATGTGTTCTATACATTTTACTCTTTTCAAATATATATTTGAAGAGTATGGGTATAAGGTGGAAATTTTGAAAAATGAAGGCCCTTCCGTTGTGGAAGAGGGTTTAAAATATGTACACAATGATACCTGTTATCCTGCCCTCCTGGTCATCGGTCAAATGATAGATGCCTTGAAAAGTGGAAAGTACGATTTAAATAAGGTTGCCCTTATGATGACACAAACTGGTGGGGGCTGTCGTGCATCAAACTATGTTTATTTAATTAAAAAGGCCCTAAAAAAACTGAACTACGACCATATACCTGTTTTAGCACTGGATTTAGGAAGTCTAGGTAGGAGGGGTGGCTTTAGGCTTACCCTGCCTATGATTACTAAACTATTGGTTGCAGTGACCTATGGAGATGCCCTTATGCTATTAAACAATCAAGTTTTACCCTATGAGGTAAATAAGGGTGAGACCCAAAGTGTAGTAGACTATTGGTTAGAACTCTTGGGAAAACAATTTAGGGCAAAAAAGGGATATCTTAAGGGGGAAATAAAGAGAAATCTTCAAAGAATAGTCCAATCCTTTGAGAAAATCCCTAGATTATATGAGGTTAAGCCAAAGGTAGGAATAGTTGGTGAAATATATGTAAAATACTCCAAGCTAGGTAACAACCATCTAGAGGACTTCTTAGTAAAAGAGGGTTGTGAGGTCATGGTGCCTGGCCTAATGGGTTTCTTAATGTATAGCGTAAATAATAGGATAGAAGATGTAGATATCTACGGTGGTTCCAAAATAATTAGAAATGCTGCAGCCCTTATATTAAAATATTTAAATATGTATGAAGAAATGATAATTAAGGCAGTAAAAAAATTTAGTAGTTTCAAAGCCCCATCTCCTTTCCCACATTTGAAATCCCTAGCTGAAGAAGTTATAAGTAGGGGTTGCAAAATGGGTGAAGGATGGCTACTAACGGCTGAAATAGTAGATTTGATTAGGAGCGGATATGAAAATGTGGTCTGTGCACAACCCTTCGGGTGTTTACCAAATCATATAGTTGGTAAGGGTATGATTAGGAAGATAAAGAGTATTTACCCAAGGGCAAATATAGTACCTATAGATTATGACCCTGGGGCAACTAAGGTTAATCAAGAAAATAGGCTAAAACTAATGTTAGCTGTAGCTAGGGAAAACTTAGGAACTGAATTCAATATATTAGGTGAAATGAAAAAGTCCCCTGAGTCAAAAGGATATTTGTCCAAATTGGAATTGAAAACTGAGAAAAGCAAATAATGAATTCCACCCTCAAAATCCATATTGATGGATAAGCATTTTACAATTGGTAATACTAAAATTACCAAGAAATGAGGGGAGGAAAGTTATGGATACAACTGCTTTAACCTTAGTAACAATCGGAGCACTAAACTGGGGATTAATAGCTTTATTTAGATTTGACTTAGTGGCTGCTATCTTTGGTGGATCTGACTCCTTTTTAAGTAGGGTCGTCTATGGTTTAGTTGGATTAGCAGGACTATACTGTATCAAACTTATTTTCGATAGAACTACAGCAAGAGAATAAGCACAGGATTTAATATCCTGTGCTTAGTTTATCTTCCCTTAATAGCCCTAGTTCTTCTTAAAGCCATAAAGAATAAAACTGCTGAAACAGCTCCAAATAAGCCCTGCATTATATTTCCAGGTATGGCTGCTAAGGCTGCCTTTGCTCCATACATAAATATTTCTGCTAAATAATATCCTAAGGCCATCCATAGTCCACCTATGCTAGTAGCTATAATAGGTTTACTTTTACCTAATCTTGTTTCTAGGATTAAACCTGCTATATATCCTTCTAAACCCTTTACTATAAATGTAATGGGAGCATAATGAGTATATCCAAGTAATAGGTCAGCAAGGGCTGAACCAAAACCACCTACTATAAAGCCAGCTTTTTTCCCTAATATCATTGCAGAAAGAAATACTACCATGTCACCTAAGTTTAAATATCCATTGGTCCCGATTGTTGGTATATGAATTACCATGGTCATTACTGTAGTCAAGGCAATGAGAACTGCTAATCTTGTCAATGCTTTTGTATTCAGGTCTTTCATATTACTCACTCCTTTGTTGTATGGGTACAGTTGTTCCTATATTATGTACTGTATCTATTATTATAGTAACACTTTCTGTACACTTTTTCAAGAGTGTTTTTAAGATAAAAAAAGACAGGTTTTTTTCCTGTCTAATTAATACTATTCTTCAAATTCCTTCCTATGGCGGAGTCCTATTAGATCAGAAACCTCCAATGTGAAAATTATACCTGTACCTGGTTTCTTTAAATCTCCTGCCTTTACCATGGCTTCCATTATCCTTTTACACTTATCTACTTCTACTAGAATAAGTATGATTTCCTTACTAGATTCTATGTGGAATTTTAAAAACCTATTGGCTTCTGTTTCTCCAGTTCCCCTGCCATAGAATATGGTTGCCCCTTTTGCACCTTCTTTTTTAGCTGCATCAACTACCTTATCTGCCCTACCTCTTTCAACTATGGCAACAATACATTTTACATCCAACATATTACCCCTCCTACAGTTTTGATAATATACCTAATAGCATTACTGAAATCATCGTACCTATAGATGTGAGCCCTACAATACCAAAACCTGATATAAGCGGGTCAACACCTTCAATGGCAGATGCTAAACCTATGGCCAAGGCCATATTAATAGGGATATTTACAGGTCCTGTTGTTGCAGAGGCAGCATCAAAGGCAATAGCATCAAATGGCTTTGGTACAAATAAAGACAATACTATTACGATTAAAAGTAGTGGTATAAGAACTTTTACATAGGGAAGATTTAACAGTATCTTCAAAAGTCCTATCATCATGCCGCCACCAAATCCCATTGCAACTCCATGAATCAAAACTCTACTTGGTATAGCCCCTGCAGATAATTCTTCAACTTCTAGGGCAAGGGCTTGTAAACCTGGTTCAACTAAAGTTGCACCATACCCTATTGCAAATCCTATTACTAGTATAACCCATTTTTTGTTAATTGTAACAAAGTTTCTTCCCACTGAATCCCCTAAGGGTATTAAACTCAGAGTAGTTCCCTTTAAAAATAAATGTAATCCAATAACAGATAAGAAAAACCCTATGATAAAATCTCTAACACTGTGTAATGGTTTTTTAAAGATAAGCATCTGAATTGCTGCTAGTATTATAGTTAAAGGTATTATACTAATTGCAGTTTCCCAGAGTGCGCTTAATCCCTGAAAAAATTTCATGTCGATCCACTCCTTACTATATATTCACAGCCTTTCATGTATACCCACTTTTTAACCTACTAAACAAGAAAAAAACATAAACTATTTTCCTTAATTTGGGGTATAATGTATGTACTAGAAAAATGTAAAAGAGGTGAATTGGATGGATAAAGAAAAATATATTCCAGAAGTGAAATCTAAACTTCGAACTAGAATGGTCGAAGTCCCTTCAGCTATATATAGAGCCAGTGGTATAAAAATATTGGGCACTAGGATTAAGTCCCTTTTATTTACTACAGATGTGGCAATCATAAAAAATTCTAATGCTCATTCAATAATTGCCGTATACCCCTTTACGCCCCAATTATCTATAACCCAGGCTATTTTAGAAGTTGCGCCGGTTCCAGTATTTGTAGGAGTAGGGGGAGGATTGACTACAGGAAAGAGGGCTATAAGTATTGCCCTACAAGCAGAACTTATGGGGGCATATGGAGTTGTAGTAAATGCACCTACTGCCAATGATGTGATTGCCAAGATGAGTGAAAGGATAGATATTCCAATTATAGCCACTGTGGTTTCAGAATGTGATGATTTTGATGGGAAATTAAAGGCTGGAGCTAGTATATTAAACGTATCAGGTGGGCCAAAAACTACAGCCTTAGTGAAGATGATTAGGGAAAAATACGGAAAGGAATTGCCTATTATTGCAACAGGCGGTCCTACTGAGGAAAGCATTTTAGCTACCATTGAAGCTGGGGCCAATGCCATTACTTATACACCACCTACCAGTGCAGAAATCTTTTCTGGTGTTATGGAAAAATATAGGGATGATATGAGAAAAAAATAAAGAGGACAAAATGTCCTCTTTATTTTTATATTTATTCAGATTTTTCAGCTTTATAGTATTTACCAAAGAATTCTTTAGTAAGCTTAAATACTACTGGGCTTAAGAATACAAGTCCTATTAAGTTTGGAATAGCCATCAGACCGTTTAATGTATCAGCTAAGCTCCAAATGAATTCTAGTCCACCAATAGCACCGATAAATATGAATGGTATCCAGATAATTCTGTAGAACTTAATAACACCTGGTCCAAATAGGTACTCAGCACATCTCTCACCATAGTATTCCCATCCTAAGATAGTTGAGAATGCAAATAGTAAAAGACCTATAGCTACTATATAATTACCAAGAGTTGGTAGAACAGTACTAAATGCTGACATTGTTAAAGCAGCACCTGTTGTACCTGTTTCCCATACACCAGTAAGAGTAATTGCTAAAGCTGTTATAGTTGCTATGATTAATGTGTCTATCCATACTTCGAATACTCCCCATAGACCTTGACGAGCTGGGTGATCTGTTGTAGCTGCAGCGTGAGCTATAGGAGCGGAACCTAGACCAGCTTCGTTTGTAAATACTCCACGGGCAACCCCGTATCTCATAGCATTCATAACTGTTGCACCAGCAAAGCCACCAATTGCAGCTTGACCAGTAAATGCACTTCTTACGATTATTGCAATTGCATTAGGTAGTTGACCAATATTAAGAACTATAATTACTAATCCACCTATAATATAAAAGGCTGCCATGAATGGTACTAGAAGCTCAGTTACTTGAGCAATTCTCTTAAGACCACCGATAACTACTAGGCCAGCAAATATTGCAACTACGATACCCATAACAGTTGGTGATATATTAAAGGATGTTTCCATAGCTATTGCTATAGAGTTTGATTGAGTCATGTTACCTATACCAAATGCAGCTAAAGCACCAAAGAATGCAAATACAACAGCTAACCATTTTTGGTTTAGTCCTTTTGCAATATAGTACATAGGACCACCAACGAATCTGCCGTCATCAGTCTTTTCTCTGTAGTGTACAGCTAAGGCTGCTTCAGCATATTTTGTTGTCATACCAAATACTGCAGCAATCCACATCCAGAATACAGCTCCTGGACCTCCAGCTGCTATAGCTGTAGCAACTCCCGCAATATTACCTGTACCTACGGTAGCTGCAAGAGCTGTTGCAACTGCCTGGAATGCAGTTACCTCTCCTTCTCCATGCTGCTCCTTGGAGAATATCTTGAATAGTGTGTTTTTAAGAACATAACCAAGCTTAGTAATAGCAAAAAAATTAGTGCCTGCAGTTAAGAAAATACCAGTTCCTACAATTAGGATAAGTACTGGGGGACCCCATACTATACCATTGATGGTGTCATTAAGCTTCATTATAAAGTCCATACTACTCCTCCTTTATTTTTAGTATGAGACAATTATATACATGGGGTTTCAAAAAGTTTCAAAAAAATTCAATATTGTTTTCTGAAAATTAATAATTGTTATATATTTCTCAATATATTGTTATTATTTTCACATATAGTACAAATCCCTGAAATGAACCGTTTCATATTGATAGAACCCTTTTCATAGGACTTTCCTCTCAAAAAATCCATTTCCTTTTTTACCTGTTCAAAGTTAAATAAGGCATTAGAATATTCTACGAAGGTATCATTCATATAATCCTCTATACCTAAGCTGGCTATATTTGTCATGGCTATATTTATGGCTCTTCTCATCTTTTGCTCCATGGCCTTAGGGTTATCGGTAAACTTAGAACATAGGTCTCTTATGGACATATAATTTAAGTTGATATCATTTTCTATTACGTATTTTGCAATCCTTACTATATCTTCGCTACCATTTTCACCTATTATTCCTAACTTGAGCAAGATACTATTTATTTCCTTCTCCCAGTTATGAGAATCATGAATTTCCTCGTCAATTTGTTTAATATTACTAATTAATTGATGTATCTTTGCCAATTGTTTGGCAAGTATAATTTTATCCTTTACTCTTCTTATTAAGGTTGACACTTCAAAATCACTTATAGGTTTATATATAAAGAAGTCTACTCCATATTTATATGCAGTTTCTACCATATCTTTAGAACTAGGATTTGAAATTATAATATAATGAGGACTAATGCTTTTTTTCTTAATAGCCTTAATAATATCTAATCTAGTCAAGTCTTCCATTGAAATACTAAAAATTATCAGATCAGGCTTAATATCTCCGATATCCTCCATTAATTCATTTATATTATTTGACTCTCCTGCTATATAACCTAAATCGTTGTTAAGTATTATCCTCTTTAGGAGATCCTTTTCCTTTTCATCATCATATAATACAAATATCTTCATTTTAACCTCCAATACTATTGGGTTTTTTCCTTAATTCTTAAAAATTCCCATTTAGTTTCAGCAGTAATTACTGAAATTAATATTGCTAGACACCCAATAAAAAATTTTACAGTAACTGCCTCCTTCAAAAATATGATGGCTAAGGTACTTCCAAAAACAGCTTCCAAACTTAATATGATTGCTGTATGGGTCGAGCTAGTATATTTTTGTGCAACTGTTTGTATTAAAAAGGCTGCCATTGTACTGAACAAGGCTAAGTACAATATGGGAATCATGGTGTTTGTTTCTAGGGAGAAATTAGTACCTTCAAATATAAGGGCAAAAATCAAAGATAATATTGCTGCTGTAGCCATTTGGACTACTGATATGACATATGGATTAGATTCTTTTGCAAAATATCCAGTGGAAGAGATATGACAAGCAAATAATACTGCACAAATAAGGGTTAATAAGTCTCCAATATTCATGGTAAAGTCTCTGTTTAGACTAAGTATCCCAATACCTGTTAGACATAGAAAGGCCGCAAATACTTCGAACTTATCAGGCCGTTTTTTAGATATGCCCCAATAGATGAAGGGTACCATTACCACGTTGGTAGCAGTAATGAAAGCTTGCTTACCTGCTTCAGTATATTGTAGTCCTACGGTCTGGGTAGCAAAACCAGCAAATAGAAATAGGCCAATAATAAATCCTGCCTTTATGTCCTTCTTAGATGCATTTCTTATTTGCTTGAACATTACAGTACCCAAGACTGTACTAGCAACTATAAATCTAAAAAATAACAAATAATAAGGCCCAATATTATCTAGGGCATTCTTTGTTACTATGAAACCAGAACCCCAAATAATAGCTACTATTAGCAAAGCTAAGTCTGCTATAGTTGATTTTTTTAGTTTCAATTTAAGTCACTTCCTTTCTGTTATTCTCACTTTATTATACCATAAATATGTAATCACCAAATATATACTTGTTAATAGAATATTATTATATGAATAATGTGAGGGTGATTTTATGTATAGAAACTTGGTCTTACGGGTTGATACTTTAGTCAAGTTAAATAATGGAAGGTCTGTAAACTATATAAACTTTGATAATGCTGCAACAACTCCCCCCTTTAAATCTGTGATAAATGAAATAGTTGATTTCTCTAATGTGTATTCTTCTGTCCATAGGGGTACTGGCTATAAGTCTATTGTATCCTCTAGAATATATGATGAAGGAAGGGAAATAGTATTAGATTTTGTAGGTGGCTCTAGGGATTACCATACTGTGGTCTTTTTAAAGAATACTACAGAGTGTATAAACAAACTTTCCTATAGGTTAAAAGATACTTTAGGAGACAAGGTAGTCTTGACTACATACATGGAACACCATTCAAACTTTCTACCCTGGAAATACAGGTATAAAACTGACTTAATCGAAGTAGACAATCAAGGAAGACTATGCCTAGAGGATTTAGAGTTTAAGTTAAGGCTCTATAATGGGAAGGTAGGTTTAGTTGCAGTAACAGGGGCATCCAATGTAACAGGCTATATAAATCCAATTTATGAGATAGCAAGTATCTGTCACAAGTATGGAGCTAAGATCCTAGTTGATGGAGCCCAGCTTATTCCCCATAGCAGGTTTAATATGATGCCTGTTACTAGTCCTTACCATATAGATTACCTGGCTTTTTCTGCCCATAAGATGTATGCCCCCTTTGGTATAGGAGCCCTAGTATGCCCAAAGGAAATATTTGAACAAGGCTATTCAGAGCAAATAGGCGGTGGAACTGTAAAATTTGTATCTACTAAGGATGTAATATGGCTTGATCCACCTGAAAAAGAGGAAGCTGGCACCCCAAATTTAATGGGAGTTCTTGCCTTAACTACTAGTATAAAGACCTTGCAAGGTTTAAACATGGAAAATATTGAGGAGTATGAAAGGAATCTAACTAAATATGCCCTAGATCAAATAAAGGATATACCTAGTCTCATCCTATATGATGATATGAAAGTAGATGAAAAGGTTTCAATTATTTCCTTTAATATGGAGGGATTAGACCACAATGAGTTGGCAGCTATCCTGGCAGGAGAAGGAGGAATTGCTGTTAGAAATGGGTGTTTCTGTGCCCAACCCTATGTCCAAAGACTTCTTAAGATTTCTGATGTGGAAATAGAAAAGTACTTAAGAGACCAGTCCTTGCCTAGGCCTGGCCTAGTAAGGATAAGTTTTGGCCTATATAATGATTTTAATGAAATCTACCTATTTGCCTACCTATTGAAAAACATAAGTGAAAATATTAATTACTATAAATATAAGTATAGAAACCATCCTTTCTGCTAAAGCTAGTGGAAAGGAGGTTTTTTTATATGAATAATAATGGCAGTAGTATGATGAGCATATTAATGTTTAGTGGAGACTACGATAAGGCTTTGGCAGCCTTAATTTTAGCTAATTCTGCAAGGGAATTAAATATAGAAGTTAGCATGTTTTTTGCTTTTTGGGGCTTAATGTTAGTTAGGGACCCAAATAGTATACCAGAAGGAGAAAAGACTACTATGGAAAAGATGTTTTCCAATATGAGTCCAAAGCATATTGAAGATTTACCCTTGTCAAAGATGAACTTTGCAGGTATTGGTAAGAAGATGCTAGTAGGTATGATGGAAGATACTGACACTCCAAAGCTATCTGATTTTCTTAATGGAGCCTTGAATAAAGGAGTAAGTATGAAGGCATGCAAATTATCCTGTGAAGTCATGGGCTTTGGGGAGGAAGAATTACTTAAAGAAGTTACTATAGTTACAGCCGAGGATTATCTAGTAGATGCACTTAATTCTGATATTCAGTTATTTATATAAAGAGAGAGGCGGTTCATTTTTAATTTACAATGAATCGTCTCTCAATTCCTCCTTAATAGAATTCCTTGGAATTATATATTAACTTAGTTAATTGTAGTGATAATAAATATAAAACTATACCTAGTCCTAGAAGGATAAATACCAAATTCCTAAATCCTGTATTAAACAAGGTGTTTATTAGGTCTATACTTAGGAGCCTTTCTCCATATTTAAGTATAAGGACAGGAAGTAAAATTAATATTGCAACAAATATTTGAATAAAGGTATATGCCTTACCTAGACTCAAATAATGAAAGGGTAAATAAAATGAATAAAATATCAAGGCCAATCCAATTATAAACAACATATCAAGAAAACTTGCACTTACACTTCCAAATATTCGAGCAAACCTAGTAAAGGTAAGATTAAATACTATGAAAAATCCCAGGGAAATAAAAACCGTATACAGGGCAATAGAAATATACCTTGCTCTTACAATAAGCCTTCTATCTATGGGTAAAGAATTTAGGATTATATCTATATTTGAATTTTCATCATATCTTGTAAGCAACAAGGAGATAACAAAAATGGTGATAAAGAAGAAGCTGTAAAATAAGGTCTTTGCATAAAATGTATTTCCTCTAACTTTCACATTATAACTAAGTAGCCACCAAACTATAGGCATTGTCATATTTGCAATGGTAAGAACTTTAACATCCTTTAGTATAAGATGTTTCAAATCTATCCCCCCTAAGTTAACTCCTTATTTTCATATAAAACAATTGAGACTATATTGGATATAACAAGTATAAGGATTACTATTAAGGCCACAGAGAATCTGTTAGAGTTATTTAATAGCCTTCTACTAGTCCTTTCAAAGTTATAGGTCAGATAGGTGTTATTTACAAATACCAATAAGCCAGTGCTTATGGCATTGGCAAGCCTATCAGATATTCCAAATGATAAAGGCAAAATAATGGATTGATGTATAAGAACTATTGGTAGGGTAATTTTTATCATTGGAATATTTATATTGGCATGAAGACTATAGCCAAGAAATTTAGCTAGCCACAAAGCAAGACCAACATATATAATCCCTATTAAATAACAGAAAAAGACCATCAAATATTTACTGAATACAATTTCTCTTTTCCTTATGGGCAAGGATTGGATTAATATTTGAGGCTTTGATTTTTCTTCATAGTAAAATGATAAGTTTAGCAAGAAAGATGACATAGCATATATCATAATAGCAATAATTTGTTCATTAAGCTTAAAATCTACCAAAAACATAAGTAATAGAGGGAATAGGAGTGTAGATATTATGTAAAACCTATTAGATAAAGCCATAATTAAATCCTTTCTAATCAAGTTAAGCATTTTCCTACCCCCTAATAGTGTAAAACATTATATCTTCCAAGCTTGGTCTTTCTATGATTATTTGGTCTCCTAATATTCTTTTAAGTTTTTCAGAATCTTCAGTTAGGCCTTCAAACCCTACATTTGTAATTCTTAAACCGATAAATTCCTTTCTTATCTTCCAATCTAGTACATCCTTTCCACCCTTGACTACCTTGTATGAATCAAATACTTCATCTATAGATTTTGAAAATACAATCTTTCCCTTATTTATAAAAGTAATATAGTCTGCTATTTTTTCTAAGTCAGTGGTAATATGGGTAGAAAAGAGAATGGACCTCTTTTCATCCTGGATTATATTGTATAGAATATCTAAGATTTCCCTTCTAAAAACCGGATCAAGGCCTGATGTAGGTTCATCCATGATGATTAGGTCAGCCTTGTGGGATAAGGCCAGTGCAAGGGAAAACTTAGTCTTCATACCCTTTGATAATTTTTTTATCCTGGTATCCATGTCTAATCCAAAATCCACAATATATTTTTTAAACTGTTTATCATCCCATTCCCTATAGAAGGGTGCAATTATATCTTTCATCTGCTTAAGAGTTAAGGTCTCATAATAGTAAGCTTCTTCGTAAACAAAACCAATCCTTTTTTTAATTTCTTTTTCATCTTTTACATGGTCCATACCAAATACTTTTATTTCTCCAGAGTCCTTTTTCAGTAGATTCATTATTAGTTTGATTGTTGTAGTCTTTCCTGCCCCATTGGGACCAATAAAGCCCATGATATAGCCAGGCTCTAATTTAAAAGATATATTCTCCAAGGTGAATTTTTCAAATTTCTTAGTCAGATTATTTACTTCTAACATCTTATCCCTCCTCAAATAAGATCTTTAGGATTTTCTCTACTTCCCTATATGTTAGTCCCAATAGTCTAGATTCATCTACAATTTCTGCTAATTTATCTTCTATTATTTTTAGTTTCCTTTCTTTCATCAACTCTTTGTTTTGCATGGCAACAAAAGACCCCTTGCCTTGGACAGTTTCTATAAAACCTTCCTTTTCCAATTCTTCATAGGCCCTTTTAGTTGTAATTACCGACACCTGAAGGTCTTTAGCTAAGCCCCTAATAGATGGGAGTAATTCTCCTTCCCCTAACTCTCCCTTTATAATCATCCCTTTTATTTGACTTGATATCTGTTCATAAATAGGGTCATTGGAAAAATTAGATATTATTATTTTCATAACAACCCTCCTTGGAGAAACTGTTTGTCTCGTATATACTGTATATATGTTATATGTACAGTATATATTTGTTTTGTCTATTAGTCAATAAGTTTTAAGTTTATTTTATTGACAATAATTTTATACTCATATATTATATATGTATTGTAAACCAGAAATTATTTTTAAGTTGACAATGGAGGTAGAGATGAAACTGACTATTAAAGAAATGACCCTTGCAGCTATGTTTGCAGCCTTGACATCAATAGGAGCTTTTATCAGTATTCCCTTAGGGGAGGTACCTGTTACTTTGCAAAGCTTATTTGTCTTATTATCAGGACTTATCTTAGGACCTAAATTAGGTGCCTTATCCCAATTGATATATTTAATTCTGGGACTAGTTGGCCTCCCCATATTTGCAGGTTTTACTGGTGGCCTTCAATCAATAATGAAAGCTAGCTTTGGTTTTATTATTGGCTTTGTATTTGCATCCTATATAGTAGGAAAAATTGCCCATCTAAAAAAAGAAAACTCAAGCCTTCTTATCTGGCTAGCCTCCTTAGTAGGTACTATAGTTACCTATTTGTTTGGTCTACCTTATATGTATTATATTTTAAATACAGTATTAGGTAAGGGATTGTCTTTTAATGCTATATTCAATATGGGATTCTTACTCTTCTTGCCTGGAGATATACTAAAACTAATAGTAGCATCTTTAGTGGCAGTAAAGGCTTTGCCTATTCTTAAAAATGTGGATAATTAGTAATGTACAATTACTAATTATCCACATTTCATTCCCACTATTCACTATAATCTTTTCCCCTTAAGGATACTTCTCCAGAGATTATACTTTCAATATTATCTCCTTCAAATTTAACTAATAATTCCCCATCTTCCTTTATATCTATGGCCTTACCTAATCTTATATCATTTCCCCTAATAATTTTTACTTCTTCACCTAATAAAATAGAATTCTCCCTGCAAATTTTCAATACTTCATCCATATTATCTTCTTCTTTAAAACTAATATATAATTTCTCCAATTCATTTAAAATATTTGCAGTAAGTTCTTTTCTATTTATTTCTTCCCCAGTACTTATTTTAAGGGAGCTGGCCTTATCTTTCAGTTCTTCTGGAATATCTCCCTCATCTAAATTAACATTGATGCCTATGCCCATAATTATATAGTTTATCATGCTTAATTCTCCGCTCATTTCTGTCAATATACCGCAGATTTTCTTCCCAGCTATTAATATATCATTGGGCCATTTAATTTGAGTCTTAATTCCCATTTTATCTAAGGCCTTATGTACTGCTGCTGCACCAAGTAATGTTAGTTTTGGAACCTTCATGGGCTCAATATTAGGTTTCAGTATTATGGTCATCCAAATACCCTTACCCTTTGGAGATACCCAGTCTCTCCCCATTCTGCCTTTACCATCTGTTTGTTCCTCTGAAATTAGAACTGTACCCTCCTCTTCATCTAGGGCAATTTCCTTAGCCTTTTTATTGGTAGAATCTATAGAATCAAAATAGTGAATATTCCTTCCTATGAAGTCCGTGTCTAAATACTCCCTTATTTCCTCATAGGTAAGTAAATCAGGTAGGGAAACTAACCTATATCCTTTACTTGGTACAGATTCTATATTATATCCTTCCTCCCTTAGGATATTAATATACTTCCAAATAGCAGCACGGGTCATATGGAAGTCCTTAGATATTTCCTGGCCAGATATGAAATCTTCGTTTCCCTTCAATTTTTCTAGTATTTTGCTTTTCATCTTATCACCCTCTTTGCCAATTGAGAATTGACAGTTGTCAATTCTCAATTGGCAATTATAAATTTAATACATCCTTCATACCATATAAGCCTGGCTCTTTTCCTATGATAAACTTTGCTGCCTCTAAGGCTCCCTTGGCAAATACCTTCCTATCATAGGCTTCGTGGCCAATCTTAATGGATTCCAATTCTCCAATAAAGTTTGCTTCATGATAGCCTACTATGTTTCCTCCTCTAATGGAATGGATTCCTATTTCCCCCTTTTCCCTAGGAGACTCTCCCTGTCTACCATATTGATATTTCCTGTTTTCACCCAGTCCTCTTTCTATTGACTCAACTATGCTTATGGCACTACCTGATGGAGCATCCTTTTTTCTATTATGGTGGGACTCTAATACTTCTATATCCACATCTCTTCCTATCTTTCTAGCTATTTCCTCCACTAGGGAAAACAATAGGTTCATACCTAAGGCCATATTGGTTCCATATAGGATTGGAATATCCTTAGAAGCAGCCTTAATCTTTTTAAGCTGTTCATCATTATATCCAGTAGTACCTATTACTAAGGCTAGTTTTTTCTCTAAGCCTATTTGTAGTACTTTTTCTAAAGCCGATTCATGGGTAAAATCCATTAGGACATGGTATTTAATATCTTCCATTGGTCTAGGATTTTCCCTACTTAAACCATGTATATTTTCCCAAAATTTATCTTCTAGGGCTAAGTCTCTTATGGTTCTGCCCATAAATCCATTTATCCCATTGATTAGTAGATTCATAAACTCCTCCTAGATTAAATTAAATCTCTTCATCTCTTGAATTAACATGATTTTATTTTTGTCCTCCATAGGTGTAAGAGGCAATCTCAATTCATTTTCTATATATTTCATCTCTGCTAGGGCAGCCTTAACAGGTATAGGATTTACTTCAGAGAATAGGAGATCTATTAATTTTTTACATTCCAGTTGGATTTCAAGAGCCTTTTCTACATCTCCTTCCATGAAGGCTTCACACATTTCCTGCATTTCTCTAGGTATTATATTTGAAGCCACTGAAATGACCCCATGGCCTCCTGAGGCTAGTATAGGTACAACTTGATCATCATTACCTGAGTATATCATATAATCCTTTGGCACTAATCTTTTTATCTCAAGGATTTGTGATATATTTCCACTGGCCTCTTTAACTCCTATGACATTCTCCACCCTTGACATGCTTAAATTTACTTCTGGAGGTATATTAACACCGGTTCTTCCAGGCACATTGTATAAAATTACTGGTAGTTTTGTAGCCTTGGCAACTGCAGTAAAATGGGCTATTAACCCATTATTTGTACATTTGTTGTAATAGGGAGTAACTAAAAGGAGTCCATCTGCACCTAGGCTTTCTGCTTGCTTTGTATTTTCTATAGCCAATTCAGTAGAGTTTGATCCTACTCCCACTATTATAGGTAATCTTTTCTTAGCCCTTTCAACGGCAGTAGTTATGATTTCAGCCTTTTCCTCCTTGCTAATTGTAGAAGCTTCTCCAGTTGTACCTAGAACAATTAGGGCTTGTGTTTTGTTTTCAATTTGAAAATCAATTAACTTTTCATAGGCTTCCTTGTCAAACTTTCCATCCTTAAATGGTGTAACTAGGGCAACACCTGCACCCTTAAACATAGACTATCCCTCCATTTTAATATTTTCTATTTTTTCTATGATTTGAATAGCATTTGTAGCTGCACCCTTCCTGAGATTATCTGCCACTACCCATAGTGATAAGGCCCTAGGATTAAAGATATCCCTCCTTATTCTACCTACATAGGTAAAGTCACTTCCAGCTACATCTAATGGTGTTGGGTATTTATTTTCTTCTGGCTCATCTTCTACTATTATGCCTTCAGAACCCTTTAATAAATCCCTTATTTCCTGTAAATTTACTTCTTCATTTAACTCTAGATAAATAGACTCACTATGTCCATATATAACAGGAATCCTAACTGCAGTTGGATTAATCTCAATGGAATCATCCCCTAAAATCTTATGGGTTTCATAGACCATTTTTAACTCTTCCTTGGTAAATCCGTTTTCATTAAATACATCTATATGGGGTATACAGTTTCCACAGATTTTTCTTATATAAACCTTATTTGGGTAATTTTCATCTTTCATTTGCATATTTAATTCTTCTATTGCCTTATATCCACTACCTGAAACTGCTTGGTAGGTAGATACTACTATTCTTTTAATCCCATATTTTTTATATATAGGGCCTATGGCCATTAACATTTGTGTTGTTGAGCAATTTGGGTTAGCGATTATGCCCCTATATCCCTTTAATATATGGCCATTGATTTCAGGCACTACTAAAGGTATATTCTCTACCATCCTAAAATGTGATGAGTTATCTATTACCATATTTCCTGCCTTAGCTGCTATAGGTCCAAATTCTTCGGATATTTTCCCACCTGCTGCAAATAAAAGGTAGTCATATTTTTCTTCCATGGCTTCTTTCGTTAATAGCTCAACTTCTATTTGTCTATCCTTAAATTGTACTATTTTCCCTGCTGATTTTTCTGAGGCAAAGAGTCTAAGCTCTTTAACTGGAATCTTTCTCTCTATTAGTATTTCTATCATTTTTTGTCCTACTGCACCTGTTGCCCCTACTATACCTATGGTTAGTTTCATAGCTCTACCTCCTGTAACTTAATTAAATTTATTATATATCTTTTTTATTCCACTAACAATGGTAGATTATTTACATTTATTACTAGGCCCTATCTTTATTATATGAATAATTAACAAAATATTAACATGTACAAATCAACTTTGGGTATATAATAAATATAAGAACATTGGGGGTGTGAACTTGAAAAACAAAAAATTACTTACTTTACTTATTCTTATTCTTATACTACTATTATCTCCGACTTCCTTTGCAGATAATGATTTGATTATTAATAGGTGGATAGTGGAATCAACCCTACTAGAAAATGGTGATTTACTTGTGGTAGAGGATTTGACCTTTCAGTTTAAAAGTAAATTCAATGGAGTTTATAGGGATATAGTCACAGATCTTACTGACGGTATAGAAAACTTGGAATTGTACGAGATACTAGATGGGAAGGAAAATCCCTATAGCTTTGTAAGCTCTGCCAAGAATGGGGATAATGGAGTCTATATTATTACTAAAGAAAATAATGGTATTAAATTGAAAGTTTTTTTTCCTGCAAAATCTAAAACAACAAAGACCTTTCGGTTCAAATACACAGTCAAAAATGTGGCTGTTAAACATATAGATACGGGAGAGTTATATTATAAATTTATTGGTAAAGAAAATCCTACGCCTGTAGAATACTTTTCTGCTACCATAAAGCTTCCAGATAGTAATAGGGAAAGAACTAAGATATTCGCCCACGGACCTTCAAATGGGCAGATTAACTTCATTGAAGATGATTTGATTAAGATGGAAGTCTCTGATCTTAAATCAAAGACTTTTGTAGAGGCAAGAATCTTGTTTCCAGAAACCTTTATTGGCAATAGTTCAAGAACTGGAAAAAATACCTTTGATAAAATAATTGGTGAGGAATTATCCTTTATAGAAAGAGAAGAGATAAGGAGCAAATCTAGGATGAGGAACAAGTATTTACTTGAACGATTATCTCTCACCACTACCACCCTAGGAATATTACTTGTAAGTTCTGTATATAGAAAGCTAAGACGAGATCCGGAGATATTTAATGAATTAAAAACCTTACAACCTGAAGACATATCGCCAGCAGAACTGAGGGCTTTCATAAATGCAGGAGTAGTAGATGGTAGGGCATTAATGACTACTATTTTCGATTTGGCAAGGAAGGGTTATATAAGTATAGAAGAAATCGAGCCTAAAAAGAAAAAGAATAAAGACTTCCTTTTCATTAGGAATGATAAAACTGTAACTGACCTATTATCCCTTGAAATCTACGTACTTAATTGGCTATTTAATACTATAG
>JAAYQJ010000070.1 GCA_012519355.1 Tissierellia bacterium | reverse complement strand
GGAAAACTAAGAAAAAGATAATGGGAGGTAATATATTGGAACCTAGACTAGTCATAATAGCCATAATACCAGCTGCTATTATCATTTTAGGCATTTACTTAAGTGATAGGCATGATAGGGAGCCTTTAAAGGTATTGTTATTTACTTATATCTTAGGTGCCCTTTCAGTTATTCCTTCTATTATAGTAGAAGAAATACTAATTGCTTTTAATATATTTCCTGGCGTACTGGGTGCATTTTACAACGCCTTTATAGTTGCAGGCCTCACTGAAGAATATTTTAAAAGGCTTGCTGTGTTGAAATACCCATACAAGACTAAGTTTTTTAATGAAAAACTCGATGGAATAGTATATTCCGTCTTTGTCACCATGGGATTTGCCACTGTAGAAAATATAATTTATGTAGCATTTAGGTATACTAACAATCCCTTTATCGGATTATACAGGGGGATTTTTTCAGTACCAGCCCATGGAGTTTTTGGGATAACTATGGGTTATTATTTATCTTTGGCTAAATTTGATACTAATTTAGACAGAAAAAGAATAAATTTGAGAAAATCATTATACATGCCAGTTATTATGCATGGCCTATTTGATTTTATATTGATGGCAGAAATACCCCAATTAACATTAATCTTTGTTCCTTATGTAGTATTCCTATGGACATTAAACCAAAGGAAATTGGCCAATTTTATGTTTGATTCTAAGAATAGGGTTATTGGCCTTAAGAGGGAAAAATAACCTACTATTGTATTAAATAATGACAGGGTATAAAATAAATGGTAGATAGATTCTACCATTTATTTTTTTAAGGGGGAAAACCATGAACAGAAAATTTTACATAATCTTAATGCTTGTGCTTGCATTTTTTTTACTAGGCTTTATTAGTACTATCTTTATGGATTTTCAGGGGATAATGGGAAATGAGAAGGAGACCTATACTCATGTGGAAGATGACGAAAATGTAGATATAGTAGATATAGCTGAAGACCATGAGGAGGAGACCCTTGAAGAAGCAAAAATATCCAATATTAGGATCCTTGCAGTAGGTGACCTAATGTTTCACTCCCCACAGTATAAGGCTGCTTTTGACAATGAAACAAAGGAGTATGATTTTACACCCACTTTTAAATATGTAAAAAAATACATAGAGTCAGCAGATTTAGCACTAGGAAACTTTGAGACAGTTACTGGTGGAGATGAAATAGGATATTCAGGTTACCCAAGGTTTAATACACCAGAGGCAGCCCTTTTTGCTATAAAGGAAGCAGGTTTTGACATATTATCTACTGCCAACAATCATAGCTTAGACCAAGGGAAAAAAGGCCTAGTCAATACTATAGATAATATTCATAAATATGGCATGAAAAACATAGGGACATATAAAGAGGAAAATTCTATACTTGTTGAAGAGATAAATCAAATTAAAATCGGATTTCTCTCCTATACCTATGGTTTAAATGGGATGGATTATACCTTAACAGAGGAAGAACTAACCTATATGGTAAATTTAATAGACGAAGATAGGATTAAATCTCAAATCCAAGAGGCTAGGGCTATGGATTTAGATTTAATTGTAGTATTTATCCATTGGGGGAATGAATACCAAAGAGAGCCCTCCACCTATCAGCTGGTATTAGGTGAGAAGATAATTGAATGGGGTGGAGACATTATTTTAGGGAGCCACCCCCATGTAGTACAAAAGTCTCAAATTATAAATAAGGAGGGTAAGGATAAATTCATTATCTATTCCATGGGAAATTTCCTATCCAATCAAAGAAGAGAAACCATGGGGAACTCTTATACTGAAGATGGGATCATGGTTGAATTGGAAATAGAAAAGAATTTAACTGAAAATAGTACAATTATAAAAAATATACACTATATCCCTACATGGGTTCATAGGTATAGGGATAATGGAAGGCTAGTCTATGAAATTTTACCCATAGAAGATTACTTAAAGGGAGATATTCAAATAGGTGATGACCATATTCTTAGGGACAGGTTGGAGAAGTCCTTCAATGATACCATGGAGAATATGATAGAAAATTCAACCATTTCAGAATTAAACCAATATTAGATAATTAATTTATTAGTTCAAATACAAGTCTACTTATTATATAATTGATATAGTAGGAAAAATATAGCGAAGGTGTGGTTTACCTTGGAATTTTTTAGAGGATTATTTTCTAATATGAGAATCAGAGATGTCATTGATATCATTATTGTAGCTGTAGTATTCTACAAGGTATTTACTTTGATTAGGGAAACTAGGGCGGAGCAATTAATTAAAGGTATCTTTGCAATTTTTGTTTTTGAAAAAATTAGTGGAGAAGGATGGCTGGAATTATATACCATAAATTGGATATTAAAAAATACTATGACAGTTGGAGTTATTGCTATCCTAATAGTATTCCAACCTGAACTTCGTCGTGGCTTAGAATACATAGGCCGATCACGGTTTTTTACAAAGTCATTTCTTGAAATCAAGGGTGAAAGCCTTTCTAAAACTGTGGATGAAATTGTGGAAGCCTGTGCCTCACTTTCTAGACAAAGGATAGGTGCCTTAATAGTGCTGGAAAGGGAAACTGGTTTAAATGAGGTAGCTGAAACAGGAACTATAATAAATGGCACAGTCTCTAGTAATCTGCTTATCAATATCTTTATTCCCAATACCCCTTTACATGATGGAGCTGTAATTATCAAAGAGGATAAGATCAAAGCAGCTGCATGCTTTTTACCTTTAACAGATAATATGAATGTAAGCAAGGAGCTAGGCACTAGACATAGGGCTGCCTTAGGTATATCAGAAAGGTCTGACAGTCTATCAATAATAGTTTCTGAGGAAACAGGTTCTATTTCCATTGCTGAAAAGGGGACCATAGCAAGGCACTTAGACGTAAAAACCTTAAGGCAGATACTTATTGATATGTATAAGCCAAAGGACTCACCCCAAACTTTTGTAGCTAAATGGAGGCGAAAAGATGAGCAAGGAGAGGAATGATCTGACTTTAAAAGCCTTTGCTCTTATTATAGCTATTGTTTTATGGAGCTATGTAATGAGTGAAGTAAATCCAGATAGGCCAGAGACCGTTAGAAATATACCTGTTGCCTTTAACAACATTGAAGCCCTTGATAGACAGGGCTTAGTCCTCATGGATCCCAAGGAAGCCAATGTTACTGTTAGGGTTAATGGAAGAAAATTTGATATGGCGAATTTTGACTCTAAATCCATAAAGGCCTATGTGGACTTAAGTGGATATGGAGAAGGACAAATTAAAGTCCCTGTCAACGTAGTTATTGAAGATTTTAACAATATTAGGGTTGAAAGAATTGAACCATCGGAAATCCTATTTAAGTTTGATAAGTTAATAAGCAAGCAGAAGGCTGTTACCGTCCATACCGAAGGCAACTTAGATTCCAATTATGTATTGGGCGATATAACAACAAAACCTGCAAGTGTATTAATCTCAGGACCTAGATCTTGGGTAAATGAAGTAGCTGAGGTAATTGTAAAAGTCGGTTTAGATGGAAGAAAGGTAAGTGGCGATGTTACACTACCAGTAGAATTAGTAGATGATGAAGGAAATGAAGTTAGGGGAGTTAGGTATGAACCAACTGTGATAGATGTAGATATTCCTGTATATAGAAAAGTTACTGTACCTATTGAATTACAAACGGAAAACCAATTACCAGAGAATTTTGAGATTACTAACATTACTATAAATCCAAGCAGGATTGCCCTAAAAGGTGATAACAATATAGTTTATTTGACTTCTATCTTAACAAAACCAATAGATATAAATGCCTTTATAGAGAATCCAACTATGGAAGTAGAATTAGACTTACCGGATAATATATCTTTAGTAAATCCAAATGAAAAGGTATCAGTTTCAGTTGTAATTGAGGAGATTTTAAGCAAGTCCTTTGAACTTACTCTTGAGGACATAAATATTAGAAACTTGGGAGAAGGGCTAAAAATTGACGATGAAGACTTGTCTAAAACCATCACTATCAATGCAAAGGGAAGTATAGAACAAATGGAAAACTTAACAGAGGAAGATTTGGGAGTATATATTGACTTGATTTTCTTAGGTGAAGGTGAACATAAGGTATATATTGGTACTAATCAACCAACAGGTGTAGTAGTAGAAAATATTGATCCTCAACCTTTAGATATAAAACTAATTAGTGATTAATTTTATAGCTTACTCATATTAACTTCAGTCCCAATTACTAAACTATCCATTGAGGAAGAAATGGAAGTCATAGTATTTCAAAGAGGATATTGGACAAGTAAGTAATAATATATAAAAGAGGTGAATATCCATGACTAAATCTTTTGAAGATTTACTAGAACTAGCAAAGGCTAAAGGACCAAAGAAAATATCTATAGCTTGTGCTGAGGATAAGGATGTATTATCTGCAGTAAAAAATGCCGTAGAATTAAAAATTGCTGAGCCAATTCTAGTAGGAGATAGGGAAAAGATCATAGAAGTAGCTGAGGAAATTGGTTTTGACCTAAGAGGATTTGAAATCATCCATGAAGGAGACAAGGTTCAAGCATCAAGAATTGCTACCAGTTTGGTAAGTAGTGGAAAAGCCCATGTATTAATGAAAGGCCTTGTAGACACTTCCATAATTATGAAACAGGTTTTAGACAAGGAAATTGGTCTTAGAACAGGCAAGGTAATTTCCCATGTTGCTGTTTTTAATGTGGATACCTATCATAAGGTATTTATGGTAACTGATGCAGCAATGAATATTGCACCAGATCTTAATCAGAAGAAGGAAATTATTGAAAATGCAGTAGTTTTGGCTAAAGCATTGGAAATTGAAAAGCCTAAGGTTGCAATAATAGCTGCAAAGGAAAAGGTTTCTCCAAAGATGGAGGCAACTGTTCATGCTAAGGAATTAGCAGAGATGAACCAAAGAGGAGAAATATTGGACTGCATAGTAGATGGTCCTTTTGCTTTAGATAATGCTGTTTCTAAGGAATCAGCCAGGGTAAAGGGTATTGAAAGTGAGGTTGCAGGGGATGCTGATATCTTACTTGTACCAGATATTGATGCAGGAAATGTCCTATATAAATCTTTGACTTTTTTAGGTAATGCAAAATCAGCTGGCCTTATAATAGGTACAAAATCACCTATAGTCCTAACATCAAGAGCTGATAATGATGAAGCAAAATTAAATTCTATTGCCTTAGCAGTGCTTATGGCAGCAAAATAGGAGGGTAATATGATTAGACTTTTAGTTATCAATCCAGGTTCTACATCAACTAAAATTGCAGTTTTTGATGATGAGAACATTATCTTTGAAGAAACACTTCGTCATTCAACTGAGGAAATTTCCTCATTTAATAGGATCTACGACCAGTTTGAATTTAGAAGAGAAATAATATTGAAATCCTTAGAAAAGAACAATATTTCCTTAGAATCTTTAGATGCCATAGTAGGTAGGGGTGGACTACTTAAACCCATAGAAGGTGGCACCTATGAAATAAATGAAGTTATGATAGAGGATTTAAAATCAGGTTCTAGGGGAGAGCATGCTTCTAATCTAGGTGGCATATTGGCCTACGAAATTGCCAAGGACTTAAAGATAAGATCTTTCATAGTAGATCCTGTTGTAGTAGACGAACTACAGGAGGTAGCCAGGGTTTCTGGTCTTAAAGGTATAGACAGAATATCTATATTTCATGCCTTAAATCAAAAAGCAGTGGCTAGAAAACATGCTGAGAATTTAGGAAAGAAATATGAAGACTTAAACCTAATAGTTGCCCATCTTGGAGGAGGAGTTTCTGTTGCTGCTCACGAAAAAGGGAAGGTAATAGACCTACCTAATGCTCTAAATGGGGAAGGGCCATTTTCTCCTGAAAGGGCTGGTGGTCTTCCAGTAGGAGCCTTAATTGAATTATGTTTTTCAGGCCAATACACAAAAGATCAAGTAAAGAAGATGATAGTAGGTAATGGTGGTATAGTCTCCTATTTAGGTACTAATGACGCTAGGGAAGTATCCAACCGAGTGAAAGAAGGAGACAAGTATGCAGAACTGATTTATTATGCCATGGCATATCAAGTATCAAAGGAGATAGGGGCATGTGCTGCAGTACTTAAGGGTAATGTAGATGGAATCTTAATTACTGGTGGAATTGCCTACGATAAGGACTTTACATCATGGATAGAAGAAAGGGTAAGCTTTATTGCACCTGTAACTATTTATCCAGGAGAAGATGAACTTACTGCACTAGCCCAAGGTGGCCTTAGGGTCCTTAGGGGCGAAGAAGAGGCAAAAATATATAATTAGGATGATACTATGTTAAAGGATAAACGAATAAGAATAGTAATAGGTCACTATGGTAGTGGAAAGTCTGAATTCAGTGTAAACTATGCTGTGAAATTGGCTGAGATGGGAAGAAAGGTTGCATTGGCAGATTTAGATATTGTCAATATGTACTTTAGGTCTAGGGAAAAGGCTAAGGAAATGGAAGAACTAGGTGTAAAAGTAATAGCCAGTCATATAAATACTCCAGCCGTAGAAGTGCCATCTATTGCAGCAGAGGTTTATGCACCTTTGCAGGACAATAGTTATGATTTTGTAATAGATGTGGGTGGAGACCAGGTGGGAGCAAGAGCCCTAGGTAGATATGTAGACTATTTTAAAGATGGAGAATACGATATGTTCTTCGTTCTAAATGCCAATAGGCCTGAGACCCAATCAGTTGATAAGGTTCTTGAATATATGATAAAGATTCAAGATGTGTCAAGGGCAAGGATAAGTGGAATTGTAAACAATACTCACTTATTAAAAGCAACCAGTGTAGAAGACATACTTAGGGGACAAAAACTTGCATTGGAAGTTCAAGACAAAACTGGTATACCATTAAGATATATATCAGTTTTGGAAGATTTGATTCCCGATCTTCCAAAGGATTTAGAAGGAGAAATACTACCTATAAAACTCTTTTTAAGAGATGAATGGATGTTATAGTATTTCTAGAACTTTTCAAATTAAGGAGGGTTAATATGGCAAAGGGTAAAGTTACCTTCAAAGAGGACATTTGTAAAGGCTGTGAGCTTTGCACGACTGTTTGTCCAGTAAAGATAATTGTAATGGACAGGAGTAAAATCAATGCAAAGGGTTATCATCCTGCAACAGTAACTGATATGGACAAATGTATTGGTTGCGCTAATTGTGCTACTATATGTCCAGATGTAGTTATTACGGTGGAAAGGTTTAAATAAAATTAAGGAGGGTTAACAATGGCAAAGGTACTCATGAAGGGGAATGAAGCTATAGGGGCAGCAGCTATCCAAGCTGGCTGTAAGTACTTCTTTGGTTATCCTATAACTCCTCAATCCGAATTACCTGAATATATGGCAAGGGAATTGCCTAAGGTTGGCGGAGTATTTTTACAAGCAGAATCCGAAATTGCAGCAATAAATATGGTTTACGGTGCAGCAGGTGCAGGAGCAAGGGTTATGACATCTTCTTCAAGCCCTGGAATATCTTTAAAACAAGAGGGTATTTCCTACATAGCAGGTGCTGAACTCCCTTGTTTAATAGTTAATATAATGAGAGGTGGACCTGGTTTAGGAAGTATTCAACCATCACAAACGGATTATTTTCAAGCAACTAGAGGTGGCGGAAATGGAGACTACAGATTAGTAGTATATGCTCCAGCAAATATTCAGGAAATGGTAGATTTGATCATTGAAGGATTTGATGTAGCTGACCAATATAGGAATCCAGTTATGATTTTAGGAGATGGAATGATTGGTCAAATGATGGAACCTGTAGAATTTAAACCTCCTAAGAGAAGAGAAATACCTGAAAAAGACTGGGCAACTACAGGAACTGGCGGTAAGAGAAAACCAAATATTATTAATTCTCTATATATAGCAGCAGAAGATTTGGAAGCCCACAATATAAAACTACAAGCCAAATATAAGAAGATTAAGGAAAATGAAGTAAGAGTAGAATCATATAATATAGAAGATGCAGATGTGGTTATTTCTGCTTACGGAACCACAGCAAGGATTGCTAAGACAGCCATAGCTAAACTTGAGAGTGAAGGATATAAAGTAGGTTTAATTAGACCAATTACATTATGGCCTTATCCATATGATGAGTTTAAGAAGATCAACCCCAATTGTAAAGGAATTCTAACAGTAGAAATGAATACCGGACAAATGGTGGATGATGTTAAAATAGCAGTAGAAGGCAAATTCCCAGTTCACTTTTATGGAAGAACAGGAGGAATGGTTCCAACACCAGAAGCAATAATTGAAAATGTAAAGAAAATTTGCGGAGGTGAAATATAATGACTATAGTTTTTGAAAGGACTAAAGGCCTAACTGACGTTGAAACTCACTATTGTCCAGGATGCACCCATGGAATTATTCATAGACTAGTTGGAGAAGCTATGGTTGAATTAGGAGTACTGGATAAAGCCATAGGCGTTGCACCAGTTGGCTGTTCAGTATTTGCTTACAACTATTTTAATTGTGACATGCATGAAGCTGCTCACGGTAGGGCACCTGCAGTAGCTACAGGTATAAAAAGAGTCCATCCTGAAAACTTTGTATTTACTTATCAAGGGGATGGGGACCTAGCAAGTATTGGTACTGCAGAAATTGTCCATGCAGCCCATAGGGGAGAGAAAATTTCTACAATATTTGTAAACAATGCTATCTATGGAATGACAGGTGGTCAAATGGCTCCTACTACCTTAGTTGGACAAAAGGCTACAACAGCACCAGGTGGAAGAAGCGAAGAGCATAGTGGTAGACCAATTAAAATCAGTGAAATGTTGGCTACAATCCATGGAGCAAAATTTGTAGAAAGAGTAGCTGTGAATACTCCAGCTAATATTAGAAAGGCTAAAAAGGCTATAATTGAATGTTTCAAAGTACAACTAGAAGGTAAGGGTTTTGGTATTGTAGAAGTATTATCTACCTGTCCTACTAACTGGGGAATGACAGCTCCTGAAGCTATGAAATGGTTAGAGGATAATATGATACCTTATTATCCTCTTGGAAATTTTAGAAGACCAGAGGAGGCTGAATAGAATGGAAGAAAGAATAGTAATTGCAGGTTTTGGTGGGCAAGGAGTTATGGCTTTGGGTCAACTTTTAACCTTTGCAGGTATGACAGAAGATAAATCCGTATCTTGGCTACCTTCCTATGGTCCTGAAATGAGAGGTGGAACTGCAAACTGTAATGTTATTATATCTAGTGAGGCAGTAGGTTCCCCAGTAGTAACAGAATCCACATCAGTAATTGTTATGAATAGACCTTCCTTAGATAAATTTGAAAAGACCATAAAATCAGGCGGTAAACTATTTATCAATTCATCCTTAATTGATAGAAAATCTACTAGGGAGGATATAGAAGTTTACTATATTCCAGCTAATGAAATAGCTAACGATTTAGGTAATAGTAGAGTAGCCAATATGGTAATGTTAGGGGCTTTTCTAGAAGCTACAAATGTGGTAAAGAAAAGCACAATACTAGAAAAAGCTTTCACAGCAGTATTTGGAGAGAATAGGGCCCATCTACTTCCTATAAATAAGGAAGCTTTAGAAAAAGGGGCAGAGATAGTAAGGGGTTAGTTGACGAAAGACAAGAGACATAACTTTATGTCCCTTGTCTTTTTTTAATATCATGAAGGGAGTTTTAGGATGAAAAAATTATTTTCAAGAATACCTATTAAGGCTTTATTAATATATTTGGCTAAGAGAATTTTACTAATAGTAGCTATTGCCTTGCTAGCAGCATTTATATTTAGCTTAGTACTTTCAACTAGATATGACTCAATACTTAAAGTAATCTCATATATCGTTCTTTTAATTGGGGCCATGTCAGTATTAGGGGGAACAAGAACCACCTATGATGTTAAATATAATTGGCATAAATCAACTACAGGAATGACAAACATAACAAAGGAAGATTTATCCCTATTAAGGGCTAGTTATGTTTTTTGTACATATATGGGAGTAGCTGGTATTATAGTTTATTTTATCTCCTATTTTATATCGATATTAGTAAAATAAAGGTGTTAATAGTAGAATATTATTAGAAAATAGTGAATGGTAATTTTTGCAATTATTAAAATAATATGTTATAATATCACCGATATAATAAAATAAGAGCTGAATTCTTATAAAGAAGCGGGGGAACCAATTTTTTGGGGTGAATCCTTTAAGGACGGGCATGACCCTTTTGCCCGAACCCGACAGCTAACCTCGTAAGCTATTAAAGGGGGCAAAAGTTTGATTAAAACTATGGATGCCCATAGTTTTTTTGTACGAAAAAAATGGTTAACATAATAATACTAGGAAAGGGGAGATCATATGAGGAAAGACTTTACATTTGCCGTTATAGGTGCAGGTAACGGTGGTATGGCAATGGCCAGCTACTTAAGCCTAATAGGATATAAGGTAAATCTGTATAATAGAACCTTAGAGAATATATTACCCTTAATCAAAAACCCCACCATTTCCTTAACGGGAGAGGTTGAAGGAGTGGGAGTGTTAAATAAAGCAACTAACATAATCAGGGAGGCTATAGAAGGAGCAGACGTAATTATGGTTACAGTTCCAGCTATGGGCCACTATCCCTTAGCAATGGAAATGGCCCCCTATTTGACCGATGGTCAAGTTATAGTACTTAACCCTGGCCGTACAGGTGGTGCATTGGAAGTCTATGAAGCTGTAAGAAGGCATAGCCCTGAAAAGGAAATAGTAGTGGCAGAGGCCCAAACCTTTATATATGCTTGTAGAACCACTTCCACCAACAGTGCCCATATTTTCCAAGTAAAAAATGAAGTAACATTAGCTTCAATCCCATCTGATAAAACTAACTATGTTATTAATCTATTAAAATTTGCATATCCACAATTTGTTCCAGCAAGAGATGTATTAGAAACTAGTATAAACAATTATGGAGCTATTTTCCATCCTGCCCCCACCCTATTAAATAGCGGCCATATAGAAAGAGGAGCACCCTTCGAATATTATATAGAAGGTATCACCCCGTCTATCGGAGCTTTCCTTGAAAAAATGGATAACGAAAGAATGGAAATAGGTAGAGCTCTTCAAGTAAATACCTTATCTGCCGAGGAATGGCTATATGAATCCTATGGTGCTCAGGGAAATAACCTTTATGAAACAGTGCAAAACAATAAGGCATATAAGGGACTACAAGCACCTAAGGGTTTACAAATTAGATATATCTATGAAGATGTACCCTATAGCTTAATACCAATGGCTTCCATAGCCAGGGAGTTAGGTATTAAAACTCCAGCTATAAACTCTATTATAAGCTTAGCTTCCTTAATGACTGGTAAAGACTTTTTTGAAAGTGGAAGAACCATAGAGAGACTTGGTCTAAAGGGACTATCAGTCTATGAAATGCACAAATACGCCCAAACAGGGAAAATCGACAAAAAGGACAAGGAAGGTGTTGCATAATGAAAAAAATAATCGCTGGTACTTTAGGGAACTGTGTACATGTTGCTGGGATAATGAATTATCTCAATTTAGCAGAAAATGAAAAATATAAAACTGAATTCATTGGCATAGGGAAGTCAGTAGATGAAGTAATTGAATTAATTAATGAGAAGGAGCCCGATATAGTGGCCTTATCCTACAGACTGACTCCAGAGCCATTAAATAAAATTCTAAAGGAATTAAAAGAGAAAATAGAAAAACATAACTTACAAAAGCTTACTTTTATTTTTGGTGGTACTGAACCAACAGTACAGGTAGCCAAGGAGTGGGGCATATTTGAAAAAACCTTTGATGGTAGCGAGGACATCGATGAAGTAATAGCCTACCTAAAGGGAAAAGACTATGCTTTAGAGGAATCCTATCCTACAGATTTGATTTCTAGGATAAAATCTAAATACCCCTATCCAATTTTAAGACACCACCTAGGTCTGCCTACCATAGAGGAAACAGTAGAAGCCATAGAGAAGGTGGCAGAGGCTAAGGTAATAGATGTAATATCAGTTGCCCCAGACCAAAATGCACAGGAATTCTTCTTTGACCAAGAAAATATGGATGAAAGATTAAATGGTGCAGGGGGAGTACCCTTAAGGAGCAAGGATGATTTTAGAAAACTATATTATGCAGCTCAAAGAGGAAACTATCCTTTGCTTCGTTCCTATAGTGGTACAAAGAATATTATTAGTTTTGCAGAAGTACTCAAAGAAACCATAGATAATGCTTGGTGTGCAGTACCCCTATTTTGGTATAGTGAATTAGATAAAAGGGGTCCTAGACCATTATTAGAGGCTATTAAAGAAAATCAGCAGGTAATGAAGTGGCATGGGGAAAGAAATATTCCAGTTGAAGTTAATGACCCCCATCATTGGTCCTTAAGGGATGCTCATGATGCCATAGGCGTAGCTGCTGCATATATAGCTGCATATAATGCAAAGAAAATGGGAGTTAAAGACTATGTTGCCCAGTATATGTTCAATGTGCCAGCAAGTATTTCACCGGAAATGGACCTAGGCAAGATGTTGGCTAAAATTGAACTAGTGGAAAGTTTGGTAGACGACAACTTCAAGGTTTACCGTCAAGCAAGGGCAGGACTGGCAAGCTTCCCAACTAACCTATATCAAGCTAAGGGCCAATTGGC
>JAAYQJ010000008.1 GCA_012519355.1 Tissierellia bacterium | reverse complement strand
CATCTGGGTTTCCTTCTTCTGAACCAGTAGCTTCTTTTAATGCTACTTTTAAGTTTGCTATTCCTGTTGCATCATCTCCCTCTTTATTGGCAGCATGTTGGTCTGCTAGAATAGCACCTTTTATATGGCTTTCTTAGTAGTCTTTAGCCTGTCTAACATCAAGGATGATATATTCATTAGCTCCTGAATCAATATCTCCTTTTAAATCTTCAACACTAATATATTTCATTGGATTTGCATTTGCTTCTTCTGCTTTTTGTCCGCATCCAACTAATACAAGTGATAAGATAAGTAAAACTGACATTAGTTTTAATGATTTTTTCTTCATATCCTTATACCTCCATATATTATTTCTAGTCCAACTATTATTTTAAGGGATTGACTAACTTAAAACAAATAGATAATATTTATGGATTTAATCTTATTATTAATATTATAAATAGGACTGATTATTCAAAATAGGATGCAAGAAGAAATTCATAAAACTATTGAGCAGAATCTTCTACTATCTGCTTTATCTGCAATACTACTGGGCTTCATATAATTCCCTATAATACCTACCATTATTAAGTAATTCATCGTGATTACCCATTTCCATAATCCTACCTTTATCTAGGACTATGATTTTATCTGCTTGCCTAATGGTAGATAATCTATGGGCAATAATTAAAGTTGTACGATTTTTGGAAATACTATCTATAGACTTTTGTATCATTAACTCCGTCTTAGTATCGATATTTGCTGTAGCTTCATCTAATACCAATATAGAGGGATTATGTGCTATGGCCCTAGCAAAGGAAAGTAGCTGCCTTTGACCTGTTGAAAATGTACTTCCCCTTTCCCTAACTGGTTCATCAATGCCTTTAGGTAATTCATTGATTAAATCCCTTGAGTAGGATAAATCAATTGCCTTGACTATCTCCTCATCAGATATATTTGAATTCATTTGAAGCATTTCTATTATAGGCCTTAGTACACTATTTAACTTAATTTGAAATATGGTGGCTTCATTATATTTTTCGTTTAACTCTTTAAATTCTCTTTGCTTTTCAATTTCCCTATTAAATACCTGAACTAGCTTCATACCTGATAAGTTTTCAGCCAAGAAGCCATTGATTTGACCAATCAAACTTTTCACCAATTTAAAATTCCTTCTAATGATGCTTCTAAAATAATAGGTTACAAGAGCAATAAATGGTACAGCTGTTAAACCAATAAGTGCAAGATTGGTATCTAGTTGAAACATAGCTATTATAATCCCAATTATTAGGACTATATCCTTAAATAGGCTGACAAAGACATCTGTAAACATTTCATTTACTGCAGCTGCATCATTAGTTGCCCTAGTTATAAGCCTGCCTGTTGAATACTTATTCAAATAACTAATTGGTAGGTAGGGTTTGAAAATGCTTAAATAACTCTTCCCTTAGGTAGCATTCTAGCTTTCTGGAATTACCCATAATAAGATATCTCCAAATAAACCTAGCTACAAAACCAAGGCCAGATACTATTATCAACAGACTCAAATAATGAAATATTGTAGCCTTATTAAAAGCTTTAACTTCTAAGGCATCAAAAGTAAGACCTAGTATCTTAGGCCCCAATGAGTTCAGGTAGATATTAATTACTAGAAATACAATTCCAATTAAATAACTAATAGTATACTTTTTTAAAAAGACATTAAGTTTATCCTTCATTTGTGCCTCCAAATCATATCATGATGAAAATTAATTAGACTCCCTAAATATTATAACATAAAATATGGGTTGGTGATTAAAAACTCCTTTAATTTCACAATTCCTGACTATTTTCCCATTACTTATGAAATTTTCTATAGTTAACAACCATCTATGGGTATAATAATTTAAGATTGCCTCATAAAATAATGAAACAATAAAAGTTAATCTAGGAAATATCTGTTATAATATACAAGATAGGAGGTTAGCAAATGCTTCAAATAAGAAATATATCAAAGAAATATGTAACAGGTGAACTAGTCCAAAGGGCACTTGATGATGTAAGCTTAAACCTACGTGACAATGAATTTGTTGCAGTTTTAGGCCCCAGTGGTTCAGGAAAAACTACATTATTGAATATTATTGGTGGCCTGGACCGGTACGATAAGGGTGACTTAGTTATCAATGGAATTTCTACAAAGAAATATGAAGATAGAGACTGGGATTCCTATAGAAATCATACAATAGGCTTTGTATTCCAAAGCTATAATTTAATACCCCACCAATCAGTTTTGGCTAATGTTGAACTAGCCCTGACAATATCCGGGGTCTCCCGTTCTGAAAGAAAAAAACGGGCTATTGAGGCCTTAAAGGCTGTTGGTCTTGAGGACCATATCTACAAAAAACCAAACCAATTATCTGGTGGCCAGATGCAACGTGTAGCCATAGCCAGGGCCCTAATAAATAATCCAGATATTCTTTTGGCAGATGAGCCTACTGGAGCCTTAGATACAGAAACCAGTGTTCAAGTAATGGATTTATTAAAGGAGGTAGCTAAGGACAGGTTAGTTGTTATGGTTACCCACAATTCTGAGTTAGCAGAAAAATATGCTACTAGAATTGTAAAACTTAGGGATGGTAAAATAAACGATGATTCAAATCCACTTATTGTTGAGGATGAAAGCCAAGAAAAAGCAAAACATAAAAATATGGGAAAGGCCTCTATGTCATTCCTCACCTCTCTTTCCCTCAGCTTTAATAACCTATTAACTAAGAAAGGTAGGACCATATTAACAGCCTTAGCTGGTTCCATAGGGATTATTGGAATAGCCTTAATACTTGCCCTTTCAAATGGTGTCAACACCTATATTGAAGATATTCAAAGGGATACCATGTCCTCATATCCAATAGTAATTGAAGAACAGACCATAGACCTAAGTAGTATTATGGAAAATACAGGCCCAATGGGCAGGATAGAAAAAGAAGTAGACCATGACCTAGATGCTGTATACTCCAATAGTCACAGTTTAGAAATGGTTAGCCAGTTTACTACAAGCATTACAGAAAATAACTTGACAGAGTTTAAAAAATATCTAGATAATCCTGAAAGTGAAATCCATCAATACCTTGGAGAAAATGGGATCTTCTATTCCTATGATGTTCCCTTTAGCATATTTACTCGGACTTCAGATGGAGATTTAATCGATGCAAGGAAAAATCCCCTTTATAATTCTAGTTCTTCTCCCAATACTTCAGGAGGTATGAGCAATCAAATGATGAGGAGATCACAAGGTCCACCTATGTTTAGGGGGGAAACCTTCCAAGAATTGTTGCCAGGTTTTGATGGTGAGCTTATAAGCCCAGTAACTAAAGATAGCTATGACCTTGTACATGGTAACTGGCCAGAGAATTATGATGAAGTAATCCTTGTATTAGACAAGAACAACGAACTAGCTACTACAGCCTTATATTCACTTGGACTGATACCAGCAGATGAATTTGAAGAAATTGTGGACACAATTAATAAGGGTGAAGAGCTAAAGGCTAAAACCTATAGATTGGATTATGATGAAGTTTTAGACCAAGTATTTTATCTAATACCCTCCTCTGATTACTATGTTGAGAATAAAAATGGTAATTTTGATTATATTGGTGATGACGAGATTGAATTAGAGGAACTTGTAGAAAAGGCCATTAAGTTGAAAATCACAGGGATAATTAAACCAAAAGAAGATGCTGTAAATGCAAATATTACTGGAGCTGTTGCCTATACCAATGCACTTACAAATTATATAATAGATTACTCCAATAATAGCCCTGTTGTTAAGGCACAACTGAATAATCCTGATATCAATATATTAAATGGATTAAGCTTTGACCCAGCAGATGATGAAACTAAGATTAAGGATGCAAAGGAATACCTTCAAAACCTAGGTATTTCAGATAAGGCTAAAATGATTAGGGCTTTTTCTGCTACTAGTCCAGAAGCCCTGCAGGGGATGCAGGCTATGAACGAAACCCAGCTTGCAGCTATGATGGACCAGTTTTTGAAGGCACCTGATGATGAAATCCTACTTGGAGTTTATGACAAGTATATTTCTCCAGGCTCCTATGACGAAAACATGGATAACTTTGGTTATGTAAGTCTAGAGGCACCTTCATCTATTAGTATTTATGCAGACACCTTTGAAGATAAGGATAGGATTGCTGAATGCATAACTAAATATAATTCCACAGTTGATGAGGAATACCAGATTACCTATACGGATTTTGTAGCCCTTATGACCTCCTCTATTACAACTATAATCAATGTGATTTCCTATGTGCTCATTGCCTTTGTAGCAGTATCTCTCGTTGTTTCATCTATTATGATAGGTATAATCACCTATATCTCAGTTGTAGAGAGAACCAAGGAAATTGGTATCTTACGTGCCCTTGGAGCTTCTAAATCCAATATAGCTGAAGTATTCAATGCAGAAACCTTTATCATTGGCCTATGTGCAGGTATATTAGGTGTTAGTATTTCAATATTATTAACCTTACCTATTAACAAAATCATCCATAGGTTAATAGATAATACAATGGTAAATGCATATCTTCCACTTGATAGCGCCCTAGCCTTAGTTATACTTAGTGTAATACTCACCTTAATTGGTGGCTTAATACCATCAAGAAAGGCAGCTAAAAAGGACCCTGTTATTGCACTGAGAACTGAATAAGCTATAAAAAAGTCTTGAAACTATTATCTGTTTCAAGACTTTTTAATTGCTAGTTTATTTTTTGGTCTTAAAGCGTTGACTATTTTATATCTCTATAATATAGCCAATATAATCATTAGTCCTTTCAAAGCCTAGATTGTAATATATATCTTTCTCAAAGCTTCCCATATCACAGGATCCAACAATTTTTGAAGCACCTAAATCTATCATATCTTTACAAGCAGTATATACCAAGCTTTCTAGTATGTCTTTATCTAATTTCACAGAGCTTATCCAGAGTATATTTGAAATCATGTTTAAAATATATTCCGCCCATGGTCTGTAGATATTTATCTTCTAATTCAACAAATAAGCAAACTACTCCTTCTATACCTTCATCAGATTCTAATATTAGGATTTTATCATCCTTATGATTAAAAGCACTTATAAATTTTTCTCTTAATCCATCATATTGCCACATTAATTCTGGATAACCAAGCTTTTTACATCTTATAGTCACATTCCAGGCAAACTCTATTACCCTTTCCAAGTCATGATTTTCTCTTATTTCAACAAACTCCTTTAACTTCATAGTTTCCCCCTAATCCATATATTGTATTTACTATTATATCATACATATAAAGCCTGAAATCCAACTTTATGTAGATTTCAGGCTCTAGAAAAAATTTATAATACTAACTATCTCTTACCCTTATCATAAATCTCTCCCAAGGCCCTTGGGGCACGGTTAGATTTTGAGAAGAATATTAATAAGAGTAGTGTTAAGACATAGGGTAGGGTCATGATTAAGTCTGAGAAGGTGCTTGGCATCTTCAACATCTGCCCAAGTATATAGCCTCCTGACCTTGCAAAACCAAAGAGCAAGCAGGCTCCAAAGGTAGGAAGTATATTCCAATTACCAAAGATGAGGGCTGCAATGGCTAAATACCCATATCCCATATAGATAGCTGGTGAAAAGTTAGTAGATATGGAATAAGCAAAGCTAATACCACCCAGTCCAGATAGGGCACCTGATATTAGAACTGCCTTAAATTGAACCTTAGATACTTCCACCCCTGCTGCATCCACTGAATGTGGATTATCGCCACAGGCCCTAAGCCTTAATCCAAACTTAGTCTTATTTAAAACATAGGCAGCTAAAATAGCAATTATAAGGATAACTATTTCAAAGGGATAGAGGTTTTTAAAAACCGCCCCAAGTATTGGAATTTCCGACACTACTGGTATGGTAAAACGGACAGAAGTCCCTATTTGAAACTTATCTGACATGGCACCAAATACTATACTATTTATTTGGGTAGTTAAAAATACTGTTAAGGCCATGGAAAGTATATTAATAACTACACCACTAATTACCTGGTTGGCCTTAAATTTAATACATAAGAGGGCATGTAGTATAGAAAATAACATTCCACCTACCATGGCTAAAAGCAGAGCGAAGTAGAATAATTTCTGTATAGGTATATCAAGAAAATGAGAAAAGATAACTGCCCATAGGGCTCCAAAAAAGGCACCAAAGCCTTGTAAACCTTCAATGGCTAGGTTGGTAATCCCAGACCTTTCACTATAAATCCCACCAATTGCCATAATAAAAAGTGGCAATGCAAAAGATAATCCATCTATTATTAAGGTGTCCATTATTCCTCTGCCTCCTTTCCTGCCATGTATCCTAATCTGTCCTTATTGGCCCTGATTTTATGTTGAATATAGGCACTACATGCACTAAATAGAAGGATCATACCCGTAATAACTGAAGCTATCTCCTTCCTTACTCCTGCAATTGAACTCATATAGGTACTGCCCCTGTCAATTATAGATATGATAAAAGAAGCTCCTATTATCCCATATGGGTTTGTATTTCCTAAAAGTGCAACTGCAATTCCATCAAATCCCACACTAGGTAAAACCTTTGGTTGTATTGAGGCAAAATATCCTAGAAAATATGTAACTCCTGCTAGACCAGCAAAAACTCCAGACAATACCATGGTTAATATCATGGTCTTACCTACGTTGATTCCAGCATATTTTGCTCCCTTTGGGTTGGCACCTACAGCTTTTATTTCAAAGCCAAGACGGGATTTATCTAAAAATACTTTTAATAGTATGGCTAGGATAATAGCTATTACAAAGCCAATTGAAATATCCATCTTTAGTCCAATTAATTCTACATTGACTAAGGTTAACCTAGCTGCATCATTGATATATTTAGATTGTCTAGAAACCGGGTCTATATAGTAGGAATGTATAAAAAAGCTTAAGACGTATTGGATAATATAGTTAAACATAATAGAAGATACAACTTCGTTTATATTAAACTTATATTTTAAAAGTCCTATAATTCCCCCAAGTAATCCACCTGCTATAAGACCAATGATGAGTACCAAGGGCTTTGCCAAAATCCAATTTAATCCGCTATAGCCAATTGTTATGGTAGCCAAGAAACCAGCTAACAACATCTGGCCAGATACACCTATGTTGAACAAGCCCCCCTTTAAGGCAATGGCAACAGCTAAGGATGCAAAAATCATAGGTGTCATAAAGTTTAGTAAGGATAGAAAGTCAGTTAACATACTCTTATATCCAGCATAGGAGGGCTTAGGTAGAATTCCAGCTCCCTGTAAGAGATTATAAAAAGCACCTAAGGGATTTTTACCAAGGGCTATAATTATGATAGAGGCAGCTACAAAACTTAGAAAGATCAAGAAAATTGGTATGGTTAAATGCTGCCACTTTTCATTGCCTAATAATTTCATAATAATTCTAGTGAAAATATTATTTTTCCTCTTTTCATCTTTGTTCTTACTCATGCTGTAACCCCCATCATATACTCACCTACTTCTTTAGTTGTCAATGTATCAGCAGGTGCAATTTTTTGTATCTCCCCATTGTAGATAATACCTATGGTATCAGCCACACTCATGACTTCATCTAATTCCAAAGAAACCAGTAGAATTGCCTTACCCTTGTCCCTCTCCTCTATAATCATCTTCTGTATATTTTCAATAGCCCCGATATCTAGTCCCCTAGTTGGCTGAACAAATATCATTAGGGGGGAATCCAATTCAATTTCCCTAGCAACTATAGCCTTTTGTTGATTACCACCACTCATCTGACGAACCTGAGTATGAATGCCTAAGCTACTACGGATATCGTATTTTTCAATGAGCTTATTACCATATTCATCGATTACATCCTTGTTTAAAAAGCCTTTTTCACAGAATGGGTCCTTATAATAATCCTTTAGGGCAAGGTTTTCTGCCAGGGAAAAATCCAGTATTAAGCCATAGGCCTGCCTGTCCTCTGGTATATAAGAGATTCCCTCAATGGTTCTTTCCCTAATGCTAAAATTACTAATATCCACTCCATTTAACTTAATAGAACCATTTGATATTTCAGTAAGCCCTGCAATAGCATCTGCAATTTCAACCTGTCCGTTGCCAGAAACTCCAGCAATTGCAAAGACCTCGCCCCCATGTATTTTAAAGGAAACATTTTTAACTACATCAAAATTATCCTGGTTTTTCACCGTAAGATTATCTACCTCTAATACTAGGTCCCTAAATTTAGGAGGCTTTTTCTCAATTTCTAGGGAGACCTCCCTACCTACCATTAGGTTTGCCATGGTTTTAGTAGATGTCTCTTTAACATCTAAGACATCTATTAATTGACCTTTCCGTAATATAGCACACCTATCTGCTACCCTCTTAATCTCTTCTAGCTTGTGGGTAATAAGGATAATAGTTTTGCCAGCTTTTCTTAGTTCTTGAATGATATTTAACAGATAGTCTATTTCCTGAGGAGTTAATAGGGCAGTAGGTTCATCAAATATAAGGATTTCAGCTTCCCTATATAGCATTTTCAAGATTTCCACCCTTTGTTGAAGGGATACATTCATGTCCTCTATCTTTTGGCTAGGGTCAACTTGTAAGCCATATTTTTTTGACAGGTCAGCAATGTTCTTATTGGCCCCTTTTATATCCACATAGGGTATAAAGCCAGCTAATTTCTTTATGGGCTCTATTCCAAGGATAATATTTTCTGCCACTGTATAATTATGTACTAGCTTAAAATGTTGATGAACCATTCCAATATTCAATTTAGCTGCATGGTTAGGAGATTGGATCTTCACCTTTTCTCCCCTTATCCATATCTCACCTTCATCAGGTTCATACATACCAAAGAGTATACTCATCAAGGTTGACTTACCTGCACCATTCTCCCCTAGAATAGCATATATTTCACCCTTTTTAATTTGGATGGTAATATCATCATTGGCAACTATACCAGGAAATCTTTTAGTTATATTCTTCATCTCTACAATGTACTCATACATAATAACTCTCCTTGCTGTATTTTCTAATAAAGAAGTAGATCTAATTATTGTCTTAGTGATGAAAAAAATTTATCACTTTCTATAACCATAGAAAGTGATAAATTTTTTATTTAATAATCAGCTTATAGTGGATTTATCACTTTTACGGCAAGCCAGGGAAGGATTCAGGTGTATGACCATTAAAGTTAGCAGCTGGAACAATTTCCCCATTCTTTAATAGGCCATAGGCTTCATCCATCTTTCCTATAGTATCTGCTGATAATTGATGGCGTCCTTCTTTGCTTACGTAACCTGTCGAATCAGTATCAGCCCTTAATAAAACATTGCCACCTTCAAAAGTATCGTCTTTAACAGCATTTAAAGCTCTTTCCACGTTGATGCTCATAACCTTTAGTACAGAAGTAAGTATAATATTTCTACTTCCATCTACACCATCATCAAATTGGTCAACATCACAGCCTATTACCTTTACATCTCCTGCAGCTTCCTTGGCAGCAGTAAATACTCCATTACCAGTTCCACCAGCAGCTACGAAAATGATATCGCAACCTTCTGCTATTAAGGCATTACCTATTACCTTACCAGTAGCTTCATCTGCAAATGAGCCAGCATAGTTACCACCAACATTGGCTCCTGTAACGTCTGTACCTGCATATGAAGGAAGTTCTACAACTTCAACATTTTTATTGTACTTAGCATTTACGTAGTTTACTCCTGATTCAAAGCCATATTGATAGTTTACATTAGATGGGAATGCAATACCATTTACAACTGCAACCTTATTAGTCTTAGTCTCTAAAGCTGCAGCCATACCTGCTAAGAATCCACTTTCCTCTTCAGCAAAGGTCATGGCATAGATATTGTCAAACTCTTCCTGCCCATCTTGTGCTTCTGGAAATGAGTCAATTAGAACAAATTTCTTAGTTGGGTTTTCCACAGCTATGGATGAAATTCCTGCAAATTGGAAACCAGGTGTAATAATAACATCATAGTCTGCTACTATGTCAGATACAGCTTGAACTGCTGCAGCAGGGTCACCAGTAGGTTCTTTAACCGCCTGTACTGTAGCACCAGGATTTGATTCGATGAATTTTAATATACCATTGTAATTATCTTCATTAAAGGAACCATCATCAACGCCAGAAGGACTTGTGACGATTGCAATCTTTAATCCATCGCCTGCTGGTGCATCTGCTTGCTTAGAACAACCACTTAAGGTTATTGATACTACTAGTGTTAATACTAATAGAATAGATAAAATACTCTTTTTGCTTTTCATAAATATTCCCCCTCTTTTTATTGATATATATTTAGTTTAAAACCTAAAGCCTACCTTAAATCCCTTTGATTGAAAGGCCTTTTCATAGTCCTTCAACTCATACAAATCAATAGGTGGAAAGTGTATGAGACCTAACTTTAATAATTGTAAGGCTGGCTCAAAGGGACCACACCTACTCCCCTTAATAGTAACTTCATTTACTACGAAGTCACTCATGTCTATTTCTATTTTCCCTGCATAGGTGGTTTTAATAACGATGGTACCCTTTTTCCTAACTATTTTTTGGGCAGTCAATAGTCCAGATGGAGAACCAGAAGCATCGATTACGATTTCATATGTATCTTCATTGTTTGAAGTCACCTTAGCAAAGGCTTTAAATAGCTTTAATTTCTCATCATGTTTACCGATTATAGTAAGATCTGCTCCTGTCAAGGCTACTACTTCCCCAATCATATAGGCCAGTCGCCCATCTCCAATGATAGCAACTTTTGTAGAAGGCTTAATATGGACCTGTTCTAGGATTTCCAATGCAGCTGCAAGTGGCTCTGTAAATATTGCAACTTCTGATGAAACTTCCTCCGGTACTATGTGCAAGAATTCATTTTTAATGGTTATAAAATCTGAAAAAGTACCATCTTTCCCAGAAATCCCTATTACCCTCCTATTTTCACAATGGCTTGGCCTTCCAGTTTTACAGTATAGGCAGTGGCCACAGTTCTCGTTAATCTCACCAACAACACGTTTTCCAAGTAAAGAAGCTTTATCTGTTTCCACAACCTTTCCCACAAATTCATGGCCCAGGATACCCTTAAAATCAGGCCTGTAGCCTTTTAATATTTCCTTGTCTGTATTGCATATTGCACTGATAATAATCTGAACTAGGGATTCTCCAGGTCCAGGAGATGGTTTTGGATAATCTTCCATATATTTAAGTCCATTATCGTAATATAAAGCTTTCATATTAAATCCTCACTTTACCATATTTGAAATATGCCTGCACTAGTTGTAAAATCCTAAAGTTCAATAATTGAATTATTACAGTAACAATTCTCCTGATCCAAACCTTCTTTAAAAACTTTAATGAAAACTTCTGTTATTCTTTCCCTATTCTTATCAACTGAGCCCTGTATATCATGTAGGGCGATTTCTCCACCAATGCCTGTACACCAATTAGTTATTATGCCAATGGATGAATAGCATAGGCCAAGTTCCTTAGCCAAAACTACTTCTGGAACTGAAGTCATCCCAACTACATCTCCAAAGTTTTTATACATCTTTATCTCACTGGCAGTTTCAAACCTTGGCCCCTCTGTGCAAATATATACAGCATCTCCTTTAATATCTAAGCCTAACTCTTTAGAATAAAGATAAAATTTCTCCCTCATATTTTTGCAATAGGGGTCACCCATATCCACATGTTTTACTCCATTCTCTCCACCATCATAAAAAGTAACTGGCCTTGATTTTGTAAAGTCAATAAAATCCTTAATCACTACAATATCTCCAGGGGCATAGGATTCATTACAAGAACCTACTGCTGCTGTTGCATAGATATAATTTACCCCAAATTCCTTTAATGCCATCATATTGGCCCTATAATTTATTAGATGAGGTGGAACAGAATGTTTTTTCCCATGCCTTGCTAGGAATACTATTTCTTCTCCATCTATATTAATTACATCTACTTCCACTTCTCCATATTTTGTCTTAATCTTTTCTACCCTACTATTATGACTTGTACCATAAACCCCAGTACCTCCAATTATGGCCTTCATCAAATTCCCCCCTAATTATCTGATTTAAGTTTCATTATGTTTTCCCTATAAGGAGCTCTTACAATCCCCTTTTCTGTAATTATTCCAGTAATGTTTTCCCATGGTGTTACGTCAAAGGCAGGGTTATAAACTTCTATGCCTTCAGGAGCAATCCTTATTCCCTCTATATGGGTTACTTCTGATGAATCCCTTTCCTCTATTTCAATTTCTGCTCCAGATTCTATTTTAAAATCTATAGTTGATGTTGGTGCAACTATATAGAAGGGAACATTATAAGCCTTAGCTACTACAGATAGCATAAAAGTACCTATCTTATTGGCAGTATCTCCATTGGAGGCTATCCTATCTGCCCCTACTAAGATTACATCAATCTTTCCATCTCTAATTAGTGTAGCTGCCACATTATCAGCTATTAGCTTTGATGGTATGCCTTCTTGTACCAACTCCCAAGCAGTTAGCCTACCACCCTGGAGTCTAGGTCTAGTTTCATCAGCATATACAAAGATATTCTTACCTGTATAATGGGCCTCCCTTACTACTCCAAGGGCTGTACCATAGCCTACTGTAGCTAAAGCACCAGTATTGCAATGGGTTAAGATCCTTGCCCCTTCCTTAATTATTTCATTACCATGCTTGGCCATGGCCTTATTAGTTTCAATATCCTCCTGATAAATCCTACCTGCTTCTTCCCTAATCTTTTCATAGATTTCTTCTAGGGATAATCCTTTATTTTCTTCTATAAGCCTTCTCATCTTTCCTATGGCCCACATTAGGTTTACTGCTGTTGGCCTTGAGTTATTTAATACATCTAAGGCTTCATCCATCTTTGAAAAGAAAACTTCTTTTGCTTCATTTAAGAACTCTTTGGCTGCTAAAACTACACCGTAGGCAGCTGTGGCGCCTATGGCTGGTGCACCTCTTACTACCATATCCTTTATTGCAAAATCTACATCCCTATAGTCTTTGCACTGAAATATTTCATAAGCAATTGGTAGTTTTCTTTGGTCTATTAAATACAAAACATCATCTTTAAATTCTATGGTCTTTATTTCTTTCATTATTTCTTCACCTGCCCATAAGTTTTAAATTTTTCAAGCATAAGTTTCATCTCTTCCTCAGGCAATATTACTGGTTCACCAACGGACTTTGCCTTTATATAGAGTTCAGCACAATACTCAATTTCTTCTGTTATATTAAAAGCATTGGCCAAATCCTTAGCCCCTGCTAATAGTCCATGATTAGCCAAAAGAACTGCATACCTATCCTTCATAGCCTCAAAGGCTTTCCTTGCCAACTCTTCAGTGCCAAAGGTGGCATACTTTGCACATTTAACATCTAAACCTGCTAAGGCTACCATGTAGTGTACAGGTGGCAATGTAATATTTAAACAGGATAAGGTTGTGGCATAAATAGTGTGGGTATGGATTATGGCATCTATGTCCTCCCTATTTTTATAGAAGATTCTATGCATGTCCAATTCAGATGAAGGTTTTTTATCTCCATCTACAATATTGCCATCTAAGTCTAAGACCACCACATCCTCTGGTCTTATTTCAAAATAATCTATACCTGAAGGAGATATGGCCATTAGACCTTCTTTTCTATTATAAATACTTAGATTCCCTCCAGTTCCTTTGGTAAGTTTTGATGTAACCAACTTTTTACCATATTCTACTATTTCTCGTCGTTCATTTAATAATATCAATTAACCACCTCCATAACTTATTAGAATCTCCTATATACTATATCATAAAAAGCCTGCTCATGTATTAAATTATACCCTTTTCCACTGTATTATATCAAAGTTTCAATAAGAAAAGTTTGTGGAAACTTAACAAAAAAATTATTATCACTTTTTGTTTAGTAAATAGCTTATTAACTACTTTAAAAATCTTTTAGCCATCTTTAGTTTTTCATTATTATAGGGTGGAAACTTCAGGTTCAAACCAAATCTACTATTAGCCTTAAATATACTTTTGTAATGAGTAAACTCATCGAAACTATATTTTCCATGATAGCTTCCCATGCCACTATAACCATATCCCCCAAAGGGTAGGTTTTTATTGACAAAGTGACTTATGGCATCATTTATACATCCTCCACCAAAGCTTATGTTTTCCACTATATGGTTTTCTAAATACTTATCCTCTGTAAATACATATAAACTTAGGGGATAGGGATTTTTCTCTATTAACTCTTTTATATCTTCAAACTTCTCAATGGTGAGGATAGGTAAAATAGGACCAAAGATTTCTTCCTTCATTATTTCATCTTCTAAGGAGACCTTGTCTAAAACCGTAGGATAAATGAAGAGTTTCTCCTTGTCTGCTTCCCCACCTATTATAAACTCTCCACTCTCCATAAGTTCTAAAATCCTATAGAACCTATTTTCATCTATAATCCTAGATATATTCTTATCCCTATTTTCCCCATAAAACTTTTTCATGTATTCTTTCATCTTGTCTATAAACTCTTCTTTTATATCCTGATGTATCAATAAATAATCTGGTCCTATACAGGTCTGTCCACCATTATAGTACTTGGCCCAGGTTATGGTTTTAGCAGCATGGTCTAAATTAGCATCCTTCCATACTATACAAGGAGACTTGCCCCCTAATTCCAAGGTCACTGGAGTCAATGTCCTTGATGCCTTCTCCATAATTTCTTTACCTATTTTTACACTACCAGTAAAGAAGATATGGTCAAACCTATAGGATTCAAGGAGTTTGTCTACTTCTTTAGATCCGCCATCCAGGCAACTTATGTAATAATCGCTAAATGTCTCTTTAATTATTTTTGAGATTACTTTGGATGTATATTTGGATTTTGTAGAAGGCTTTAGTATTATGGAATTACCAGCTGCTATGGCTCCAATTAAAGGCAATATAGCTAGGCTAAAGGGATAATTCCAAGGACTAATTATTAGGACAAGCCCCTTTGGGCTGGGTAATATATAACTCTTTCCTGGTTGCAGGAAAATAGGTGTCCTAACCCTCTTCCCCTTCATCCATTTTTTTAAGTTTTTTATGGCTAGATTTAACTCACTATAAACTATACCTACTTCAGAAGTAAATGCTTCAAACTCTGTTTTATTCAAATCATCTCTTAAGGCATTTATTATATCAGCTTCATACTTTACAATGGATTCCTTCAACTTTTTAAGTTGTAATATCCTAAAATCGTAGGAAAGGGTATGACCTGCTTGAAAAAACTTCTTTTTCGATTCAAATATGTCTTTATTCAAAATACCACCCCTGATTAATTTACATTATTAAAAGTGATTATTATTCCTTAATTTATTTTTACCCACTAGGGATATGGTTAGTTGTATTATACAATATTTTTGCATTTTAATGTGTCATATGTAGTATAAAAGTCCTGAACCTTTACTTCTAAAGGTTCAGGACTTTATTTATCACTCCATGCCGTAGGTTGCGGGGGTTTGCTTGTTATATCAAATACTACCCTATTTACTTCCGGTATTTCATCTGTTATTCTATTCCCCAGAATAATATTTTTGTTTCGGGCTTGTAGGCTTATCCGGTATTGTTAATTTCAAAAGACCTTCTTTTATTAGGGGAGTCAAAATTTTTTTTCTAAAGTATTCACGATTTTTTAAATTCATAAACTCTTGCATTTCATTTCTAGATCTAGGTATACTACAAAATTTAAGTAATTTCTGGATTTTTTCATCAACTTGCGTGGTAGCTTGCGTGGTAGCTTGCGTGGTAGCTTGCCCTTCAGCTTCAGAAACAAGAGGAATTATTGTCTTAAAAATATCTTCTTCTATAAATACTGGGTCCGCCCCAGAATAGATTCGATTATATTTTAAAATGTTCCTAACGCCTGAACCAAGCTCCTCGACCCATCCTATCTCTTTGAAAAATTTTGCTATCGAGGGATTTTTGGGAAATGGCGAAAAGTTTTCTGGATTAATTATTCCATTCCTATAAGGTTTATTGCTATTTTCAATGTATACTCTATCATTTTCTATAATCAGTTTAGCAGGAAAGGGACTTGCAAATTCTCTGTGTATTAATAAATTGGAAATAGCTTCTCTAAATATTTTATCCCTCAAGCTAATTCTTTGATCTCCTTCAAGATAAAACTTATCATTTAAATGTTTGCTTACAAATCGCATAAGTATCTCTCTTTATTCTATCAACTGATTCTTTATCAACCCCAACAATAGTTCCATCATCTTTAACTCCTAAAAGCAAATGACCTCCATTACGATTTAAGAAAGCGCATACTGAGTCAAAAACATCCTTATTCAATCTGCTTCTGCTCTCTTTAAATTCAATATTTAAATTTTCTCCAGAACCTATTAGTTCTAAAATATGCTCCTTTATCATAACTTTCAACTTCCAATCTCCTGTTTTTTTCAAGTATTCTCTAGATTTATTATATACTATTTACATAAAAAGTATATATCTAACATATTTTCAAAAAAATGTTTTAAGTTTATTCACAGTTGTTTTTCACTTAAAATAATAATCATCTTTAATTGACTCTTATTATAAATGGTGAACGCAAAAATTAAATTTAATCAATTGTTATTGTCTTCAAATATACTTTTATAATATATAGTTTTTAATAACTCTATAGTCAATACAATAGATAGAAAATAAAATATCGTTCCATTCGTATATCATTTATCATTAACGAATAAAAACGATATTTTATATAAATATTTATCAAATGTATT
>JAAYQJ010000069.1 GCA_012519355.1 Tissierellia bacterium | reverse complement strand
GTATTCATGGTATGTTAGTCTGTGGTCAGACGGATGTTGATTTGTGGGATTCAGAAAATAAAAAAATATATACATTTTTTTGTAAAGAAGAAACCATATTTATAGACGAATTGTTATTAGACCCAGTTTTAATAAACCGTTATCGATTTACTTTAGCTCATGAATATGCACATTGGGTATTGCACAGCAAAATAATTAGAAAGCTTGCCAAAGAAAAGAAGAGATTGCCTTATTTAACTTGTCATGAAAGAAATATAAATATGGAACTGATTGAAAAAGTCGAGACTTCCTGTGAGTGGCAGGCAAATTTTTTAGCAGGTGCAATATTAATGCCTTATTTACCTTTAAAACAATACTGTAAAGTAAATGGACTTAAAAATAATGAGGATACTAATTATGTATCTGAACAAATACGGTTTTTAGCCACTAAATATTCTGTATCTGAAAAAGCAATGTATGTTAGATTAAGACAACTAAATTATATAGATTACTTAGAATTTTATGAAATATAAAGAAATAGGTTATGTAAAATCATATAACAATCTGATCCAATAGTTCCGGTGTAACCGGAACTATTGGATTAATTCAGTTATAAAATATTGTTACATTTATATTACATTATGACTATTGATAATGACAGCTAATAAGTTAATTGTTATTATAATAATAGTTGAAATATTGATTACAAGTTTCGCGCCTCAATTATTCTGTTGAATATTTGGATGGTGGCGGTGGTTGGTGGATAAATAATTGACTTAATAATTGTATATTATGCTGTTTTAAAAAGAGCAGTTTAGTAAGGTGTCTTGAAATCAAGGCACCTTATTTTTATGTTACAATGTATCGTTCAAAAACTAACTTTTGATACATAAGTAGTAGGGATGCATAAATGAACTTTAATAAGCTAATAAGGGTATAAGGAAATTTTGAGGAGGTTTAAAGAATGAAAGATTTACAAGATATTGAACAAATGAAAAATGAATATGACTTAGAGGATATAGATGGGGTAATAAGATATATCGTTGTGAATGATTTTACAGAATATATGCATAAATGTAATGAGACTTGGGATATAAGAGTTATAGCTGTACTTAAAGGTGAAAGAAACATAAGGACATTAGCAGATGTTATAAGTGTTTGTAGACGCGGGCAAGAAATAGAGATTGAGAGTATCATAAATGCCTTTTCAAATGCATTGGAATTTATGGAAACAATAAATTTGGCATTAGAAAAGGGGGTAGTTATAAGAACAATGGATGGTAATTTTACTACTGAAGATGTCGAAGATGTTCCAGCAATGGCATATGTTTTCAAAAGCATTACAAGTCTATTGAATGTTGATAAATTTAGAGCATCAATCTATCCAAAAGGATTTCTAAAGGTAATATGTAGATATATGAATAAAAATATTACGGAATCAGAAGCCTGTAGGATGTTAGGGATTCAGCGAGCACAGTTTTATAGACTATTAAAGAAGGTAGGAGCACGAAGACGGAATTATTATAATGAGTAAGAATGATAGTCAAAACTTTTAAGTTTAGATTATATTATTTCTTTATTGTAAATAACACAAAAATCAATAGTCATAACTTATATTCATAAATGGAGGATGATTTTAATGATACGAGGATATGCACGTGTGAGTACTAAGGGTCAAGCAAGAGACGGTAATTCTTTGGAAAGTCAAGAAAAAATATTGAGAGAACATGGAGCTGAAGTAATTTATTCTGATAGTGTAACAGGTAAGAATTTAGAAAGGCCTGAATTACAAAGACTGTTGTCAGATTTACAAGAGGGAGATACTCTGATGGTTACTAAGCTTGACAGAATTGCAAGGTCATTAAGTCAAGGTAGTGAATTAGTAAATAAATTGATAGATTCTGGTATAAGGGTACATATTCTTAATATTGGGATAATGGATAATACATCAACAAGCAAATTAACAAGGAACATTTTCTTTTCTTTTGCAGAGTTTGAAAGGGACATGATAATAGAAAGGACACAAGAGGGGAAGATGATTGCCAAACAATCTAAGAATTATAGAGAAGGAAGACCACATAAATTCAGCAAAACACAAATAGAACATGCAATGAATCTGTTGGAGCATCATACATACAAACAGGTAGAAGAGCTAACTGGTATATCTAAAAGTACTTTAGTAAGGGCAAAACGTAGGAAAATTAATAAATTACAATAGGACAATTACTCTAATTTGTATTAGAGTAAAATTTATAACTATAGATTCCCAGAATTTCTGATATTGGGGTATAAGCATTATTTTGAAATAAAAGAGTTATGCTTAATTCAAAGTTTTAAGAGATTTTCAATAAACATTTCAATTGCTAATCATTAAAATTTTATAGCAGATAAGTAATGATTTTGATAAAAAATATATTGCAATATAAAAAATATTGCAATATAGAAACGAATATGAAAATTGTAAAAATGCATATTGTAAGATTCTTGTTAATTTGATTATTTGGAAATTGTAAAATACATGGACACATTTTATAAAACAATTAACTAAATTTATATAAGAGTAGATATACTTAATAATTCATCATGGAGAAGATTAGAAATTAAAGGAGGTATGCGGTTCATTATAGCAGTTCAAATAGATGAATCATAGGAATAAAAATTATGAGACATTATTCATATTATAGAGACAAATGAGATTTAAAAGAAGTAATAAGAAGGAGGAGATATTGATGATATATGCTTATATGTTAGAGAACACAAGTCAATATCTTTATATAGATAATAGTATCCTGATAGAATTTCTAAATGCAAATAAAATCGAGGAAGATAATCTATATATTGATGCAATAGATGACGCGAGAAGAACTGAATTAATGAAACTTATTGAGGTTTTGGATAGAGGTGACACCTTAATTGTAAGAAGTATAGCAGATTTGAGTAATAATATTGAAGATGTGGCTAATGCGTTGAAGAGATTATATGAAGATAATATTGATTTAATTTCTTTAAAGGAAAACTACTATACATATAAATCCTATTATCAAGCTTTCTTAGATTTTTCAAGCATGCAAATTTATTGGCAAGAGCAAAAGAGATTAATGGGTATTCAAAGGGCTAAAAAAGAGAAGAAGATGGGAAGAAAAAAAAGTAAAGATAAGATTGAGACTGCTTTAAAACTTTATGACACAAGAAAATTCGCAGTTAAAGATATATTAAAGATAAGCGGAATTAGTTCATCTACTTTATATAGAGAATTAAAGAAGAGAAACAAGGATAGCGGAGAATAAATTTATTTAGTTAAGAATTAAAATAATTGAATTAGTAAATATAGGCATAGGTGATTCTTAATTAGCAATTAGGTTAAAAAATATTAGATTGAATTATAGGATTATGCAGATTTAATAAGGATTTAATGAAATTAGTAAAGTTGATTTTAAAGATGTTCTAAAAGCCTTGAACTGTAAGGGTTTAGGGGTATTTTAAAAAATAAAGATAAAATTAGTAAAATCTAAAAAGGGGAGATATTTATATTATGAAAAGAAATGTAATTTATGTATATGGAAAAACAATGGAATCTATAAGTGAGAGATATGAACTATGCAAACAAGTAATAGCTGATGCAAAAGAATTGGATGTATATATTGATATACAGATAGATAGTGGGTATAGACCTGGACTAAAGAAGTTAATTGAAGATGTAGAAGCTGATGAAGTTAATATTATTTATATTGCAGGTATTCAGAACATAACACGAAATACAGTAGAATATATTAATTTCAAAAATTACATAGAAGTTAAAGGAAGTTCAATAGTTGATGTTCATTCATTAAATAAAAATGTAATTCCTGATAATCTATTGGAGATATCAAGTTTGATAGATATTTGGATAGATAAATTGCATAGAAATGAAAATCTGTAGTTGCATATGTGATATCTACTAACAGCACATAAGTAATATAAGGCAAATAATTAGTTGTTTTAACACATAAATAAAAAAAGTTTACACAGTTAATGATGGTTGAGACATAAATGACACAAAACGGACAAAAATCACGACAGTTACCTCCATATTATATGAATTCAAAAAATTTAATATGGGGGTATTTATTATGAACCAAAAAATTAAAACAATTCAAAAGGTGGAGAGATTCTTCACAGATGATAGCAATTACAAAGCTGAAGATATTATAGCAGCATATCATCGTGCTATAATTGATACAGTAATTGCCCAAGAACTTTCATTACAAGAAGCTCCTTCTTCTAAGGAGGTGGCTTAATGAGAGCAGCGGTTTATGTAAGAGTTTCAACTGATAAACCAGAGCAGAAAGACTCTCTGGTTTATCAGAAGCAGTATTTTGAGCATTACATAAAAGAAAAAGGATGGGAAGTTTATGACTTTTATGTAGATGTAAAAACTGGTACAGTTGAAAATAGAGATGGATTTAAGAAGATGTTGGAGGACGCTCAAAAAGGTGTATTTGACATTATATTAGCAAAAGAATCAAGTAGGCTTGCGAGGAATCAAGGACTATCAATGAGGTTAAAAGAGTTATTAGAGAATAACAGTATACATTTAATAACCATGGATGGAGCAATTAATACATTAAAGGGAGAAACTCAAATGTTTGGACTTTATGCGTGGGTATATGAGCAAGAAGCACAAAGGACATCAGATAGAGTAAAAGCCACATTAACAACAAGAGCAAAAAATGGACTTTATAAGGGTTCAAATCCTCCCTATGGATATACAGTAAAAGATGGTAAAT
>JAAYQJ010000007.1 GCA_012519355.1 Tissierellia bacterium | reverse complement strand
GTATGACCTGTTGGTGCAGTATCAAAAATTATATGATCATATGCTTCAGCTACCTTTTTATCTGTAATAAATCCTGAAAACTCATTAAAAGCTGCAATTTCTACAGTACATGAGCCTGAAAGTTGTTCTTCCATATTTTCTATTACTATCTCTGGAAGTTTACCCCTGTATGGACCTATTACGCTTTCTCTGTATTCGGCAGCTGCTTCTTCTGGGTCAAAATTTGCAACTATTAAATTTGGTACTTCTTTTATAGTAACTCCTTTATTATTAAGTTCTGTATTGAATACATCCTGTAGATTTGAAGCTGGATCAGTACTTATTAGCATGATTTTTTTGCCACTATCAGCTAAAGCTACTGCAAGGGCACAAGCTGTTGATGTTTTTCCAACTCCACCTTTTCCTGTGAAAAATATATATTTGGTAAAATCAATATCTTTTAAATCAAAGTTTTTAAACAATATATCACTCCTTAATTTTCCTTGTCATTGGAATAGTTACTATGCTTTCTAGCTTTTCTAATTGCTATTTCAGACATTAAATATTCCTTTGGTATCTCCAACAACTTTACAAAATCTTCATTTGTAGGATATTCTCTTGTTTTTACTATTTCTCCATCTACCATTGTAATTGGTAGAATATCTACGCCTTTATCATTTAACACCTTATTAACCAATTTGTTATCTACAAATATTTGAGGATTATTGGTTAGATTATGTCTTTCCACGACTATACCCTTCTTCTCTAACCTATTAATAACTGTGGCAACTCTTAAAAGTTCCTTATCAACAGATGGTCCGCAAACCCCTGTTGGACAGCACATGGCTGGATCAAAGATTACCATTTTCTTCATGTTTTCCACACTCCTTATTAATTACAATTACATTTTTCCTTATCTTTACATATACAGTCTTCAGTATCTGTAATAAGTTGCATAAAAAATAAAACAATTTTATTGCATTCCATTAAATTCAATGAGTAATAATTCCACTGACCATCCTTTCTAACATTTACAAGATTATTTTCCATTAAAACCTTCATATGATGGGATAATGTAGGCTGAGTAAAATCAAAATGCTCCAATATATCACAAGCACACATTTAACCACAAGACAATATATCCATTATTTTAAGTCTATTTGGATCAGATAATGCCTTAATTATTTTTGAGTTTTCCTCATAATACTTGTTCACTTAATCATCTCCTTACATAGATAATTATCTATATAAAAAATTATATGCCTTTGACATACTGCTGTCAACAACATATTTAAGCCATATTTAGACAGTTATTAACAGATAAATATCTATATTAATTAGTACAATGATTTTACTTGTTTTAAGTATAGATAAAAATAATATGGTAAAATTCGGTATTATATTTTTCTATAAGGCTTTTATATAGGAAAATATTATCTTATTATTATTGTTGTAGAAATAATATCAATAAACATCTTTATTTCCAAGAAAGTGAGGTGAATATTATAAAGGAAAAAAAGAACTATATATTAGTTGTTAGGATTTTATTAATTTTTGTGTTTTTTGCAACTTGGGAAGTTACAGCTAGATTAAAACTTTATAATCCTTTGTTTACAAGCTATCCTAGCGAGATTATTTTAGATTTGAAGGATTTTCTAGTAAGTGGAGATTTAGTAAAACATACATCTATAACATTAAAAGAAGCCTTTATTGGATTATTTTATGGAACAATTGTTGGGATTGTTGTAGGATTACTATTTGGTCAAATCCAATCATTAGGTAAAATTTTCTTACCTATAATAACTGCCATTCATGGTATTCCTCAATTAACATTAGCACCAGTATATATACTATGGTTTGGGCTAGGGTTGACATCAAAAATATTCTTAGCAGCCTTGATGGTTTTTTTTAATGTGTTTTTTTCCACCTATGCTGGGATTCAAAATATAGAACCTAAGCTTATTGAATCAGCAAATCTATTAGGAGCAGATACTGTTCAAACCTTGTACCATGTAGTACTACCTTCCAGTATGCCATGGATATTGACTGGAATTCGTAATGGTGTAGGTGCCTCTTTAATTGGTGCTATTATAGGAGAATTTATGGGTGCTTCAGCAGGTTTTGGATGGATGATTGCCTATGCATCATCATATTTTAAAATAGCCCGTGTAATGTCATGTATATTTATCCTATTAATAGTGGGCTTGATTCTGAATTTCATCCTTGACAAAGCTGAAGCCTATTTATTGCGTTGGAAAGCAACTACAAGATTATCATTTAATTATGAAAAGAACATGTAGGATTAAAAATAATTATTTTAGGAGGAATTAAAATTGAAAAAATCAATATTAATCGTAATTATGATTTCTTTAGTATTAGTTAGTTTAACTGGATGTACATCAAAAGAAGCTTCAAATGAAGGTCTTACAAAAATTGTTATCTCCGAAATGAGAGACGAGTTATGGCTTCCTGTTTATGTAGCTGAAATGTTAGGATACTTTGAAGAAGAAGGATTAGAAACTGAATTTGTTGTTTTTAAAGATGGTCCAATAGCTTTTCAAGGTATGCATGCAGGAGATTCACAATTTTGCATGTTATCCACTGAGCCAGTACTTCGTGCTTTTGAAGAAGGCTTAGAATCAAAGATTATTATTTCAACAGTTAAGAGCAAACAATATCTTTTTGCATCAAAACCTGAAATTACAGATGCTTCTCAATTAAAGGGCAAGGCTATTTTTGCTGGTATGCCAGGTTCTGCACCATATTCTTTTGTTCTTTCAATACTAGAGGAAGCTGGACTTTCAGAGAATGATGTTCAGTGGATAAATATGGAGTATGGAGCTGCTTTAGCTGCTCTTGAACAAGGAAGCATAGATGCCTCTTTCTTTGATTTAATCCACATAAATGAGCTTAAGAGAATTAATGCAAATATTTTGTTGAATACTAGTGACCCTGAAGTCCATGAAAAACTTTATGGTTCCAAGTATTATGAATCACAAATGGTTACAGTAACTAAAGAATTCGCAGAGAAGAATCCAGAAACAATTCAAAAATTTGTAAATGCAGTTATAAAAGCTATGAAATGGCAAGAAGAGCATTCAGTTGAAGAAGTAGCAGAACTAGTTGGTCCAATGTTTGAAGGAAGAGATGTAGTAGAAACTATAGGTATATTAAAAGATGGATTATCAACTGACGGATATATTTCTGAAGAAGGATATAATGCCATTGAAGGATTTTGCTTAGAACAAGGACTGATTAAAGAACCAATAGGGTACGAAAATGTAATTGATATGACCTATGTAAATAATGCCACAAAGAATTTAGGGAAATAAGGAGTTTGTATGTCTTATATAGTTTTTGAGAATATTGAGAAATACTATGATGACAATCATGTTTTAAAGAGTATTAATCTATCAATTAATAAAGGGGATTTTGTTACTTTATTAGGTTCTTCAGGTTGTGGCAAAAGTACATTACTAAGATGTCTTGCAGGATTAGAGCAAATAACTAGGGGAAAAATATTTCTCCAAGGTGAAGATATTACTTATTTAAGCCCAAAAGAAAGAAATATTGGTATGATATTTCAGCAATATAGCCTTTTTCCAAATATGAATGTATATAACAATATAGCCTTTGGATTGAAAATGAAAAAGGTTGATAAGGATGTAATTAATGAAGAAGTACAGAAGGCCTTGAGATTAGTAGACCTAAAGGGATATGAGAAAAGATATCCATACCAATTATCTGGAGGGGAACAGCAAAGGATAGCCCTAGCTAGAAGCATTGTTACAAAGCCTAAAGTCTTGCTCTTGGATAAGCCTTTTAATGCAATAGATGCAAAGCTTAGAAGGTCTTTACAGTCTAGAATAAAGGAAATACACAAAGAATTAAATATGACTTCCATATTTGTTACCCATGATCAGGAAGAAGCCATGATTATGTCAGATATAATCCATGTAATGAAAAATGGAGTTATAGAACAGTCAGGAACTCCTGTTGAAATATATAGACATCCCAAGGGTATCTTTGCAGCTGAATTCATAGGTAATCACAATATCCTAGAAGGTAAAGATTTTATGAATTTAACAGGTGAAGAACAAAAGGATTCAAAAATTGTCATAAGGCCAGAAACTATTGAAATATCTCATGGGGAATTTTCAAAGGGAGAAGATTTCTATATCTTATTGGGCAGCATTGTTGATATATCCTTTAAAGGAAGTATTATAAGGTATATGGTCAATGTTAATGATATTACTTTAAAAGTTGATGTATTATTTGATGATTACAAGATTTATGATCTTGGTCAAAAGGTATATTTAAAACTGTTAAAAGAACATTGTATAGGGTTGTAGTAAATTAACTGAGGTGGATATTATTGAAAAGAAAAAAGAAGATAATCTTAGTTTGCCATTGTGTATTAAATTCTAATTCAAAAGTTGAGGGTCTTAGCCAATATGAAGGAGTTTTTAAGGAGTATGTAAATATAATTGCCAATAAAGGAATAGGCATTATTCAGCTTCCTTGTCCTGAGATGATAATGTATGGGATAAAAAGATGAGGTCATGTGAAAGAACAATTTGACAACTTATTCTATAGACAAGAGTGTAGGAGAATCCTTGAACCTATAATTCAACAAATTAGAAATTATGTGGACTTTGGATATGAAATAGTAGGAGTTGTAGGAATAGATGGTAGTCCTAGCTGCGGAGTTAACTTCACTTGTTCCGGAAATTTTGGAGGAGAGATTGTAGATAGTTGTCAAATAGACAATATTTTAGATAGTTTAAAAGAAGTAAATGGCTCAGGGGTATTTATTGAAGAATTAAAAAAATATTTACAAGAAATTAACCTTGAGATACCATTTATCTCTATTAATGAAAAGGATGTATATAGGTCTTTAGATGAAATTGCTAATAAAATTTAAATTATATTTTTAATGATTGAAAACTGCTACTTTTGATTATTAGTAGCAGTTTTATTTATTCAATTAAGTTAATATGGTTACAAAAAACTTCATATATATGATAGAATATAATTGGAAAATTATCAAAGACCCCCCTGTTATTAAATAGTACACGAAAGAGAAAGAGGAGATCAGGTTGATATTTGAACATTTTTTAGAGATTATAGTACCTTATATAGCTGGAGCTTTAGAGGCTGTAGGTGTTTTTATCATCGCCTTAGCAGGTATAAAAGGAATTTATTTATTAAAAATAATTTTAATTTTGGTGATGAAAAAATAGCCATTGAGTTAGCAAAAGCTATGTCACTAAGCTTAAGCTTTTTACTTGCTGGAGAAATACTGCACAGTGTTTTGACAAGAACTATAGAGGGTTTAATAGTTTTAGTTGGAATAGCTGCTTTAAGAGTAGGTTTACATTTTGCTCTTCATTGGGAGTTAAAGGAAGCTGAAGCCCATAAAGAAGAAAAAAAGTTAGCTAAAAATAACTAAGTATACATAGGGCAGGTCTTTGATAATTATGGAAGTACCATAAAAGTAGGAGGGATTCCATGAAAAAGCTTTTGACAGGTAATGAAGCTATTGCAAGAGGTGCCTATGAAGCAGGATGTCTAGTGGCAGCTGCTTATCCAGGTACACCAAGTACAGAAATCCTAGAAAACATCTCACAATATGAAGAAATCTACTCAGAATGGTCAACAAATGAAAAGGTAGCCTTAGAAGTGGCAGCAGGTGCATCTATAGCAGGAGCTAGGTCCCTAGTATCCATGAAGCATGTAGGTTTAAATGTGGCTGCAGATCCATTATTTACAATAGCCTATGAGGGAGTAAATGGTGGCTTGGTAATAGTTACAGCTGATGAACCTGGAATGCATAGCTCACAAAATGAACAGGACAATAGACTATTTGCACCCCATGCTAAAGTAGCCATGGTAGAACCATCAGACAGCCAAGAATGTAAAGACTTTATAAAGCACGCCTTTGAAATCTCTGAGACTTACGATACACCAGTATTATTTAAAGTAACTACAAGGGTTTGCCATAGTAAAGGTGTAGTAGAATTAGGAGAAAGAGAAGAAGTAGGCATAAAAGAATATGTTAAGGATATTAAAAAATATATAATGGTACCAGCAAATTCTAAAGTAAAACATATAGAAATGGAAGCAGAAAGAATTCCAAGACTCAGGGAATATTCAAATAAGAGCCCATTAAATAGGATAGAATGGAATGATAGAAAAATAGGTATTATAACATCTGGTGCTAGTTACTTACATGCAAAGGAAGTATTTGGAGATACAGTTTCTTACTTAAAAATAGGATTTAGTTGGCCCTTACCAGATAAACTTATTAAAGAGTTTGCCCAAGGTGTAGACAAGTTATATGTTATAGAAGAAAATGAACCTTATATGGAGCAATTTATAAAAGCCATGGGAATAGAATGTATAGGAAAAGAAATATTCTCAGTATGTGGAGAAATAAACCCTCAAATTATAAGAGAAAAAATATTAGGAGAAAAAATAGAAAGTCCATATAAACTAGATATAGATGTTGCTTCAAGACCTCCAGCTCTATGTGCAGGATGTCCTCATAGAGGTATATTCTATGCTTTATCTAAACACAAAAACAAAGTAGTAGTTACATCTGATATAGGATGCTATACTTTAGGTGCAATGCCACCCCTTGGCATGGGAGATACTGTAATATGCATGGGTGCAGGCATTACTGCAGGTATTGGCTTTGATAAAGTAAATAAAATGGCAGATAGAAATAAAAAAGTATTTGGATTTGTGGGAGATTCTACTTTCTTCCATTCAGGTATGACTGGGCTTGTAAATGCAGTATATAATCAAAGTAATATGGTTATCGTTATTTTAGATAATAGAATAACTGCCATGACAGGTCATCAAGAGAATCCAGGTACAGGAAAAAATATCAAAGGCATTGAATCACCACAAATAGATATAGAGACTATAGTAAAGGCTATAGGAGTTAAAGAAGAAAACATTAGAGTAATAGACCCATATAAAATGGATGAAAATACTAACGCAGTAAAAGATGCCTTAGAGGCTACAGAGCCATTTGTAATCATCACCAAACAGCCTTGTGCATTAATTAAGGAAGTACAAAGAAGAAGAGCAGGCCTATATTGTCAAGTAAATCAAGAAAAATGTAAAAAATGTAAAACTTGCTTAAGAATAGGCTGTCCAGCCATATCAATGAAGGACAATGTAGTAAGCATTGATACAGCTCAATGTAATGGTTGTACAGTATGTCTTCAAGTATGTCCATTTGATGCTATAGAATCTTTTGGGGAAGAGGTGATGTAAATGGCTAAATCATTACTATTAGTAGGTGTAGGAGGACAAGGGACTATTTTAGTATCTAAAATCTTGTCTGAAGGACTTTTAGAAGAAGGTTATGATGTTAAAATGTCAGAAATCCATGGTATGGCCCAAAGAGGTGGTAGTGTAACTACTCAGATTAAATTTGGAGATAAGGTATACTCACCAACTATTAATACAGGAGAGGCAGATGTATTAGTATCCTTTGAAAAACTAGAAGCAGTAAGATATATATCCCAGTTAAAGAAAGAGGGCAGCTTAATAGTAAATGAAGAGGAAATGTGGCCATTGCCAGTATTGGCAGGACTTGAAAAATATCCTGAAGGAATAATGGAAGAATTAAAAGCTAAAATAGATAATATTATTTCTATAAATGCTAGAACAATAGCAGAAGAACTAGGAGAGCCAAGATCACAAAATATAGTGATGCTAGGCCTAATAGTAAAAGCCTTAGGCTTAGAAAATATAGATTGGGTAAGCAAAATAAAGAAATTCTTACCAGAAAGAGTACATGAAGTAAATATAAAGGCCTTTGAAAGAGGTTTGAATTCATAGGATGCACTTAGGTGCATCCTTTAAACTTATTTTCACTTGTTTTATCTTCTCTATATAATATATAATCTAATTACATTAATTTAAAAGGGGGAAACTATGAGAAGATTTACTGATTTTAAAGAGAAAATAGTAGAAAATGTATCAAAAGTAATTGTAGGCAAGGAAAGGGAAATAGAGTTAATTACCATATCCTTTCTTTCTGGTGGTCATGTACTCCTAGAGGATATACCAGGCATGGGAAAGACCATGCTAATTAAGGCCTTTTCAAAGACCTTAAACCTACCATTTAACCGAATACAATTTACACCAGACCTACTACCTTCGGACATTACTGGAATTAATTTTTATAATCAAAAATCTGGAGATTTTCAATTTAGGGAGGGCCCCTTATTTTCCAATATAGTACTTACAGATGAGATTAACAGGGCTACCCCTAGGACCCAATCAGCCCTTTTAGAAGCCATGGAGGAGAAACAGATTACAGCAGACGGAGTTACAAGAAAACTAAATATGCCCTTTATGGTGTTAGCTACACAAAATCCTGTTGAATCCTATGGTACCTTTCCTTTACCGGAGGCCCAATTAGATAGGTTTTTTATGAGAATTAAGTTAGGTTATCCCACTAAGGAAGAGGAAAAGTTAATAATTAGAAAAAATATAAAAAATCCCTTAGACAATATAGAACCAGTAGTAGATAAGGAAGAACTAGACTATGTCTTATCTAATATATCTAAGGTAACTATTGAAGAAGATGTAATGGATTATTTGGTCAATATAGTAAATGAAACTAGGAACAAGGACAATATTCAACTGGGAGTAAGCCCAAGGGGGTCCATAGCCCTATTTAAGGCTTGTCAGGCCTATGCAGCTATTAATGGAAGGGATTATATAATACCGGAAGATATTAAATTTATGGCACCCTATGTACTTAACCATAGGATAATTGCTTCTGGTATAAGTAATATAGAAGACTCCATAGAACTTATAAAGGAACTAGTAGAATTGGTCGAAGTTCCTTTGGAAAAAATGTAGGTGGGACTATGTTTTGGTTCTTAATTGGCTTTATCCTTTTCACTTACTTGATTAACAGAATCACCCTAAACTATGGCTTTATAGATTTAGACTATTATATGGAAATAAACAAGAAGACCTGCGAAATAGGAGAAGAAATAGAGGTTTCATCCATAGTAGAAAATAGGAAGCTTTTGACCATATCATTCTTAAAGATAAAGGAAAGATTTCCCAAGGGCTTTAATTTTAAGGAAAACATATATACCACCTTCATAATGCCCTACCAAAGGGTTAGGAGGACCTATAAATTAGTTCCAGAAAGAAGGGGGCATTTTTCAATAAATGAGGCAATTTTAGAGCTAGGAGATTTTACTGGATTTAAGTCAACAAGCATGTATGTGGAATTAGAAGAGGAAATAGTAGTACTCCCTAAGAAGGTTGAACTGGAAAAAAGCATTGTACCCTTAGGTGCCTTAAATGGAGATACATCTGTAAAAAGGTGGATAATAGATGATCCCTTGATGACCATTGGCATAAGGGAGTATACTGGCAATGAGCCTGAAAGGTTTATTCATTGGCCTTCATCTGTTAAATATAATAGGTTAATGGTAAAAAACTTCGACTTTACTACAGACAATACTGTCATTATAGCCTTAAATGTGGAGACCATGAAGCCCACCTGGAGACCAGTGGAAGAAGAAATGATAGAAAGGGTTATATCTATTGCCAGGGGCATCATGGAAGAGTTTGAAGGCCTAAAAATACCCTACGGACTTGCAACAAATGGTCATATCAATATACCTACAAATACGAAAAATCATTTTTACCATCCTGGCCTAGGCCAAAACCACCTTAATAATTTTCTAGAAAGCTTAGGTAGAATTACTTATAGGCTACCTGGTTTCTTTGAAAACACTTTGAAGGAAATAGAAAAGAGAAGGGGAAACTTTACTACTATTGTAATCATTACGCCTAGGATTTTGGACACTTATATAGGGCCCATAAATAATCTGAGCAAATCAGTAAACAGGCTAGTCCTAATATCCTTGGAAGATGAACACCTTTCCAGTTTAAACAACAATATTATTAAATATAGGGGTAATTATTATGATTGATTTAATAATACTTGAACTTATATCCTTAATATCCTTTCTCTATTCCATAATCCTAATATTTACTTCCATTGGTCCAGTTAGTCATATGGTTTTAATCTTTGTATATACATTTGTAGTATCCTTGATATATGCCTTAAACTATAGAAAATCCAAATTATTTGAAGCCTTTTACCTATTAATATTTCTTCCTATACTGTTTTATAGGTCTATATTCTTCTTCCTTATGGTGGGAGTCCTAACCTATCTTTACATTAAAAAGTCTTTGATGAAGGGAAACCATTACGAATATGTAGATAAGCTAAAGCTGACCTACCTTTTATTAATATTTTTAATTGTCATGAGGCAGCCCTTCCATGATTTACCTGGGTCTGTAAATGATGGCCTGGTATTTATAATTCTTTACCTAGTTTCTTCAATAGTATTAACCAGGTTACAAAGGCATTTAGATTCTAAGATGGATATTAGAAAGATTAGAAAAACTAATATAAGATATCTGATGACCTTGGCAATTGCCTTCATCTTATTAGTTTTTGATGGTCTAAGGACATCCTTTGTAAATTTAGTAGATGGCCTAATTAGAGCCCTATACTACCCTTTGTATTTGTTATTTGGCAAATTGGACTTTTCAGGAGACATGGATTTAGAAAACAATATATTTTTTAGTGATAATAATACTATAGAAGAAATCCCGATGGAAGAAGCTGGGGAAGCCATTATCAAAAGTCAAGAAAATGTTCTTACCCTTGTAGATATATTTGTAAAGGTAATAGTCTTTATTGTAATCATCGTGATAATATATCTTGTATATAAGCTATTGATGAAAATAGGGGAGAGAAAGGACCTTAATAGCTTAGATTATATAGAGGAAAGGGAGTTTATAAAGACTAATAAGAAAAGGAAGAAGAGGTTCTTTAGAGAAAGGTTCCCTAGAGACCCTAGAGACCAGGTAAGGTATTATTATAGAAAATATTTAAATAAGGTTAATGATCTAAGTGAAATTCAAAAAGCAGATACCTCCTTAGATGTTAACCAGAAAGCCACTGGATTTGATAAGCTGGTAATAGAAAGAATTAGAGAGATATATATAAATATAAGGTATGGCAACAAGGAAATAAAAGGGGAAACAGTAAAGGAAATGGAAGAATTATACAAGAAGTTATAAAAGACCGGATCATAAACCGGTCTTTCAATTATTTATGTTCTTTTAATAGTTGATCCTTAATATCCCATAGTTTTTGAGATAGGTCTACTATATACCTATGAGGTTTATCAAATCTCTTAACTTCATCCCATATTAAGTCCAATTGGTCTTTGCAGTATTTTTGTATATCATGGATATTTGGACTTTCATATAGGCAATTACCCTTATGGAAGATTTGTACTAAGAGTTTTTTTACATAGAAGTTTTCTAGGGTTTTTCTCTTCCAAGTATAAATAGGATGGAAAATTTCATAGGGTTTAGATTCATCTATTTCCTCATCATGTAGTGTTATTACGTCAGCAATAGCCTTGCCAGTCTTTTTATCAAAGAACCTATATACCTGTTTAAATCCTGGAGTAGTTATTTTACCTACATTCTCACTTACCTTTATTTTAGGTATAAGTCGTCCCTCATTTTCTATGGCAGTTAATTTGTATACCCCACCGAATACAGGTTGAGATTTAGCAGTTATTAGTCTTTCACCTACACCAAAGGAATCTATTTCAGCCCCTTGTAAGAGTAGCTCTCTAATAGTATATTCGTCTAATGAACTAGAAGCAATTATCTTACAATCAGGATAGCCAGCTTCATCTAGGATTTTTCTACATTCCTTGGAGAGATAAGCAAGGTCACCGCTATCGATCCTAATACCCTTTGGTCTAAAACCTCTAGGTACGATTTCCTCATCAAAGGTTTTTATTGCATTAGGTAATCCCTCTTTTAAAGTATTGTAGGTATCTACTAACAATACGCAATTATCTGGATAAGTCCTAGCATAAGCCCTGAAGGCATCTAGCTCAGTAGGGAACATCTGAACCCAGCTATGGGCCATAGTACCTAAGGCAGGAACATCAAAATCCCTATCCACTATTGTGTTGGCAGTACCAATACAACCACCAATATAGGCTGCCCTAGCTCCCAGTATTGCACCTTCATATCCTTGTGCCCTTCTAGAACCAAACTCCATTACAGTCCTACCATTGGCTGCTCTAACTATTCTATTGGCCTTTGTGGCAATTAAGCTTTGATGATTAATAGTTAAAAGCACCATAGTCTCTATAAGTTGGGCTTGAATTACAGGTCCCCTAACTATTACTATAGGCTCATGAGGGAATATTGGAGTTCCTTCTGGGACTGCCCAAACATCACATTGGAACTTAAAATTTCTTAAATAATCTAAAAATTTTTCGCTAAAAATTTTTTTCGATTCAAAATACGCGATGTCCTCTTCATCGAATCTAAGGTTTTTCAAGTATTCTATTAGTTGTTCTACACCTGCCATTATGGCAAAACCGCCATCATCAGGAATCTTCCTAAAGAACATATCAAAATATGCAATTTGGTTTTCCATAGAGTTTTCAAGGTATCCATTTGCCATGGTGAACTCGTAATAGTCGGCTAACATGGTGAGGTTTTTCCTATCCTTCCAATCTAAACTTATCATTAGTCGTCTCCTTTTTTGTATTATTAATACTTATTATAGACCTTAAAATAAAAAAATTCAACAAATCGGCAAAATTCATAAAAAAATGGATAATATATCTTCTTCAAGAAAATATACTATCCATAGGAAAGGGAGAAGATTATATCTTATTCAATAAAAGTCTTCCTTTATCAGTAATACTAAAAGTCTTTATTGCTTTCGTATTACAAATAGAGCTATAAGCACATCCACTACATTTAACTTCACATGTAGGACTAGTTTCATCTTCCACTATATATCCCATACGAATCAATTGGAATATAGCTTCCTTTACCAGCTCCTCATCTATATCTAGGCTATCAGCAATGGTGGAAGTTGAATAAACTCTAATTCTACTAATCTCCTTCAAAACGTCCTTTAACATAAAATCTCTCCTAGAAACCTAAAAGTCTACCGACTTGATAGATAAGGACTGCAACTATCCAGCCTAATACAAAAGTATATAAGGCCATAAAAATAGTCCATTTTACAGAATTTGTTTCCCTCTTTACAGTACCTAAAACCGCTGCACAGGGTGTGTATAAAAGGGTCATTACTAGGAAGGAAACAGCAGTCAAAGGCGTGAATACATCTTGTAAAGCTAAGACTAATTCAGTTCCTTCACTAACACCAGCATATACCATGCCTAGTATGGCAACTACAGCTTCCTTAGCTGCTATACCTGCGAATAAGCTAACGGTTGCTTGCCATGTACCAAAGCCAGCAGGTGCAAATATTGGTGCTAAAATAGTCCCTATCCTACCTAAAATACTTTCTTGACTATAGGGTTCAACTCCAAAGGGAAGTACGGACAATACCCAAAGTAATGCTACTACAACAAATATAATACTTCCAGCCCTATATAGGAAATCCCATACCTTATCCCACATACTTCTAATAACATACTTAAATATAGGCAACCTATAGGGCGGTAGTTCCATTATAAAATGGGAAGATTCTTCTTTAAATAAGACCTTAGAAAATATCTTACCCATAATTAAGGCCATTACTATACCAAAGGCATAAAGTAAGAATAAGACTAAAGCGCCATTGTTAGGGAAGAAGGCTGCTATAAAGACTAGGTAAATGGGAAGCCTTGCTCCACAGGACATGAATGGATTTATTAGTAATGCGATCATCCTATCCTTCTTATTATCTAAGGTCCTTGTAGCCATTATACCTGGAACATTACATCCAAATCCTACAATCATGGAGATAAAAGTTTTCCCATGAAGGCCTATGGCCCTCATTAGGCCATCCATTACATAGGCAGCCCTTGCCATATAGCCAGTATCTTCCAAGATTCCAATGAAGAAATATAATACAACAATCAGTGGTATAAATTCAAATACTGTTCCTATTCCACCGAAAATTCCTTCAGAGACGAAGGATTGCAACCATTCTGGTGAGTTAATTAATTCAAGTAGCTTTACTAGATTTTCCCCAATAAATTCAACAAAGCCAGCCACATAGCCACCAAGTAAATCCTGTCCAATAACAAAGGTTAATTGAAAGATAATAAACATAATAATTGCAAATATAGGTATACCAAAATACTTATGGGTAACTATCTTATCGAGCTTATCAGTTATAGTTTCAACTTCTCTTGCAGGTTTTTTAACTGCCAAACTAACTATATTTCCAACAAAGGCATATCTTTTATCTACTATTTCCAATTCATAATCAGGAGTTTTTTCTTTAATGGATGCAAGTAGATCTTCTGGTAGTTTAAACTTCTTTTCTACAAGCTTGTAGATTTCCTCGTCACCTTCAAGTAGCTTTATAGCCAACCATTTTGGATGGTCTGATTTTGAACTATCTAAGAAGCCCTTTACCCTATCAATTTCCCTATCAATTTCTTCACCATAACTAATATCTATCCTTGGCTGTTCACCACTACTGGCATATTCAACAGCCTTTTCAATTAAATCCTCTAAGCCCTTATTTTTAGATGCAATGGTAGCCACAACTGGAATACCTAAGCTCTTAGACAGGGCACACACATCTATTTCAATATTCTTTTGCTTTGCTTCATCCATCATATTAAGAGCTACGACAACCTTGACCCCCATTTCTAATAATTGGGTTGTTAAGTATAGATTTCTTTCTATATTTGTAGCATCTACCACGTTAATTACAACATCAGATGCTCCACTTAATATGAAATTTCGAGCTACTAATTCATCTTCTGAATAAGCACCTAGACTGTAAGTTCCAGGCAAATCAATGACACTATATTGTTTTTCCTTATGCTTAAATTTTCCTTCCTTTTTTTCAACAGTAACTCCTGGCCAGTTTCCAATGTGTTGGTTGGAGCCCGTTAAGGCATTAAATAAAGTGGTCTTCCCACTATTAGGATTTCCCACTAAAGCAATGATACTCATTAATAATTCCCCCTAACTAGATGATAAGGTCTATCAGTTCCTTTCAAAAAAATATGGCTCTACTAATACCTTTGATGCTAATCCTCGGCCTAGAGCAAGTTTGTTTCCAGACAAATTTAAAATAACTGGTCCAAAATCGTTTTTTACAACCTTTACAAGAGCATTTTTATACAAGCCTAGCTCATATAACCTTTTATTTGCCTTACAACCACTATCAATTCCTTTAATCCGCCCATATTCATTAGGTTTTAAAGTAGATAAATAAACATCTCCCACAACAATCATCCTTCCAAGTTTATGTAAAAAAAGATACTGATAATCATTATCATCATTTTAATTATAATACATTCTACAGATTATGGCAATAGTTTTGAACCCACATGAGAGCAAAAATGGTAAGAAGTTAACAAAAAAATCATAGAAAAAATCTATTGACAAAAAATAAGATCAGGAATATAATATAAACACGCCCCTAGGGGGGTGGGGTATAAAAAGGAGTGATATGATGGCAAGTAAAAAAATCAGTATAGATGTTGTAGGTATGACCTGTGCAGCATGTTCTGCAAGGGTTGAAAAAGCCTTGAATAAACATGAGGGGGTCATATCCGCTACAGTGAACCTATTAGCTAATAAGGCTAGTATAGAATTTGATACAGATAAGGTTAAACCAGAAGACTTGATTAAAACCATAGAGAAAACAGGCTATGAGGTTCCCTTAGTAAAGAAAACCTTAATAGTTGAAGGTATGACCTGTGCAGCTTGTTCCTCTAGGGTAGAGAAGGTATTGAATAGGCTAGAAGGAGTAGTCAATGCTTCTGTAAACCTATCTACCAATAAGGCCCTTGTAGAATATCCATCAGGTTCTCTTGATGATGAAATACTTATTAAAACCATAGAGAAGGCTGGATATAAGGCTGAAGTGGAAGTAGAAAGGGACCTGGATAGGGAAAAGGAATTAAGGGAAAAGGAGATTAAATCCTTAAAGACCTCCTTTATCATATCAGCAGCATTGAGCTTGCCCTTATTCTCAGCCATGTTTTTCCATATGGCAGGAGTCCATAATATTTTGCTCAATGGTTGGTTCCAACTAATCCTTGCAACACCAGTACAATTTATAATAGGATATAGGTTTTACAAAGGGGCTTACAATTCCCTAAGAGGTGGAGGAGCCAATATGGATGTTTTAGTATCCATGGGAACCTCAGCAGCATATTTTTATAGTATTTACAACCTCTTAAAGGGAGTAGATGAATTCTACTTTGAAGCCTCAGCAGTTATTATAACTTTAATATTATTGGGTAAGACCTTTGAAGCTGTGGCCAAGGGTAAGACTTCAGAGGCAATCAAAAAACTTATGGGCCTTCAACCAAAAACTGCAAGGGTTATAAGAGACGGAGTAGAACAAGATATACCTATAGAAAAAGTAGGCATTGGAGATCTTATTGTTGTTAGACCTGGAGAGAGGATTCCAGTAGATGGTATAATAGTTGAAGGGAATTCAGCAGTAGATGAGTCTATGATTACAGGTGAAAGTATACCCATAGATAAGGGTGTTGGAGACGAAGTAATAGGGGCAACCATAAATAAATTTGGGACCTTTAAATTTGAAGCAAGAAAGATCGGTAAGGATACAGTATTATCCCAAATCGTTAAGCTAGTGGAAGATGCTCAAGGATCAAAAGCACCAGTCCAAAGGTTGGCAGATAAGATATCAGGCATTTTCGTCCCTGTTGTAGTAGTCATAGCATTAGTTACAGCCTTAGGATTTACCCTAATTAAGGGGGACTTCAACATAGGACTTATTAATGCAGTTGCTGTACTTGTAATAGCCTGTCCTTGTGCCTTAGGTTTGGCAACACCAACAGCTATTATGGTAGGTACAGGAAAGGGAGCAGAAAAGGGAATCCTTATTAAATCTGGGGAGCACCTAGAAAGGGCCCACAAGATGAATACCATAATATTCGATAAAACTGGTACCATTACAAAGGGAGAACCAGAAGTAACAGATGTATTAACCTTTGAAGGAATTGATAGAGATGACCTATTAAGAATAGCCGCCTCAGTAGAAAAAACATCAGAACACCCCCTAGGTCAAGCTATAGTGAAAAAAGGAGAAGAAGAATTACTAAGGTTAACAGAGCCAGACAAGTTTATGGCAGTACCTGGAAAGGGACTTCAAGCAAGTCATGAAGGTAAGGATGTACTCGTTGGAAATAGAAAGCTAATGCAGGACAATAATATTTCCATAGAAATGGGAGAAGAAGACCTACTAAGATTAGAAGAAGAAGGAAAAACAGCCATGTTAATTTCCATTGATAATAGATTAGCTGGTATAATAGCAGTAGCAGACCAAATAAAGGAAACTTCAAAGAAAGCCATAGAAGAATTAAAATCTATGGGATTGGAAGTATATATGATAACTGGAGATAACGAAAGGACAGCCAAGGCTATAGCTAAGGAAGTGGGTATTACCAATGTATTGGCAGAAGTTCTTCCTGAAAACAAGGCAGATGTAGTTGACAAGATTAAAAAAGAAGGTAAACATGTAGGTATGGTTGGAGATGGTATCAATGACGCGCCAGCCTTAGCAGCTGCAGATGTAGGCTTTGCCATAGGAACTGGTACAGATATAGCTATGGAGGCTGCGGATATTACCCTTATGAGGGGAGATCTGCAGGGAGTAGTTACGGCCATTAGGCTTAGTCATAGGACCATGAAAACAATAAAACAAAACCTATTCTGGGCATTTTTCTATAATAGTATAGGAATACCCTTTGCAGCCCTAGGATTTTTGAATCCTATGATAGCAGGTGCAGCCATGGCCTTTAGTTCAGTTTCAGTAGTAACAAATTCACTAAGACTTAAGAAGTTTAGCTAAGTTCACAATTCAAAATTCACATTTCACAATTACTAGGGTCAAACTTTGGGGTCATTTTACCATAAGTTCTTAGCTTTAATAATTGTGCATTGTGCATTGATAATTGTGCATTGGTTTAAATTGTGCACTGTGAACTAACTCAAAAGTTAGACCTCAACAACTATTTACTTTTCACTATTAGTTATTAACTAAAAAAATTTGGGAGGTAATAATATGAAAAAAACATTATTAGTTGAAGGAATGTCCTGTGGCCATTGTGAAATGGCAGTAAAAAAGGCAGTAGGAGCTTTAGAAGGAGTAGAATCAGTAGTAGTTGATTTAGGAGCAAAAAAGGTAGAAGTGGAAGGAGAAAACCTAAAGGATAATTTAATAAAAGATGCCATAGAAGATGCAGGATACGATGTAGTAGAAATCAAATAAAGGGTGATTAAATGAATGAGAGTAAAAAAAGAGCAGCAAATATGTTAAAGACCGCTAGGGGTCAACTTGATGGTATAATAAAAATGCTAGAAGAAGATAGGTATTGTGTGGATATATCTACACAAATCCTATCTGCCATAGGCTTGCTAAAAAAAGCCAATATAAACATATTAAATAATCACATAAGATCCTGTGTAACAACAGCAATTTTACAAGGAGAAGAGCAGGGAGAGGAAAAAATAGAAGAGATAATTAATATTATTGACAAGTATATAAAATAGGGCAAAAAATTGCCCTATTTTTTGATGTAAGGTAAGAGTAGTTTAACAATGTCCTTAATGAGGCATAATTCATCCTTTGTACTTCCTTTTAATAAGTCTAACAAACTTCTTAATTCAACCTCCATAGTTTCTTTGTAGATATCCTTGTAGAATTCATGGGCTAAAATGTTTTCCATATAATAAGTAGAACCAAATAAGAGATAATCTGCTGATGAACTTAAGACTTTAGAGATATTTGCCAAAGTGTCGGTGCTCATTTTTCGCTCTCCTCTTTCTAACTGTCCTACATAAAAATGGGATAAGTCCAATAATTCGGCAAATTTTTCTCTAGAGAGTCCCAGTTTTTCTCTTTCAGTCCTAATCCTTGAACCTACTTCCTTATAATTTAATAGGTAGTTTTTATTATTCATATTAGCCAACTCAATTATATTCTACAATAGATTCAGAATTTTCCAAATAGGCTATTTGCATAAAAAATAAATTGACAATATTTGCAAAAGTATTGAAAATATGACATTTTTTTATTATAATAAATTAACATCAATTTAATGGGGGATAGAGATGAAGGAAAAAATCAATGATTTAAGAGAACAATTACATAGCGCCATTGAAGACGATGACAAGGGTAAAATACTGATGATAAGTGAAGAATTAGATAAATTGATTACAACCTACTATCTTCAATATGAAGAAAAAGATAATAGTTTATAGAGTAGGTAATAAAATATATAATAGTTAGAAAGTAAATGGGTATATAATATACTAAAGGTCAAATAAAGTCAAAACTACATTAAAGGAGCAGGATTTATGGAATATAAGGACTATTATAAAATATTGGGAGTTGAAAAAACAGCTTCACAAGATGAAATTAAAAAAGCCTATAGAAAACTAGCTAAGAAATATCATCCTGACTTAAACCCAAATGATCCTAAGGCCCAAGAAAAGTTTAAGGAAATAAATGAGGCATATGAGGTACTAGGAGATGAAGAAAAAAAGAAAAAATATGATGCCTTTGGGTCAGGGTATAATTTTACTAACGGTCAGCATTTTGATCCCTCTCAATTTGGTTTTGAAAACTTTGGTAATGGATATAGCTATACCTATACCACAAATGGAGACTTTAGTGACTTTTTCAATATGTTTTTTGGTGGCATGGACTTTAAGGGAAAGTCTAAATCTACTAAGTCTGCCTTTGATCTAGGCAACCTATTTGGTGGAAGAAGATCCCAAAGAAAATCTCCCTCCTATGAATCAGAATTAAATATTACAATTGAAGAAGGATATAATGGGACCACGAAAAATGTAAACTTAAACATTGGTGGAAGCAGCAAGTCCTTGACTGTTACTGTTCCTAAGGGGATATTGCCCGGGAAAAAATTGAAAGTAAAAGGAGAAAAATGGGGAATAGAGGGAGACATATTATTTAAAATAAACTTTATAGAAGATGGGAAAAACAAGCTGGAAGGTGTAGATATAATATCTAAATTAGATATATTAACTTGGCAATCAGTCCTAGGAGATAAGGTAGTAGTAGCTACTTTAGATGGAAAAATTAAGGTAAATATCCCTAAACTAATCTCCTCAGGTACCAAAATAAGGGTGCCCAAAAAAGGCTATAAGGATATGAAAGGGAATCAAGGAGACTTATATCTAGAAATAAATATAGTAAACCCACCAAGCTTATCAGATGAGGAAATAAAACTATATGAGAAACTAAGAGAGATATCAAAAAAATAATTGCTAAGGGTTAACCCTTAGCAATTTCTATGTCAATATATCCATCAACATTCCCTGAATACTATTTAATCTTTTCAATATACTTAACCTATTCTTTTCCAAATCGATAAACTCCTGGGTCAATTCATCTAATTCCTTATCAACCTTTTTAACTAAGGAATAGATCCTATGTCTACCCCTCCTATCAAGGGAGCTTTCCTTAAAAAATACATGGGAGTTATTGACTGCAATCCTTAGAAAATCCTTAACTAGTTTTTTATATTGTATTAAATCCTCAATAAATAACTTATCAGATAACCTATTAGATAGATTTTCTATTTTATCATATAAGCCCTTTAATTCGGTCCTTATATGCTCTTGTTCCAATTCATTTAATTTTACTTTAAAGGTGTCCTTAATAGCCTTTCTATCTACAGCCCTAGATATTTCTACAGCAGTTATATTTTCAGTACCTATCCTATTAATCTTAGTCATATTACCCCTCCATCTCTTCATTATATTATATCGGCAGGAAAATGGGAATACATAATAGGACTTAAGGGAATAGGGGGAAATGTCGATAATTTATATTGAAAGATTGTATATATAAAGGGGAAGAATCCATGGAAACCTTAAAGGTAAATAATACAGAAAATATAATAAATAGCTACGGACTAAAGCCCACTTTACCCTATGATATAGAGGGAGTTTTAGTTGAGAAAAATGGAAAAGACATAGTAGTTGAAAAAACCATAGAAAATAAAAGCATTCAATATTCCCTAAGACTAAAGGAAGAAATAGGAAATAGTATAGGTGAGACAATTGAAATACCTAAGGAAAATATAGTATCTGTAAAAGTGGAAGAAAAGAAAGTAGAAGAAAATCAATATGATAATGAAGATCAAAGCCATCTTCGGAAAGCAGAAGATATCATAAGAGAATTAGGTCTAGAGTTTACAGAAGCGAATATTAGATTAATCGAGTTTTTACTTAGAAATGGTATCTCCATTACTAAAGATAGCGTAAACTCCTATGTTAAATCTAGAGAATACCTAGAAAAGATAATAGACAATATAGATGCAGATTCTTTTGTAAAGCTTATGGAAAGAGGCATAGACATAGAGGAAGAAAATATACAAAAAATAGCTGAAACCCTTGAAGAGATTAGTAATGAAAAGACTTTTTCCCTAAAAAGGTTTTTAAGGCTAGAAAGAGACCTTACCTATAAGGAAGCAGAGGAAATAGCAAAGAAAAAATATGGGCAGAAAATGGGAAAGGATGTATACGACACCATAATAGCCCTTCACAAAGCCAAACTTCCCATTACAAAAGAAAACATAAACAAATCAATAGAAATAATGTCTAAAATCCACAATTTAAAAAGTATACAGGATGAAACCTATATAAAGATAATAAAAGAAGAAATAAGCTTTAGCATAGACAACCTATACAAATTAAATAACTCCTATACCAATACGGATATAGACATTAATTTTAATGCAAAGAACTTTGAGTCCTTTACCATAGTCCAGGATACAAGCATAGACAGCTTAAAGGAAATGTTAATGGGACTTAATATAGAAGTGAATTCTGAAAATATTAATATACTAAGGGAATTCATAGTAAATGATATGGTAATGGACAGGCCAAAATATGAAAAAATCATATCCATGAAGAATACGGTAAAAGAGCTAATAAACCTACTTGATGAAGAGGAAATAGCAAGGCTTACTAAAAAAGGAGTAAATACATTAGAAGAAGATATATTCAAGTTAGTAGATGAGATAAAAAAGGAAGATAATTCTCAACCAATAGATGTTTCTAACCATAGGAAAATAGAGGAAATAAGGAAAGATTTAAGTATTTTAGGTAAAATCAGGGATGAGGACCTCCTAACCCTGAT
>JAAYQJ010000068.1 GCA_012519355.1 Tissierellia bacterium | reverse complement strand
TGAAGTATATTCAAATACTGGTGGTCAGTCATCTAAGGCTACTCCAACTGCAGCTGTTGCTAAATTCGCAGCTTCTGGTAAGAAAGTAACTAAGAAGAACCTAGGATTAATGATGACTTCCTATGGCTATGTTTATGTAGCACAAGTAGCAATGGGTGCAAACATGAACCAATTAATTAAGGCTCTTAAGGAAGCAGAAGCCTATGACGGACCTTCTATAGTTATAGCTTACGCACCATGTATCAACCATGGTATTAGAACAGGAATGGGTACCACTATCAAACAAGAAAAGAAAGCAGTAGACACAGGATATTGGCACCTATTCAGATTTGACCCAAGACTTAAAGAAGAAGGCAAGAACCCATTCGTTCTTGACTCAAAAGAACCAAAAGAGCCATTTATGGATTTCATAAATTCTGAAGTAAGATATACATCACTAAAACTAACATTCCCAGAAATAGCAGAAGAATTATTCCAAGCTGCTGAAAGGGATGCTCAAGCAAGATACGAACAATACAAGAGATTAGCAGAACAAGAATAATATTTTAAGATATCAAGGTTATGGGGAGGCCCATAACCTTGATTTTTTTACGCCTATGTTGACTTTTATGGATAAAAGGGGTAAAATATTTAACAATGTTAAAAGTTTGTTGTAGGAATATTTTTTACATAATATTGGGGGGACAGAAGTGAGTCAAGAAAAGACGAGGAAAGAAAAAAAAATTATAGGCTCAGTGGTTAAAGCAATAGAAGTAATAGAGTTTTTAGCAAATGCTGACACTGGGGCTGGAGCTACTGAAATCAGTAAAGGGTTGAATTATGGAGTAAGTGCTACATATCATCTATTAAATACCCTTAAGGAATGTAGTATTATTGAACAAGATAAAAGGACAAAAAAATTCAAGTTGGGACTAAAGCTTTGGCAATTAGGAATGTTAGCATATGAACATAATCCTATTTCTCTTACCTTGAGACCTTATTTGAGGAAATTAAAAGAAATAACTGGTGAAACTGCAAATCTTACTATTATGGACAATTATCAAATTGTTTACATAGCCCAAGAGGAAAGCGATAAATTAGTGAAGATGTTTACTAAAACTGGTGCAACAGCTCCATTGCATTGTACAGGGGCTGGTAAAATATTTTTGGCATACAAGGATGAAGACATTAGAAATGCAATATTAGACAAGATTGAACTAACAAAGTATACAGATAATACATTTGTAGATAAAGAATCCCTTATTAAAGAGTTAGAAGAAATAAGAAAAAATGGTTATGGCTTTGACAATGAAGAAAAAGAGATAGGGGTCAGTTGTATAGGTGCACCTATATTTGATATAAACAATGAGGTTATAGCGTGTATTACCATATCAGGGCCAACATCAAGATTTACTGAAGAACAGAAAAGAATATGGATAAAGGATATTCTGAAGGTTTCAAAGGAAGCTACTGATTCATTACAGACCATCAGCTAAAATTTAATATAACTAAATATAATAACAAGTAAACTTCGTTCCTTTTAATAAGGAAGGAAGTTTTTTGCTTATTTAATATTTTCCCAATAAAACCAAAATTTTACTAGATATTGATAAACAAAATTTTCTATAGTAAAATGATATTACCAATAGTAAAAACATCTATAGTAAAGAGTGTCTTATAGATGTAATTAATAATTAATACATACTAAAAAGCCGTAAAAATAGGGGTTTGCAGTAAAAAATAAGGGATTATTACTAATATTAATAATTATTTAACATTGACATTGAATACAATTAGGGGTATTATATAATTAACATAAGGAAATTGAATTTACTCATGTTAAATAAACTACTCAACAAAAATGGAAGCTTCTTAACAATATGGCGTTAAAATTGTTATAACAATTTTAAATAAATATTAAAGGAGGATAAGCATGAAGATCAAAAAATTATGCATGATTCCAGGTCCAACACCTGTAACTAGATCTATTCAGGATCAAATGGGAAGAGAAACAGTAGCATTTGGAGATCCAGGATTTATAAATGATTTTAAAGAAGTAGTTAAAGATTTAAAAGAAATATTCAAGACAGAAGGAGAAGCCTTTGTTATTGCAGGAACTGGAACTTTAGCTATGGAAATGGGAATAGCTAATGTTACAAAAGAAGGAGACAATGTTCTAGTAGTATCCAATGGATTCTTTGGTGACAGATACAAAGAATTATGTGAAAGAAGAGGCTTAAATGTAGATGTTTTATCAGCAGAGTGGGGTAAAACAGTTACAGCTGAGGAAATTGATAATAAACTAAAAGAAAAAGTCTATAAAGCAATCACTGTTACACATGTTGACACATCAACAGGAGTATGTGCACCTATAGCTGAAATAGGTGAAGTTGTAAAAAAATATGAAGATACTATATTAATAGTTGATGGAGTATGTGCAACAGCAGCAGAACCAGAATACTTAGATGAAATGGGAATTGACGTACTTATAACAGGCTCACAAAAGGCACTAGGTGTAGCTCCAGGATTAGCTATAGTATTAGCTGGACCAAAAGCTTTAGAAAGAAGAAAATCATTAGGAACAATAAGAGACTACTATGTAGACTTTGAGAAATGGATTCCAATAATGAATGATCCAAGCAAATACTTTGCAACACCACCAGTAAACTTGATTTGGGCATTAAAAGAAACTTTAAGAATCATTAAAGAAGAAGGCGTAGAAAACAGATACGAAAGACATAGACAAGTAGCGAAAGCAGTACAAGCAGCTTTAGAAGAATTAGGATTTACATTACTAGCAGAAAAAGAACATAGAGCAGTAACACTTTCAAATGCTATCTATATGGATGGAATAAATGATGCAGAATTTAGAAAGGTACTAGCTGAAGAAGGTGCAGTAGTAGCAGGCGGATTAGGAGCTTATGCTGGCAAGATGTTCAGATTAGGACATATGGGTAATATTGATTATCATTTCCTAGTATCTACTATGTCAGCTATTGAGAGAACACTTTATAGATTAGGCAAAACTGATGCTTTAGGAAAAGGTGTAGCTACTCTTCAAAAGTTCCTGATGGAATAATTATCAGAGTTTAATGGTATAAAAAAATACTTCCATAGCATCTGCTATTAAAGCAGGTGCTGTGGGAGGTAAGTATAAAATTTTTTTTATTAAATACGTTAAATAATTACCAAACAAAGGAGGTTTTTTCATGTTATTAAAAGGCAGCGATATGAAAGTTTTAGTCCATGATGAATTCTTAGGTGGTAAAGGAACATTAACAAACACTCATTTCTTAAACAATGAAGATGCTTGTGGAGCAGGCAGATTGTTTGCCAAGAGTATGTTAACACCAGGAAGCTCAATAGGATATCATACGCATCAAGGAGATTTTGAAGTTTACTATATCCTTACAGGTAAGGCCAAAGTAAACCATAATGGAACAGATTACATATTAGAAGCAGGAGACTCAATCCTGTGCAGAAATGGTGAATCACATTCAATTGAAAACATTGGAGATACAAATTTAGAGTATATCGCAATTATATTATTTGATAAAGAAAATGCTTAATTTGTAAATAAACCGGGCATTGCCCGGTTTAAAAGATAACATTCAAATTAATACATAAGAAAGGTGGCATAACAATGTTTCATCACAATTATTCAATACTAGCTGATAATATATATTTAACAGCATTAGTAGCTGCAATTCCAGTATTATTCCTATTTCAATATTTGCAGGTTTAGCCTTTGTAGTACCACATGCAATTATAGCCTATTTCATAGGCTCACAACTACCGTCTTTACTTGGTTCCATAATAGCACTAGTAATAGTAATAACTGCAGCAAAGAAAGGTTTTCTAATGCCTAAGAATATATGGAATTTTGCAGATGAAAGTGAATGGGAGCCAGAATGGCGTTCCAGTGAACCTGAAGTAACTAATGGTAATCCCAATGGTTCTCTTACAGTTAAGAAAATGTCATCAGTTAAGGCATGGACACCATACATAGTAATTGCTTCAATATTGGTTTTAACACGTATACCTCAAGTTGGATTAATGCCATTTTTTAAGGATACAAAGATAACTGTACCAAATATTTTAGGAGTAGAAAATCTAAACTGGGATTTACAATTCCTATGGCTACCAGGAACAGTATTTATCGCAGTATCATTTGTTGCAAATATAATACATAAAATGAAGGGTGAAGCTGTAAAGGCTTCATGGAGAGATACAATAAAACAAACCAGTGCAGCTGCAATAGCCATGTTCTTTGGTGTTGCCTTAGTTCAACTTATGTTGAATTCAAATGTTAATAACTTAGGATTAGACAGTATGATGACAGTTATGGCTAAGACTATGGCTAGACTTTCAGGCCGAGCCTTCCCAATGCTATCACCCTTTATAGGTGTACTTGGGGCATTTGTATCTGGAAGTAATACCGTATCAAATCGAAATAGCCTATTTATTTGCTAAAATTTATGGGAAGAATTTATATTATTTTCCTCTATTAATTAGGATAAGTTTGCAAGAGCTTCTAGGAAGGCATCTACATCTTCATTATATACATACCCCATTACTCCTACTCTAAATACATCCTCTGCAATAGGCCCTAAGCCAGTATTTACAATTATTCCTTGTTCTTGTAAACCTGCAACTATCTCCTTGGCTTTACCTGGAGCATAGACTGCAGTTAATGTTCTTGAAGCATATTTTTCCTCCTTTGGAAATATATCGTATCCAAGCTTTCTTATACCTTCTATAATTCTATTTGTGTTTTCTTTATGTCTCTTGTATACATTTTCAAGCCCTTCTTCAAATATCATTTTAAGAGCTTCATCTACAGCAAACATATTGTAAACAGCAGGTGTGTTAGGAGTTTGGTTAATTTCTTGGAATTGTCTTGCCTTATTTAAGTCAAAATAGTATTTTGGCATATTTGAACGCTTTGTGGCTTCCCAAGCCCTGTCACTTAAGGCTATGAAGGATAAGCCTGCTGGTACCATAAGTGCTTTCTGCGAACCAGATAATACTATATCAATATTCCATTCATCCATTTTCATCTCAATACCGCCAGCTCCACTTACAGAGTCTGTTACTAATAAGGTGTCCTTTCCTTCCAAAGCTTTACCAAAGGCTTGTATATCATTAGTTACTCCAGTAGCACTTTCATTATGGATTACAAATAAGCCTTTTGTGTCTGGAGTTACATATTCCATCACCTTATCAACATCAGCCGCTTCACCTAATTCGAATTTTACCCTAGTAACCTTCAGTTGGTGGGCTTCAGCCATTAGTGCAAACTGTTCACTAAAGGTTCCTAATACAGGTACTACAACTTCATCTCCAATGGAAAAGCAATTTTGTATAGCTGCTTCCATAGCTCCTGTACCTGATGATGTTAAAACCAAGACTTCATTTTTGGTTTGAAATATTTTCTTTAAACCCTCTCTTACTCTTTGGTGTACCTCACAGTATTCCTTAGAACGATGAGAGATAGATTTCCTATTCATTGCATTTAAAACCCTCTCAGGAACTGCTGTCGGACCTACCATCATCAATATTTCTTTTTTAACCTTAATTCCCCCTTTATTTACTATAAGTAAAATACATTTACTAATGATAAATATATTGTAACCATATTTTAGAATTTTGTCAAGCTATAATTTTGCAAGTAATTTAATAGTAAAAACAAATTATCCTTAACTAATTTTTAAGTACAGTTGAAGGGCTTAGATAGTTATGCTAATATAAAGTTGAGGTGAAACCCTGCCCAAAGATATGGCAGAAAGAGATTTATGGATATTATGTCAGGTTAATATAAGCGACAAAAAAATAGAGCCTAAGCTCTATTTTTTTCATACTAACTAGAGTAGAGTAATATAATTATATGATTACAAATTAATTAGTAATAAGCTTGTAAATTTGATACAATAATATTGGTAAATATAAAAGGAGTGGTATAAATTGAATAAAGCTGAAATACAAAATATGTTTAAAGATAAATCCTTCGGTAAAATACTATTTGATGAACCAATGAAAAACCATACTACATTTAAAATTGGCGGACCTGCAGATGTAATGATTATTCCAACAACAGAGGAAGAACTTATAAATTCTGTAAAGTTCTGTAGGAATAATGATTTAGATTTCATTATTATGGGAAACGGTAGCAATTTACTTGTAAGAGATGGCGGTATTAGAGGTGTAGTAATTAAAGTTCATGAAGGTTATAATAATATAGAAGTAAAGGAAGATACAGTTTATTGTGAAGCTGGAGCCTTGCTTTCTACTGTTAGCAAAGTTGCTTTAAAGCATAGCTTGAAAAACTTAGAATTTGCTTCAGGTATACCTGGCACTATAGGTGGAGCAATAACTATGAATGCTGGAGCCTATGGTGGTGAAATGAAGGACGTGGTAAAGAAGGTTAGGGTCTTAGATAAGAATAATGAAATAAGAGAATATTCTAATGAAGAAATGAATTTTAGATATAGAAATAGTAGAGTAGGAGATGAAGGCCTAATTGTACTTAGTGTAGAATTGGGATTAGAAGCTGGAGAATACTCTGTAATAGATGAAACAATAAAGGAATTAACCTTCAAAAGAACATCTAAACAGCCCTTGGACTTACCAAGTGGCGGTAGCACTTTTAAAAGACCAGAAGGTTATTTTGCAGGAAAGTTGATAGATGATGCAGGCCTTCGTGGCCTTAGATATGGTGGAGCAGGTGTTTCTGAAAAACACTGTGGCTTCGTAGTAAATTTAGATAATGCTAGCTGTAAGGATGTAACCCATTTAATATCGGTAATACAAAAGGTTGTAATGGATAAATTTGGGGTTAAACTAGAGACGGAGATAAAGCTAATAGGGGAGGATTAAATGATAAAAGTCATTGGAGACTATCATACCCATACTATTTATAGTAGTGGATTTAGAAAAAAGGGGAAGCATGCAAGGGGAACTATAAGGGAAAATGCAGAAGCTGCCTTAAAAAAAGGACTTAAAGAAGTTGGAATTTGTGATCATGGCCCGGGACACTATCTATATGGTGTGAAAAAAGAAAATTTACCCAAGATGAGGGAGGAAATAGATAGATTAAATGAGGAATTTGTACCAAAGGGCCTAAAAATCCTATTAGGAGTTGAGGCCAATCTTGTAGGATTAGATGGAACTATTGATGTTGATGATAAACTATTAAAATATATAGATATACTTTTGATGGGCTACCACTATGGGGCTACTCCAAAATCCTTATCAGATGGTCTTGGCCTATATGTATTAAATCCTGTATCTAAGTTCTTTTATTTAGGTAGGGAAAAAGCAAAAGAGTTAAATACCCGTGCCTATATAAAAGCCTTAAATAAATATCCAATAAACATGATTTCCCATCCAGGTTCCAAGGCTAAGGTGGATATTGTGGAAGTGGCGAAGGAAGCAAATAAGCATAATACCTATTTGGAAATAAGCGCAAAGCATAGTGAACTATCAGTTGATAGTCTAAAGCTATTATTGGATATAGATGTAAGCTTTATGGTAAATAGTGATGCCCATAGACCAGAAGATATAGGAAATGTAGATGAAGCCATTAGAAGGGCAATATCTGTAAATCTCCCTCTTAATAGGATTGTAAATATTGATATAAACTGAGGTGAATCTATGGAATTTTTAGTGATTACAGGCATGTCTGGAGCTGGTAAGTCTCAAGCCATGAAAGTAATGGAGGATATGAATTATTATTGTATGGACAATCTCCCACCAGCTCTTTTAACAAAGTTTGCTGAACTATGTTATGAGTCCAAAAGGGATATAGAAAAGGTAGCTGTAGTTGTAGATATTAGGTCTGGAGAATTCTTCGACAGTTTATTTAATGGATTAGATGAGTTGGAGAAAATGGGCATATCCTATAAAATTTTATTCCTTGACGCTGCAGACAATACCTTGATTAAAAGATATAAGGAATTAAGGAGACCTCATCCATTAAATCCTGATGGTAGTATAATAGAAGGTATAAATGAAGAGAGAAACCTATTATATGAAGTAAAGAAGAGGGCAGATTATAAAATCGATACTTCAAAACTAAGCTTGGGAATGTTAAAAGAAGAGATGAGAAGGATTTTCATAGAGGGAGAGAAAAATAGGAACTTATCTATTTCCATTTCTTCCTTTGGATTTAAACATGGTACCTTGCTTGATGGAGACTTAGTATTTGATGTAAGATTTATTCCTAATCCATATTACATTTTAGAGTTAAGGGAATTTACAGGGGAAGATGATAAAGTAAAGGATTATGTATTTGAATGGCCAGAAACAAATATTTTTATATCAAAAATAATAGATATGTTAGAATTTTTAATACCATATTATATTAGGGAAGGCAAGACTCAGTTAATATTAGGAATAGGCTGTACCGGTGGGGTACACAGATCTGTAGCTATTACCAATAGAATTGGAGCTATCTTAAAGTCCCATGGACACAGGGTGACAATAAGCCATAGAGATCTAAATTTAAGATAAAGGGGAATTAATATGAAAGACATAGACAGTTATAGGAATTTAAGTAAGGAACCGAAGTTTGTAGTTATTGGTGGTGGCACAGGCCTATCAATACTACTAAGGGGATTGAAAAAATTCACTTCAAATATAACTGCAATAGTAACAGTGGCAGATGATGGTGGAGGCTCAGGGAAACTTAGGGAAGACCTTGGTATGCTCCCGCCTGGAGATATACGGTCCTGTATTCTTGCTTTAGCAAATACTGAGCCTACAATGGAAAAACTATTGCAATATAGGTTTACTGAAGGGAGTTTAAAGGGACAAAACTTTGGGAACTTATTTATAGCTGCCATGAATGAAATATATGGTAGTTTTGAAAGGGCAATAAAAGAAACTTGCAATGTCTTGGCTGTTACCGGAAAGGTACTACCAATGACCTTGGAAGATGTAACCTTATGTGCTATTTTAGAAAATGGACATGTATTAAAAGGGGAGTCCTGTATCCCTGTTTATGCAATTAAGGCTGGTAGTAGAATAGATTATATCTATATGGAACCCAAAATAACCTATCCACTAGATGAATCAGTAGAAGCCATTAATGAAGCAGATATAATAGTCTTAGGGCCAGGAAGTTTATATACTTCAGTTATGCCAAATCTACTAGTGAACAATATTGTAGATACTATCTATAATGCTAAGGCTCCGAAAGTCTATATAACAAATGTAATGACCCAACCAGGTGAAACAGACGGATATGATGTATTAGACCATGTAAATGCAATCTTAAAGCATAGTAGCCCTGATTTTCTTGACTATGTAATTGCTAATACAGAGGAAATACCATTAAGTATACTGGAAAAATATATTAAGGATGGTTCCAAACCTGTTTTATTGGGTGAAAAAGATGAGGAAATATTAGAATCAAAAAACATTAAGTTAATTGGTGAAAAACTAATAGATATTAGAAAAGACTATATAAGGCATGATAATATAAAATTAAGTAAGCTATTAATGGAAATAGCTAAAAAAGAAAAATAAGCAGTGGCTTATTTTTTCTTTTCCTCTATTAACCTTGATATAATAGTAGCTGCAGACTTTTTAGTTAAACTATCATAGTTTATTTGATAATTTAATTCCCCAGCCAGTTTCTTTATTGTTTCAATTTGCCTAGAAGTAGGGGGGTCATCTTGATAAGTTGGATAATTTCCTTCTTCCTCTGCAACACCTGCTTCTTCAATACTCAATTCCTCTATAGCAGTCATACCTACATTAGTAAAATCCCTAAGAACACGGGCCTTTGCTCTGGTAGAGGCCATTCTAATTAAGTGAGGTACTAGGGCAGTATTTACTGACTTAGGTGAAGCATCTCCTATATCCTGATATCTTTCCTCATCTGTTGTAGCTATAGCCTTGCATATGGCTGTCATATTATTTTCATTGGTAGGTATTTGGATAATCTCAACTTCTAAGGATTTCAAATTTCTTTGGTGGGCTAGATCAAGTAGTCCTTCATAGGTAACATAGGACTTACCCTGTAAATTTATAATAAACCTTTCATTAATAATCATACTATCACCTCTATAGTATATATTCCCCAAATTAATATTTATTACCATTGGTTAATTGTGGGAGAAAAATAAACACTGAACTTAGTTAAGTCCAGTGTTTAAAAGAATATATGGTTTTCTATAGTAAAATTATTTTGTTAAATAAGCTACTCCCAGTTTTATTGTATTTTCAATGGCATCAATATGAGTTCTCTCAAAACTATGGGAGGCATCTACACCAGGGCCAATTAGCCCAACTTTAAAATCATATCCTGCCCTAAGGGCTGCTGAACCATCAGACCCATAATAAGGATAGATATCTACTTTATAATCTATATTGTTTTCCTTAGCTAAATTAATTAGCCTTTTCCTTAATTCATAGTCATAGGGGCCTGAACTATCCTTTGCGCAAATAGTTACTGAAAATTCATCTGAAGTCTGTCCCTCACCAGGTGCTGCCATATCTACGGCTATGAACTCAAAGGTCTTTTCTGGTATAGTAGTGGCTGCCCCATGACCTACTTCCTCATAAGTAGATATGAAGAAATTTGTCGTATAATTTGGGATAATCTTATTTTCTACTAAATGCTTTGCAATTCCCAACAAGGATATAACTCCTGCCTTATCGTCTAAGTGTCTAGACTTAATAAAACCAGATTCTGTCACTACTACTCTTGGATCAAAGTATACAAAATCTCCTACATTGATACCTAGTTTTTCTACATCTTCCTTGGATTTAACTTTTTCATCTATCCTTATTTCCATATTATCTGCATTTCTCTCTATGTTTTTTGTTCCTTCTCCATGGACATGGGAAGATGCCTTAGTAGTCATCAGGGTACCAGTAAAGGTTTTTCCAGTTAGGGTTTCAATAATTACATGTTCTCCTTCAACTGTATTCCATACATAGCCACCTAATTGGGTGATTTTTAGTCTACCATTTCCTTTTATTTCCTTTACCATACCACCTAAGGTATCCACGTGGCCAGATAAGGTTACTTCCTTTTCCTTATTATTTCCTACTATAGTGGCTATTAGAGCACCTTTATTAGTTCTTCTAGTTTCTATTCCTAATTCATTAAATCTTTCCTCTACAAATTCTACGGCTTTTACTGTATTGCCAGTAGGACTTGGAATCTTTAAAAGTTCCTCTAGGTTCTTAATTATGTAATCCAAAAGAATACCTCCTTTTACCTTATTAACAATAATTATATTTCCACCAAGTTAATAAGTCAAAATCTTTTAGCAAATATACATATAATATAGTATAATTAGATTAATATATTTTTGTATTGATTAGGAGTGGGTTCTATGATTGAAGAAGTAAGCGCTGGAGGTGTGGTAATCTTTAGCAATACCATATTACTTTTAAAGAAATTTAATGGTGATTGGGTATTACCTAAAGGGAGAATAGAAAAAAATGAGAGTATAAAGGAAGCAGCCCTTAGGGAAGTTTTAGAGGAATCTGGAGTCAGGGCTGAAATCCTTAATTATATAGGTATGGTTCACTACAAGTTTAAAAACCTAAAAGATAATAAGATGGTTTATAAAACAGTCCATTGGTATTTAATGAAGGCTAATAGCATGGATTGCGTGCCTCAAAAGAAAGAGGGTTTTGTAGATGCCTTATTTGTTCATATAGATAAGGCTGAAGATCTAGTAAGATATGAGGATGAAAAAAAGATTATAGCTAAGGGATTGAAGATGGTAAAAGCTTAGGAAATGGGGTGTTAGTATGTCGTTTTCCTCATCAACGAAAAACGAGCTGTCTAGAATTCCTATAGTAGATGATTGCTGTGCCTTAGGGGAATTGGCAGCCTTAGTTCGAATGAATGTTACCATAAAAATATCTAGGAACAATGAAATTGTGCTAAAGTTTACTACTGAAAATGCAGCAATTGCTAGGAGGATATTTTCTTTAATTAAACATATTTATGACACTTCTATTGAAGTTCTAGTCAGGAGAAATAAACAGCTTAAAAAGAACAACAACTACCTAGTAGTTGTCAACGAAGGTGATATACCAAAGAGAATATTAGAGGATGTTAAGTTTGTTACTGAAACAACTAGTTATTTTAACCCAAATTATGCAATTCCAGAGGATATCGTTACTAATAGGTGTTGTAAGCGCTCCTATATTAGGGGAGCATTTTTAGGCGGTGGGTCCATAACTAATCCAGAAAAGACTTATCATTTAGAGTTTGTAACCAGTAGTGAAGTACATGCTAAGGACCTTTCAGACTTAATCAATACCTTTGGCTTGAATTCAAAAATTGTACTTCGAAAGGATAACTATGTTGTCTATATTAAAGAGGGAGAGCAAATAGTAGACTTGTTAAATATTATAGGTGCTCATCAAGCCTTATTAAAGCTTGAAGATATTAGGGTTTTAAAGAATGTAAGGAATAATATTAATAGGTTAGTAAACTGTGAAACTGCAAACCTGAGTAAAACCATAGATGCTTCCATGAAGCAAATTGAAAATATTAAATTAATTGAAGAAACAATTGGTATGGATAAGTTACCACAAAGCTTAAGAGAAATTGCCGAACTTAGGCTACAATATAGGGAGGCAAGTTTAAAGGAATTAGGTTCAATGCTAAATCCACCAGTTAGTAAATCTGGAGTAAATCATAGATTTAGAAAAATAGAAAAAATTGCAGAAGATCTGAGAGGAGATGGTAAAAATGTCTAGTATAATAATTACAAATAATAAATATGTCTATGAAAAGTATAAAGATATAAGGGAAGTTGACTATAAGGAAGATTTTACTTACCTTCAAGTATTGGAGTATGTAAGGGATAAGATTCACCAAGGTCATGAGCTACTAACACATCCTTTATCAGGTAGTGTAAAGCCTAATGAAACACCATATAAAACAGTGATGGTATCAAAGAAAAAGGGAGATTTAGATAATAGTGGTCTTATTATAGTTGAAGAAGCCATAGCCACTGTTAAGAAATTCCAGACAAATAAGCCTACACCTAATTGGACAGAAAGTGTATTAGATGATTTTAGGGTAATAGACCTATCCTTAATAGAAAATGTGATAGATAAGTTAGGACACAGGTAATCCAGTTTGCAAATAGATTAATAATAAAGAAGAAAATTTCCTATCCATAGGGAATTTTTTTCTTTTTATGATAGAATATAATTATATCAGTTAGAGAGGGATTTATATGGATTACAAAGATAGATTTACACATTTACATGTTCATACAGAATATAGCTTGTTAGATGGGTCTATTAGGATAAGGGATTTAATCTCTAGGGCAAAGGAACTGGGTATGGATTCCATTGCCATTACAGACCATGGTGCCATGTTTGGTGTTGTTCAATTTTATAAAGAAGCTAAAAGGCAAGGCATAAAACCTATATTAGGGTCTGAAATATATGTTGCTATAGATAAATATACTGATAGGGAATCTAAGGACAAGAACCAGTACCATTTGGTCCTATTAGCTGAGACAAATGAAGGCTACCAAAATTTGATGAAGATTGTATCTGAGGGATATGTAAATGGTTTTTATTATAAACCAATGGTAGACCATAATATATTGAAAAAATATAGCAAAGGAATAATTGCCTTATCTGCATGTTTAGGTGGAGAAATACCAAACCACCTATTAAATAACAACTACCCAAAGGCAAAGGAAATAGCTTTAAAGTATCTTGATATATTTGGAGAGAATAATTTCTTCTTAGAAATCCAGGACTATGGTGTAGAAGAACAAAGAATGGTCAATAGGGAGTTAATAAAAATTTCTAAGGAAACAGGTATCCCCTTAGTTGCTACAAATGATGTACATTATCTAAAAAAAGAGGATGCTTTAGTCCATGATATCCTATTATGTATACAAACAGGCAAGACAATAGATGAAGAAGATAGGATGAAGTTTCCAACTAATGAATTCTACTTAAAATCTCCGGAAGAGATGAAAAGCATTTTCTACGAAAATTTAGAGGCAGTAGAAATTACTGCTTGGATTGCTGATAGGTGTAATGTAGACTTGGATTTTGACAGCTTACATTTACCAGAATATAAGGTGCCTGAGGGCTATACAAATGAGGAGTACCTGAGACACCTCTGTGAAGAAGGATTAAAGAAAAGATACCATAGTATTACCCAGGAAATTAAAGATAGGTTTGAATATGAATTTAATACAATTGTGGAAATGGGATATGTAGATTATTTCCTTATTGTATGGGACTTTATTAAATTCGCTAAGGATAATAATATTATGGTAGGCCCTGGAAGGGGTTCTGCGGCAGGAAGTATTATTTCCTATGCCCTAGGCATAATAGATGTAGACCCTTTAGAATATGGACTCCTGTTTGAAAGGTTTTTAAATCCTGAGAGAGTGTCCATGCCCGATATTGATATAGATTTTTGCTATGAAAGAAGAGAGGAAGTTATACAATATGTAGTCAATAAGTATGGGGAGAACCATGTTGCCCAAATTGCCACATTTGGTACTATGGCAGCTAGGGGCTCTATTAGAGATGTAGGTAGGGCTATAAACATGCCCTATGGCCAGGTGGACTATATAGCTAAGCAAATCCCTATGGAGCTAGGCATGACCATTTCAAAGGCCTTAGAAGTTAATAGAAGCTTAAAGAATATGTATGATGAAGATGAGGAAGTAAAAAGACTAATAGATATAGCCATGGCTGTAGAAGGTTTACCAAGGCATACGTCTACCCATGCAGCTGGAGTTGTAATCTCAAAGGAACCAGTTACAAACTATGTACCCTTACTAAGAAATGGGGAAGCTATAACTACCCAATTTAATATGGTTGAACTGGAAGAGTTAGGCCTACTAAAGATGGATTTTTTAGGCCTAAGGACTTTGACGGTTATTAGAGATGCAGTAAGCCTCATAGAAGAAAACCATGGTGTTAAAGTGGATTTTCATAATATGGATTATAATGACCCTGCCATATTTGAAATGTTTGCCAAGGCAGAGACCCTAGGTGTATTTCAATTCGAGTCATCTGGCATGAGGGCCTTTTTAAAGGAATTAAAACCAAATGTATTTGAGAACCTAGTGGCAGCCAATTCACTTTTTAGGCCTGGACCTATGAACCAGATACCTACCTTTGTAGAATGTAAGCATGATCCATCAAAGATAAAATATATCCACCCTAAACTAGAACATATATTAGATGTGACCTATGGTTGTATTGTATACCAAGAACAGGTAATGCAAATCGTCCAGGATATTGGTGGTTATTCCATGGGTAGGGCTGATTTAGTAAGACGGGCTATGGGAAAAAAGAAAATGGAAATAATGGAGGAAGAGAGAAGAAATTTCATCTATGGCCAAGTGGATGAAAATGGCCAAGTCATTATACCAGGTGCCATAAGGAATGGAGTGGATGAAAAAACAGCTTCAAGGATCTATGATTTAATGATAGATTTTGCAAATTATGCCTTTAATAAAAGCCATTCAGTTGCCTATGCAGTTGTGGCATATAGGACTGCCTGGCTTAAACACTATTATCCCGTAGAATTTATGGCAGCCTTAATTTCTTCAGTAATGGGAAGTACTAACCAAGTATCCTTATATATTCAAGAGTGTAAAAGGTTAGGAATAGAAGTCCTAGCACCTGATATTAATGAGTCCTATAACAAGTTTACAGTTTCTGGGGGCAAAATTAGATTTGGTTTATCTGCTGTAAAAAATGTTGGAGAAAACTTTATTAATGCCATAATCAAGGCGAGAGAAAAGGGCAAATTTAAAGGATTTACAGATTTTATTGAAAGAATAGAGAAGGTAGACCCATCTGTAATGAATAAAAGAGCTGTAGAATCCTTGATAAAATGTGGTGCAATGGATAGTTTAGGCGCTAAAAGGGCTCAGTTATTAGCCATATTTGAGAAAACAATAGACAGTATCCATTCCAATAGGAAGAAAAACATAGAAGGACAATTTTCCATATTTGATAGGATTGAATCTGAGGAATATAAGGAGAATTTACCGGATATAGGGGAATTTCCCAAGAATCTTTTGCTTTCCATGGAAAAGGAGACTGTAGGTATCTATTTATCAGGTCACCCTTTGGAGCCATATAAAAGCCAATTAGATAAGATAACCACAGTTACAACTATCGATATATTTAATATAAGCGAGGATATAATAGAAAATCCAGATGGATTAAGGGACGGTAGTGGAGTAGTTATTGGTGGTATAATAGTTGAGAGGAAAAACAAGGTAACTAAAAACAACAATATGATGGCCTTTGTAACTATTGAGGACCTATATGGGTCCATTGAATGTATTGTATTTCCTGCTACCTTTGAAAGGTATAGTAAATTTTTAGTAGAAGATAAAATTGTAGTGATTCAAGGAAAACTAAGTCTTACTGAAGAAGAGGAACCAAAGATAATAGTAGAGAAAATATCCGAGCTTCATTCCTTCAATACAAGCAAGCTATATTTAAAGGTATCAAAAAATAGTCTACCAAATATTATGGATAAAATTGTTCACATATTAAAAAGATTCAATGGAAATACGCCTGTATATGTATATTTTGAAAAGGACAAGAAAACAGTAATGGCTGATAGAAAATTATGGATTGACATAAATAACCAAAATTGTTTAAATGAATTAAAGGACCTATTAGGGGAAGAGTCGGTTGTAATTTCATAAATTGTGAGTTGTTAAAGGGGTGCAAGTATGTGGACAACAGTTTTTATGGCAACAGGTTATGATAAGGCCTTAGAAATTCAAAGGCAATTAAAGAATGAAGGATTTATAGTTAAAATAAGATTTTTCTCTAAAGAGGGAGAAGAAGAATTATATGAAATATTATCGCCAAGATTTGAAGCAGATGATATCCAAGAGGCCATGATAGAATTAGGAATTATCTAGATAATAAATGTAGGGGGAATAATATGAAAACCATTGGTGTATTAACAAGTGGGGGAGATGCCCCCGGGATGAATGCAGCCATTAGGGCAGTAGTTAGAACAGGTATATATAATGACTTAAGGGTTATGGGAATAAGACAGGGTTACAGTGGACTTATTAATGGGGATGTTTATGAAATGAATCTCTCCTCTGTAGCTGATATAATACATAGGGGAGGGACCATACTTCGCTCTGCTAGGTCAGATGAGTTTAAAACCCAAGAAGGTTTTAAAAAAGCTCTAAATGTACTAGACGTTTTTTCCATTGATGGCCTAATAGTTTTAGGCGGAGATGGTACCTTAAAAGGAGCAAGGGAACTTTCCAATGCAGGAGTACCAACTATTGGCATACCCTGCACCATAGACAATGACTGTGGAT
>JAAYQJ010000067.1 GCA_012519355.1 Tissierellia bacterium | reverse complement strand
TAAAACGTAAAAAGAAATCTGAAGAAGCTAGAAGAAAAAAATATTCTAGATTTTAATGAGAAGGTGAATCAATGTCTCTTAAAGAAAAACTAATGGAAGACTTGAAAGACTCCATGAAGAGTAAAGACAGGATTAAAAAAGATACTATAACTATGGTAAGGGCTGCTATCAAACAAAGAGAAGTTGACGAAAGAATAGAACTTTCTGATGATGATATATTAGACATTATTTCTAAACAGCTTAAGGAAAAAAGAATGGCCATTGAAGAATTCAAAAAAGGTCAAAGAGATGATTTAGTAGAGTTGACTGAACAAGAAATTGATATTCTTTTAAAATACTTACCTGAACAGCTTACAGAGGAAGAAGTAGAACAAATCGTACTAGATACTATAAAAGAAGTAAATGCAACATCTATTAAAGATATTGGACTTATAATGAAGGCTGTAATGCCAAAAGTTAAAGGTAGGACTGATGGCAATATTGTAAATAAAATTGTTAGGAAGATATTTAATTAACCTGGGACACCCCAGGTTTTTTTATCACTTCCTTTGTTAAAAAAATAATTTTCTTATTAATTTAGCAAATAAATGGGTAATAGTATAATATAGAATATAGGACATAATCTTATAATAAGTAAAATGGGGGTGTATAGATGAGAAAGAAATTAATAGGAATACTTTTATTGCTTATAGTCCTAGTAGTACCAAGCTTTAGTTTCGCTGAAACTAACGATGTTTATGTCGTTCCTATAAGGGGCGAGATTAACCGTGCAACTTTTAACTTCCTTAATCACACCATGGATAAGATAATTAAGGAAAATCCTAAAGCCATAATATTTGAAATCGATACCTATGGTGGCGCGATTGTAGAAGCTGAAAAGATAAAGAATTTAATTATTTCTGCACCAGTTCCCACTATTTCTTATGTAAATAATAAGGCAGAATCAGCTGGAGTCCTGATAACCATTGCAGCAGAGAAAGTTGTCGTATCTAATACAGCCACTATTGGTTCAGCTGAAACAGACCCAAATACAGAAAAGATCCTTTCATTGTGGAGGGGCCTACTTAGGGATACAGCCCAATATAGAAACAGGGACCCAGAAGTTATTGAGGCCATGGCTGATAAGGATATTGAAATAGAAGGTTTAATAGGGAAGAATAAATTATTGAATTTAACTTCAACGGAAGCAGTAAAATATGGCATAGCAGATTTGGCAGCTGATAGCTATGATGAAATACTAAACTTTTTTAATTTAGGAAATGCAAATGTAAATGTTGTAGAAGAAAGTTTACAGGTTAAATTAGCAAAATATATTTCTAACCCCTATATAAGTAGTCTATTGTTAACCATAGGCTTTGTGGGCCTAGTTATTGAGATATTGACTCCAGGTTTTGGTATTGGAGGTACAATTAGTATTATTGGATTTGGCTTATATTTTGGTGGTAATATTTTAGCAGGAAATTCCCATTGGACATCACTAATATTATTTGTAACAGGACTGATTCTATTAGTCATAGAAGCCATGATACCTGGCTTTGGACTTCCCGGAGTTAGTGGTATTATACTAGTTATAATAGGTACAGTCCTTGCAATGGATTCTTTAACCACTGCTGTATTGTCCTTAAGCATAGCCATACTTATAACTACTATTGTCACAATTGTCCTCATAAAAATGGGCTATAGAAGCAAATTATTGAATAAAATTGTTTTAGATACATCCCATGAAGGTGAAAAGGGTTATTTAAGTGTAGATACCCCAATAGACTATTTTGACAAAGAAGGAAAAACAATTACGGAACTTCGCCCTGCTGGGTTTATTGAAATAGATGGTATAAAATTAGACGCACTATCTGATGGTGGTTTTATTCCAAAGAATACACCAATAAAAGTAGTAAGGGTAGAAGGATCAAAATTATTTGTAAGGAGGTTGTAATATGCCATTTTTTGTACCAGTGGGCTTAGCCCTATTAATTATTATTCTTGTAATGCTTTTCTTCACATTTATACCAGTTGGGCTGTGGATAACAGCATACTTCTCAGGAGTAAAGATTTCCATGGCCACATTAATAGGTATGAGACTTAGGAGGGTAGCTCCTTCCAGGATCGTCAATCCAATGATTAAGGCAACTAAGGCAGGACTAGTGATTAAAATTAATGAATTAGAAGCCCATTATTTAGCTGGGGGTAATGTAAATACTTTAGTTGATGCTTTAATTGCAGCTCAAAGAGCAAATATACCTTTAGTATTTGAAAGGGCTGCAGCTATAGACCTTGCAGGTAGAAATGTATTGGAAGCAGTGCAAGTATCTGTTAATCCAAAGGTTATAGAAACACCTCAAATTGCAGCAGTTGCCAAAGATGGTATTGAAGTTGTTGTTAAGGCAAGGGTTACAGTAAGAGCTAACATTGAAAGATTAGTTGGAGGAGCAGGAGAGGAAACTATCATAGCCAGAGTAGGGGAAGGTATAGTAACTACTGTAGGTAGTTCTGAATCCCATAAGGATGTATTAGAAAATCCAGACAGTATATCTAAAACCGTATTAGATAAGGGATTAGATTCAGGTACAGCTTTTGAAATTCTATCCATAGATATAGCTGATGTGGATGTTGGAAGAAATATCGGTGCAAAACTAACTATGGACCAAGCTGAAGCTGAAAAGAGGATTGCTCAAGCTAAGGCAGAAGAAAGAAGAGCCATGGCTGTAGCTAGAGAACAAGAAATGAAGGCAGAAGTTCAGGCTATGAAGGCCAAGGTAGTAGAAGCAGAAGCAGAGGTACCATTGGCTTTAGCAGCTGCCTTAAAGGAAGGAAACCTTGGAGTAATGGATTATTACAATATGAGAAATATATTGGCTGATACAGATATGAGGTCCTCCATATCTAAGATAGTTGAAGACGACAATAAGCAAGAATAAGGAGGGATTATATGCCCAGTCCTTTACTGTTCTTTATATTCATCATAATAGTAGACTTAATACTAAAATCCCTCAGAGATAAGAAGAAAATAGATATGGCAAAGGAAAGAAGGCAAGGAGAACTGAAAAAAAGTCAACCTTCTAAACCTAGGCCAATGGCAGATTTAAGAAAGATTTTAGAAGAGGAAATTCAAAAGGAAAGAGAAAGGCAAAGGCCAAGGCCAAGGCAAAGTGAAATTCCTAAGGGAAGAATAAATACTAAGCCTAAGGCTACACCAGAAAGAAGTAGGCCTATGGAGACTCCAATGCCTAGCTTTGAGGAAGCTGATTATTCCATTAGCACTAAAGCTGAAAAAGTATTAGATAATGATGAAAGAAAAGAAAATGTATTAAAAACAGAAATGAAAAAAATTAAGCCTAGGGAAGATATAATAAAGGGGATAATATTCTCGGAAATATTATCTAAACCAAAAAGCTTACAAAATCAAAGAAGAAGCCTGTAATTTTTACAGGCTTCTTTTTCATTGGTATAGTCTATATTTAAGGGGCATAGAATTTACTGGAGGGGTTGGGATGAGAAAAAAGATAGAGATTATGAAGTATAATATTTCCGAAGCTTTTGAACTGCCTAGAGATATTATAATGGATTTGCCTAAGCTAACTGTAATAGGTGATAAGGAAGCCTCTTTATTAAACCATAAAGGGATTATTGAATATACCCAAGAAACCATTAGGGTTAATACAAAAAGCGGAGTATTTAAAATAACAGGGGAAGATTTGGAAATAAAAACAATACTATCTGAAGAAATAATAATTACTGGTAGGATAAAAAAAATTGAAATAATAAGCTAGGGAGTGTTGGTATGCTAGCTATAAAAATATGGAATTATTTTAAAGGATATGTTATTATTAGGGTTGAGGGATTAACTCTTGAGAGGTTGTTAAATTTAGCCGTAAATCATGATATATACTTATGGGATGTAAAAAGAATAAACAATATTGTCCTAGAGATGAAGTCTACTACTAGGGGATTCAAAGAATTAAAAAAAGTAGTAAAAAAGGTAGGCTGTAGAGTAGAAATTGCAGAAAAAACTGGATTTCCTTTTTTACTGATGAAACTAAGAGAACGAAAGATGTGGGTAGCTGGATTTTTATTGTTTTGGACAATTATCTTTTTTCTATCCTCTATTATTTGGAAAATAGACATAATTGGTAATGAACAAACTCCAAGGGAAGAAATAATTTCCCTATTAAAAAACAATAATATAAGTACTGGGAAAATAAAATATAGTTTAGATAAAGAAAACATTAAGGACATTTTATTAGATAAGTATGGTTATTTTTCCTTTGTCTCCGTAAGCATAAAAGGTACTAAGCTGACCATAGAAGTAAAGGAACAGGATCTGCCACCAGAAATGGTAGACAAAAATTATCCATGCCATGTTGTTGCTAAGAAAAAAGGAGTAATAGTTAAAGTAGTGCCTAAAAATGGAAAAGCAGTTGTAGAAAAGGGTAAGGTAGTTAATCCAGGTGAGTTGCTTATTACAGGCATAATTACCAGCGAATTTGGTGGAGAAAGCCTTCTCGTTCATGCAGAGGGAGAAGTATTAGCCCTTACAAGATATAGCAGCATTATTAGGGAGCCCATTGTGAAAAATGAGGAAAAATATACTGGAAAAACCTTTACTCAAAAAGGAATAAAAATTGGAGATAGGGGAATTCAGTTTATGAAAGGGGATATTCCCTTTGAAAACTACAAAGAATTTGTAGAGGAAAAAAGTCTCATAAATTTAGAAAAATATGATATTGATTTTCCTATTAAAATAGTAAATTATGAATATAGGGAAGTTGAATTAAGGGAAGTTAAGCAAAATATTGATTATCTGAAAAATGCAAACCAAATAGCAGCCACAAAGGAGATAAATAAAGAGTTACCACCTGATGCACAAATTCAATCAAAGAATATTAGGCATCAGGTAGACGACAATATCTTGACAACACAGGTTATTATTGAAACTATAGAAGATATAGGGAAAAAACAAATAATAGGAAACAGGGAGGATTAGATTTGCCAAGTAATTTACATGAAAATTCCATAGCAATTGAAAATACACAGATAATTAGAGAAATATTCGGAGATTTTGATGAAAATATAAATATAATTAGAGAAGAATTAGGGGTAGATATCCATATAAGAAATGGAGATATACAATTATATGGAGAAGATATAGCTGTAGACCTGGGAAAGAAATTAATTTATAATTTAATTGAAATCATAAAAAAACAAAAGAAATTAGATAAACAGGATTTAAGATATTCTATTCAACTCTTACTAAATGGCAAAGAGGAATATGTAAAAGAGCTTTTAAAAGAGGTAGTATGCGTAACTGCTTCAGGAAAAAGCATTAAACCTAAAACCATAGGGCAAAAAAGGTACCTAGATGCAATCAAAAAAAATGACATCGTTTTTTGTATTGGACCTGCAGGTACAGGCAAGACATACTTAGCCATGGCCATGGCAGTACAGGCTTTAAAGAACAAGGAAGTCAACAGGCTTATACTTACTAGGCCAGCAGTTGAAGCAGGAGAAAGCTTAGGTTTCCTACCAGGTGATTTACAAGAAAAGGTAGATCCATATTTAAGACCAATTTATGATGCCCTATTTGATATACTTGGAGCAGAATCCTATACTAGGTATATAGAAAAGGGTTTAATAGAAGTGGCACCACTGGCCTACATGAGAGGGAGAACTTTAGATTCATCCTATATTATCTTGGACGAAGCTCAAAACACAACTAATGAACAGATGAAGATGTTTTTAACAAGATTGGGTTTTGGTTCCAAGGCAATAATTACTGGTGATATAACACAAATCGATTTATCAAAGGGAAAGGAGTCAGGATTAAAAACCATTACTAAGATTTTAGATAATGTTAAAGGAATTGACTTTATATATCTTTCAAAGCATGATATAGTAAGACATCCACTGGTTCAAAGAATTATTGAAGCCTATGATAAGTACGAAAGTAAGTAACTAAACCAAAGGGGGATTCCTATGGGTACTAAGAAAAATTTTTTCAAAGAAAATAGAAGATTTTATAATGGGTTATTGCTTGTAATTTTTACAGCAACCCTTTTTTTTATAACTATTTATAAAATAGAGAAGGATAAGTTAGACTTAAAACTTGGTGATATAGCCCCTATGGATATTAGGGCTACTAAGGAGTTGGAAGATGTCTATACCACCGAAAGGCTAAAAAAGGAGGCTGCAGAGAAGGTAGAACCAAGGTATAGGATTCATCCATCTGTTCAAATGGGAATGAAAACCCAAATCAAGGACTTTTTAGATACAACAAGGGATATAAAGGCCATTGAAAATTTAAGTATAAATAGAAAAGCAGAACAATTAATGGAAAGTCAAAGTCTTGGCTTATCAAATAATGATGTCTTAACTGCCTTGAGGATGGATTATAAGACATTGAACAACCTAGAAAACAATCTATTTGATTTAATAAATCAGATTATGGGGAATGGTATAAGAGAAACTGATATAGATTATGAGAAAACTAATCTAGAAAGTACTTTTGAATCATTGGAAATGACTGAGGCAGAGAAACAATTGGGACTTGCCCTAATGCTAGCTACTATTAAACCTAATGAGTATATAGATGTAGTTGAAACCCAAAGAAAGCAAAAGGAAGAGGCAGACAAGATAGAATTGGTTATACTAAAGGAAAATGAAATAATTGCTCCTCAGGGTTCAAGAATTGGAGAAAGGGAACTGGATTTAATACGAGAATCAGGCCTATTAAGGGAAGATAATAAAGTACCAGTTGTAACTATTTTAGGGATAGTCATTCTAATCTCTTTAATTTTAGTCATTATCATTGGCTATATTTATTATTACAATAGAGAAATATTATATAATAATAGGCTATTGATAATACTAATAATTACTTTAGCAGTAATATTAATTAGTAAAGAATTATATAATATTTCACCTTATATTATGCCCATAGGGACGGCTGCCCTATTAGTATCCATATTAATCGATCCAAGGCTGGGATTTGTTATTAATATCTTTCTATCCTTTTATTTAGGATTTCTTCTTAAATTAGACGGGAGCATTTCTACTATGTATATTGTGTCTGGTAGCATAGCTTCCTTATTGGCAATTAAACAGGACCAAAGATACAATATATTAATAAGCGGTTTTATAATTGGAATTACTAACCTATTAAGCTTAGGATCCTATGGCTTAGCCTTAAATGTGGCAGGCCTAGAGTCCTTTTCCCAAGGTGGCTATAGTTTTTTAAATGGGGTAATATCTTCTATTTTAGCCTTGGGCTCCTTACCCTTATGGGAAAATGTATTTTCAGTATTGACCACTATTAAATTATTGGAATTATCTAATCCAAATCAACCCTTGCTAAAAAGATTATTATTAGAAGCACCTGGTACCTATCATCATAGTATTTTAGTTGGAAACCTTGCTGAATCAGCAGCAGAATCCGTATCTGCTAACCCCCTACTAGCTAGGGTTGGGGCATATTATCATGATATTGGAAAAACTGTAAGACCCTTTTATTTTGCAGAAAACCAATTTGGTATTGAAAATCCCCATGATAAATTGCAGCCTATGCAGAGTACTGAAATTATTACATCCCACACTACAGATGGAATTAGTCTAGGGAAGGATGAAAAACTACCTAAGGAAATACTAGATATTATTGAACAACACCATGGGGATACCCTAGTAGCATATTTTTATCATAAGGCTAGGGAGTTAAACAAGGATATAGATATTTCAGCAGATGAGTTTAGATATAGGGGAAGAAAACCTCAAACTAAGGAGGCTGCCATAGTTATGCTGGCTGATTCTTCAGAGGCAGCTGTTAGGAGTATTAAAGACATAAATAAAGAAAAAATAGAAGATATGGTTAGAAAGGTTGTAAAAGGGAAATTAAATGATGGTCAGCTAGATGAATGTGATATAACCTTAAAAGAAATAGAGATTGTTATCGATTCCTTTGTAAAAGTCTTAACTGGAATTTACCATGATCGGATTGAATATCCTAAATCAGAAGAAAAATCGGAGGCTTAAGTATGGAAATCTTTATAGATAATCGACAAGATAAAATACAAATAGATGGTAGTATACATGGTTTAATAGAAAAAACCATTGAAGAAGTACTATTGTTAGAGGAAGAATCTTTAAATTGTGAAGTCAGTATATCCTTTGTTGACAATATGGAGATAAGGGAATTAAATAGGGAATATAGGGGAGTAGATAAGGAGACAGATGTCTTATCCTTTCCCTTAGATGATACTTTCCTTGTAGAAGAGGGTCCAAAATTATTAGGAGACATTATTATTTCCCTAGAAAAGGCATTGGAACAATCCATTGTTTTTGGACATTCCTTAGAAAGAGAAATTTCCTATTTAACAGCACATTCCATGTTACACCTATTGGGCTATGACCATGAAGAAGAGGAAGAGAAAATTATTATGAGGCAAAGGGAAAAAGAAATAATGAGAAGGCTTGGGATATTTAAAGATTTTAAAGGAGAATAATAATGAGGAAATCTTTAATAGATAGTTTTAATTTTGCTGTTAATGGAATTATATCAGCTCTTAAAACTGAAAGAAATATGAGAATTCATTATCTCATTGCATTAATCGTTATAATACTAAGTGTATTTTTTGACTTTTCCAGAACAGAACTCTTAATTCTTATTTTTGCAATATCCTTAGTAATAGTGGCTGAACTATTTAATACAGCTATAGAAAAGGTAGTAGATTTAATTACAGATAGATATCATCCCCTTGCAAAGTTGGCAAAGGATATTTCTGCTGGAGCTGTACTTATAGCAGCTATAAACTCTATAGTAGTAGGATATCTGCTATTCTTCGATAGACTTAGTTATTATACGGATTTCTTACTGATTAAAATTTCCAATTCTTCTACCCATCTAACCTTTGTTGCTTTAATTGTAGTCATCCTAATAACAGTAGGGTTAAAAGCCCTCTTTTATAAGGGGAGGGGTACCCATTTTCAAGGTGGAGTTGTAAGTGGCCACTCCTCAGTAGCCTTTTGCATTGCAACCATTGTATCCTTACTAGCTAAAAATATGTTAGTGACTACTTTAACCTTTGCTTTAGCAATTTTAGTTGGGGAAAGCAGGATTGAAGGTAAGATTCATACCTTCATAGAAGTTTTTTTTGGAGCTATTCTTGGAATATTAGTAGGTATTATTATTTTTAAAGTCATCGGATAAGGGGGATAAAAAGTGAAACTTAAGATTAAAATTATTTTAATAACAGTCTTTATAGCTTTATTATCTAGTAGTTGTAAAAAGGAAAATATTGAAGAACCCGTTATAGTAGAAGACTCAATTATAATTGAAGAGGAAGAACCAGAAGAGATAGAAGAGGAGGAAGAAATACCTGAAAAAACTGGTATGCCATCACCCTTAAGTGGTATATATGCTGAAGAGGAGAAGGTAAATCGTAGGCCTGTTGCAGTCATGTTTGATAATCATCATAGGGCTAGATGGCAATCAGGGCTAAAAGATGCAGAAATAATATATGAATTTTTAGTGGAAGCTCCCTATACAAGATATTTAGGTTTATTTTTGATAAATGACCCTCCCTCCTTAGGACCCATAAGGAGTGCTAGACCATATTTTGTGACTACAGTCTTGGAATATGATGCTGTATATGTAAGGGTAGGTGGGAGTGAAGCTGCCAAGGAAGATGTAAGAACACTAAAAATAGCTGATATAGATGGACTAAGTAGTGCAAATAAGGTTTTTTGGAGAAAATCCCATAAAAAAATGCCCCACAACCTATATTCTAGTATGGAGGCCATAAGGGCAACACAAGAGGAAAGAAAGTATAGGATGGTAGGTGAATTTACTCCTTTTAAATTTCATGAAGATGAAATGGATATGGAAGGCAGTGTAGCCAATAAAGTTATAATCAATTATAGAAAGGATAATAATACTGAATATACATATGATCCTGATAAGAAAATATATACAAGGTATAAGGATGGAAAGTTACATATAGATGAAATAGATGAAAGCCCATTATTAGCTAAGAATATTATAATTCAAGTGGCAAAAACTAGAGTAATAGACAATGAGGGTAGGTTAGAGATTCAGTTAATAGGAGAAGGTGATGGAAAGTATATTACTAATGGTAAGGTTATAGATGTAAATTGGGTGAAGAAGTCGAGACATGATAAAACAATCTTTTATGATTTAGAAGGGAATGAAATAATTTTAAATCCTGGAGTTACTTGGATACAGGTAGTAGAACCTAGAACTGAAATAATAATAGATTGATTCTAATAGATGAAATTGAAAACTCTTAAGAAGGAGGTCATTATGGATAAAAAGGAACTAATTAGAAAGGCCTTGGAGGCTAAGGAAAAAGCCTATGTCCCATATTCTAAATTCCATGTAGGTGCAGCTTTAATTACAGAAGATGATGAGGTTTTCACTGGCTGTAATATTGAAATTGCTTCTTATTCTCCCACTATATGCGCAGAAAGAACAGCCATCTTTAAGGCTATATCAGAGGGACATAAGAAGATAAAGGCAATAGCAGTAGTAGGAGATAGTGATTTTACTTATCCCTGTGGAGTTTGTAGACAAGTAATAAGAGAATTTGGGAAGGATGCTACAATAATCATTGCCAATACTGAAGATGAATATAAGGAGTATAAATTAGATGATTTACTACCCCATAGTTTTGGTCCAGAGGACTTAGAAAATACTAGGAGTGAAGAAGATGTATAAATCAGGATTTGTAACTATTGTAGGCAGACCAAATGTAGGCAAATCAACCTTACTCAATAGGGTAATAGGGGAAAAAATATCCATTATATCTGATAAACCTCAAACTACAAGAAATAAAATTCAATTGGTTTATACAGAAGAAAACTGCCAAATAGTATTTCTTGATACACCAGGAATACAGAATCCCAAGAATAAGCTTGGAGAATACATGTTAAAGGTGTCAAAGAGTACTTTAGAAGAAGTGGATATAGTTACCTTTATGGTAGACAATAGTATGGAAATTGGCCCTATGGACAAAATGATAATAGAAGACCTAAAGCAGATTTCAACTCCAATTGTCTTAGTAATAAATAAAATAGATAAACTTCAGGGAGATGAAGTATTACAATTAATAGATAAATATAGTAGATTAAATTTATTTGAAGAGATAATACCCTTATCTGCATTGAACAATGATAATGTTCAAAGATATATAGAAGTTCTTAAGGATAGATTACCTGAGGGACCCCAATATTTTCCTGAGGATATGATAACAGACCAACCAGAAAGATTTATTATTGCAGAGATAATAAGGGAAAAGGCCCTGCTTAGTTTAGATGAAGAGGTTCCCCATGGTATTTATGTTGAAATCCAAGGAATAAAGGAAAGGGACGATAAGGACTTAATAGATGTCTTTGCAAATATATATTGCGAAAAGGAATCCCATAAGGGTATAGTAATTGGAAAAAGAGGGGCAAAGCTAAAAGAAATAGGACAAAATGCAAGGATGGATATAGAAGCCCTCCTGGGGAGCAAAGTAAATCTACAATTATGGGTAAAGGTAGAAAAAAACTGGAGAGAAAAGGAAAACAAAGTTAGATACTTTGGTTATAAATAATTAGGGGAGAACTATGTTAAAAACGGAAGGAATAGTTTTAAAGGAAATGAGATATAAGGATACCAGCAAAATCCTTAGTATTTTCACTAAAAGGTATGGAAAGATTGCTGTTATGGCAAGGGGGGCTTATAGGCCTAAATCTCAGATAATCGCCAATACTCAACCTTTTTCCTATAATGAGTACCAATTATATAAGGGAAAAAATTTTTATTATCTTAATCAGGCAGATATTATTGATTCTTTCTATGATATAAGGGAAAAGATAGAAAGAGTAGTATATGGCCAATATATGTTGGAACTAATAGAAAAATCCATGGAAGATGGTCAGGAAAATCCAAAAATATTCATGCTTTTATTAAAGGGTTTAAATATCCTATCTACTATGGATAAGGACTTCCTAAAATTTATCATTGCCTACGAGATAAAATTTATCTCCTTTTTAGGCTATAGACCATTTCTAAATAGGTGTGTATTATGTGGCAATGAAAATTTAAATAATATAAGATATAGTCCCAGGGAGGGAGGTATTATCTGCTGTAACTGTTTTAGTTTAGATTCTTCCAGTATTTATCTAGATGAAAAACTATACAAAGGTATAAATGAACTATTATATATCCCCTTAGACAAGATCCATAAAGTTCAACTTTCCGCTGAATGCCTAAAAAAAATACATCATATTATTGTTCAACATATACTCTTCAATATAGATAGAAATAAGTTAAATACATTAAACTTTATACAAGTATTAGAGTCAACTTAAACACTTGACAAGGAAAAATATTTTTGCTAAATTATTAATCATAGAATTGTAGACTGCTATACGATGATGAAGAATTATCAATTGTAATTATTTAAGAGAGTCTAGGATGGTGGGATCTAGATATGATTACTATTGAGGGAAGGCCCTTCGGAGTATAATTTTTAAAGTGAACACCTCTTGTAGGTGTTAAATAGGGTGGAACCGCGGAAGTTAACCTTTCGTCCCTATGGGGATGATTAGGTTTTTTTGTTATAACGAAAAGGAGGTTGTTTTATGTATTTCCAGGATTTAATGCTGAAATTACTGGAGTATTGGGGAAATAAAGGTTGTACAATATTAGAACCTTATGATACAGAAAAAGGTGCAGGTACCATGAGTCCCTACACTTTTCTTAAGGCTTTAGGACCAGAACCTTGGAAGGTTGTTTATGTAGAACCTTCAAGGAGACCTGCAGATGCTAGATATGGAGAAAATCCACATAGGGTTTATCAACACCATCAATTGCAAGTAATCTTAAAACCTTCACCAGATGATATACAGGATTTATATCTAGACAGCTTGAAAGCCATAGGGATAGACCCTTCAAAGCATGACATTAGGTTTGTTGAAGATAACTGGGAGGCCCCAACCCTAGGTGCATGGGGATTAGGATGGGAAGTATGGTTAGACGGTATGGAAATTACCCAATTTACCTATTTCCAACAGGTAGGCAGCATCAATTGTGATATAGAGTCCGCTGAGTTAACCTATGGTTTAGAGAGAATTGCCATGTACTTACAAGATGTGGACAATATTTTTGATATAAAGTGGAATAAAGATATAACCTATGGAGATATATTTAAAAAAGCTGAATATGAACATTCAGTCTATAGCTTTGAAAATGCAGATGTAGATACATTAAAAGGCTTATTTAATACCTATGAAGAGGAAGTAAAAAAGATTTTAGACACTGGACTTGTTTTACCAAGCTATGACTATGTTCTAAAATGTTCCCATACCTTTAATTTATTGGATGCAAGAGGAGCAGTATCTGTATCAGAGAGAACAAACTATATTGGAAGAGTTAGGAATCTAGCCAGATTAGTTGCTGCAAAATACTTAGAACAAAGAAAAGAAATGGATTATCCTCTAATAAAAAGGGAGGGTCAGTAATGAGTAAAAAATATTTATTAGAAATAGGAGTAGAAGAACTACCAGCAAGATTTATTGGAGATGCTTTAAACCAATTGAAGGAAAGTACTATTAGCATTTTAGAAGATGAAAGAATAAAATATGAAAATATAAAAACATTTTCTACACCTAGAAGGTTAACTATTATTATTGAAGGATTAGATGAAAAACAAGAGGATACAGAGCTAGAGCTAAAGGGGCCAGCCAAAAAAATTGCCTTTGATGAAGATGAAAACCCAACAAAAGCATTACTAGGATTTATGAAAGGTCAAGGTGTAGATATTTCTTCAATCTATATAGAGGAACATAATGGGGTAGATTATGTTTTCGCAAGAACTACAAAAAAAGGGAAAACCATAGAGGAAATATTGAGTCTAAATATGCCAAAGGCAATTCGTAGTATCAATTTCCCAAAATCCATGAAATGGGGCGGAAAGAACTTAAGGTTTGCAAGACCTATTAGATGGATAGTATCTTTATTAGACGACCAAGTATTAGACATTGACTTAGAAGGTATTCAAGTTTCAAATATTACAAAGGGACATAGATTTTTAGGTAGCTCCAATATCATCATAGAAAATGTAGATAATTATGCTGATATCCTAAGGGAAAACTTTGTAATAGTAGACCAAGAGGAAAGAAAAGAGATAATTAAATATGGTTCTGAAAGGTTAGCTAAAGAAAGAGGAGGAAATATTCAAAAAGACGAAAAACTCTTAGATGAAGTAACAAATATAGTTGAATATCCAACTCCTATTATTGGTCGAATTAAAGAAGAATACCTATCCTTACCACCTGATGTAATTATTACTCCAATGAAGGAGCATTTAAGGTTTTTCCCAGTATTTGATGATAAGAATAGGCTACTACCATACTTTATCACTGTTAGAAATGGTAATAAGGACTTTATTGAAACAGTAATTAAGGGAAATGAAAAAGTCCTAGGTGCAAGACTTGAAGATGCTAAATTTTTCTACATGGAAGATATAGAAAGGCCATTGGAATCTTATGTGGAGGATCTACAAAAAATAACTTTCCAAGAAAAACTAGGTACCTTATACGACAAGACCAATAGGGTGCAAAAATTAGCCAAGAAGATTGGTGAATACTTAGAAGTAGGGGAAGAAACTGGAAAGAATATCGAAAGAGCAGGATATTTATCTAAGGCTGACTTAATCACTAAGATGGTAACTGAATTTACTGAGCTACAAGGCAAAATGGGTATGGAATATGCCCGTAATTCAGGAGAAAATGAAATAGTAAGTCTTGCTATTTTCGAGCAGTATTTGCCAAGATTTTCAGGAGACGATCTTCCAACAACTACTGCTGGCTCTGTCTTAAGTATTGCAGATAAAATGGATTCAATAGCCGGACTATTTGCCATAGGTATACATCCTACTGGCTCTCAAGACCCCTTTGGTTTAAGAAGGCAAGCACTAGGGGTAATAAATATAATAATAGATAAGAAATTAAACATTTCTATAAAAGAACTTATAGAAACAGCCCTCTATATCTATGTAGAGGTAAATGGATTGGCCTTTGACTATGATATAGTGAAAGGAGAAATCCAGGAATTCTTTAAAGGCAGAATTAGAAACATGTTCATTGACATGGACATTAGATATGATATAGTAGATGCAGTACTGGCAGCTGATATTGATGATATTTATGATATGAAGATTAGGGCAAACAAGCTAAATGAATGGCTGAAAAAAGAAGGTTTATCAGAAATCTTAACTGCCTTTAATAGGGTAGCTAATTTAGCTGAGAAAGCGGTTTCTGATGAAGTGCAAAGAGATTTACTAAATGAAGATGAACTAGAATTATATGAAAGCTTCTATAGCATTGAAGAAAGGGTAGAGGGCTTCATTAGCAAAAAAGAATATGATAAAGCTTTAGATAATTTAGTAATCCTAAAGGACCCAATCGATAATTTCTTTGAGAAGGTTATGGTAATGGTAGAAGATGAGAGAATAAGAAATAATAGGCTAGGATTACTGAGAAAAATCTATAATATGATGATAAAAATCTGTGACTTGTCAAAGATAGTCAATAAATAAATAGATACTACTTAAATTATCAAAGCCTAAATGTTAGGGGGAGTTTACTATTCAATTAAATGAAAGACAAGAGAGGATTATAGAAATAGTTAAAAAAAATCAACCCATTACATCAGAGGCTATAGCTAATAAATTAAGTCTAACTAGGGCAACTCTACGACCAGATTTAGCTATTTTAACCATGGCTGGCATATTAGATGCAAGACCAAAGGTAGGATATTTTTATACAGGAAAGACCAAGCTCTCCTTTATTTCCGAAAAAATTAGAAATATAAAAGTATCTGAAGTTAAATCTTTACCCATAGTCGTAGATGAATCTACTAGTATTTACGATGCCATTGTTTTAATGTTTTTAGAAGATGTAGGTTCTATCTTCGTAACAAACAATGGATTTTTATCAGGAGTAGTATCGAGGAAAGATTTTATTAAGTCTGCCCTAGGTGGCTTGGATTTAAATAAAATGCCAATTGGGATGATAATGACTAGGATGCCAAATATTGTATATATCAAAGAAGATGACGATATTCTAGAGGCTGCAATAAAGTTAATCGACCATGAAATAGATAGCCTGCCTGTTGTTGAAGAGGCTAATGAGGGCAAGGACTTTAAGGTAATTGGCAGAGTTACAAAAACAACTATAACTAGGTTATTTGTTGAACTAGGAAAAGAAGATTAAAGGGGGGAAACAAATGGAAAACTCTTTGACTGTATATGTATTATCAGATCCAATCGGTGAAACTGGAGAATTATTAGCTCGTGCAGCATTAAGTCAATTTAATTCAGGGAAATACCATGTTAGAAGGTATCCTTTTGTTACTGCTGAAGACCAAATTGTAGAAGTTTTCAACGAAGCTATTAAGGAACCCAGTATTATAATTTTCACCATTGTAATCGAGGAACTAAAGAGATTTATAGAAGATTTAGGAAGAAAATATAATATTCCAACAGTGGATTTAATGACACCAGCCTTAAATGCTATGTCTTCAGTATTACAGTTTCAACCTAAAAGGGAATCTGGACTAATTAGAAAATTAGACGAGAATTATTTCAGAAAAGTAGAAGCAGTAGAATTTGCAGTTAAATACGACGATGGGAAGGACCCACGAGGAATATTGAAATCAAATATAGTATTAGTTGGTATATCTAGAACATCAAAGACACCCCTAAGTATGTATTTAGCACATAAAAACTATAAGGTAGCCAATGTACCCTTAGTTCCTGAAGTACCACCACCAAAAGAATTGTTTGAAAAGGACAAACGTAGGGTAATAGGTTTAATAGCTAATCCTATTAAGTTAAATGAAATCAGGCAGGAAAGATTAAAAGCTTTGGGATTAGACAATAATGCTAACTATGCAAATATTAATAGAATAAATATGGAATTAGAATATTCCAGAGAGATTATGGAGAAACTAGGTTGTTTAGTAATAGATGTATCATATAAGGCCATAGAAGAAACTGCAGGAATAATAATAGACCATTTAAAAGAAAATTTCGGAGACAAGGTCTTCGATTAGAAGTGTTAATTTAGCACTTCTTTTTCTTTTGTAATAAAAAATTTAATAAAAAAGAAGGATTAATGAAACTTATGTTGTATTATATATAATATATACAAAGTATTTTTGTATTAACTTTATTCCTGTTGAAAAGGGGTAAATATATGAATATAAGATTGAGAATCGAAGAAATAGAAAAAAATCTCCTATCACCTTATGCAGCCTTAAGCTGTAATTCAAAGGGAAGAAGATTATATGAGGAAAAGTGCAATGTTAGAACTGATTTTCAAAGAGATAGAGATAGAATAATCCATTCCAAATCATTTCGTAGACTTAAACATAAGACCCAAGTCTTCATTGCTCCAGAAGGAGATCATTATAGGACAAGACTTACTCACACATTAGAAGTAGCTCAGATAGGTAGAACCTTAGCAAGGGCCCTAAGGCTAAATGAAGATTTAGTAGAAGCCATTGCTTTAGGCCATGATTTAGGACATACTCCCTTTGGCCACACAGGGGAAAGAGTATTAGACAATTTAAATCCAAAAGGTTTTAAACATAATGAGCAATCCATTAGGGTAGTAGACTTCTTAGAACATAAGGACAATAAAAAGGGATTAAATTTAACCTATGAGGTAAGGGATGGCATAAGAAACCATTCTGGTAACAATAAGCCCCAGACCTTAGAGGGACAAGTTGTTAAATTTGCTGATCGAATTGCCTATATAAATCATGATATAGACGATGCCATTAGGGCAGGAGTCATAAAAAATGAAGATTTGCCTAAGGAAGCCATAGAAATCTTAGGAAATAGCCATGGGGAAAGAATAAATAATATGATTTTTGACATAATTAAAAATAGTATGGAAAAAAATACTATTTCAATGACTAAGGAAGTAGGCAAGGCTACAAAGACTCTTAGAGACTTTATGTTCAACAACGTATATCTCAGTAAAAAAGCAAAATCTGAAGAAGCAAAAACAGAGTATATAATTGAGCAATTATACAATTATTATTTAAAAAACAATAATGCCTTACCAAAAGAACACCTAGAAATCTATAAGGATATGGATACGCAAATAGAAGATATAATATGTGATTATATTGCAGGAACTACCGATAGATTTATAATAAATCTTTACTATAATATTTTTATACCGAAACCATGGCAAAAATATTAAAAAAAAGAAGGATTTTTAAAATATTTGTCGAATATATATCATATCGAGAAATAGAAGTAGGCATGGTAGGTGAGATATTAGGGTGATTATATGACATTATATATAAATGATGAAATAATAGAGAAGGTTAGAGATGCTTCAGATATAGTGGATATTATATCTGGATACATCCCTTTAAAGAAGTCAGGTTCGAATTATGTAGGCTTGTGTCCTTTTCACAATGAAAAAACACCATCCTTTACTGTTTCCGATACGAAGGAATTTTTTCATTGTTTTGGATGTGGTGAAGGTGGAGACGTAATAGCCTTCATCATGAAAAGAGAAAACCTTTCCTTTCCTGAAGCTGTAAAGTTCTTAGCTGATAAAGCAGGTATTATCATAGAAGAGAGAAAGCCTAAGGATAACAAATACTTAGAAGAGAAAAACAGAGGATATGAAATAAATAAGGTTGCTGCTAGATTTTTTTATGATAATTTGACTAAAAATAAAGTAGCCTTGGAGTATTTATATAAAAGAAAAATTAGTAGTAAGGTTATAAGACAATTTGGTTTGGGTTATGCTTTAGATAATTGGAGTGCCCTATTTAACTATCTAAAATCTAAAGGTTATAAAGAGGAAGAAATATCAAAGGTAGGATTAATTCGCAAAAAATCTACTAATGATGTATATTATGATATATTTCGCAACAGGATAATTTTTCCCATAATAGATGTTAGGGGCAGGGTTATAGGATTTGGGGGTAGAGTACTAGATAACTCAATGCCTAAATACTTAAATTCTCAAGAGACTTACATTTTTAGCAAGGGTAATAACCTATATGGACTAAACCTTCTTAGCAAACTTTCTGATAGAAAAAGAATCATAATAGTAGAAGGTTACATGGATGTAATCTCATTATTTAATCATGGCATAAACTATGCTGTAGCAAGTCTTGGTACAGCCCTTACTGAACAACAAGGCAAGTTACTAAAAAGGTATGGACAAAACATATATATTTGCTATGACACAGATGAAGCAGGAATTAAAGCAACTTTAAAAGCAATAGAAGTACTAAGGAAGTTAGATGTTGAACCCAAAATAGTTATCTTAGATGACTACAAAGATCCTGATGATTTCTTAAAGGAAAATTCTATTGATGACTTTGAAAGCAAACTAAACACTGCATATAACCATGTAGACTATAAAATCTTTATCTATAAAAATAAATTTAATATTAATGAAACCGAGGGTAAAATAGGATTTACCAAGGAAATAGCAAAGGTTATAAGAGGATTAAAATCTCCTATAGAAAAAGATGTCTATATAGATAAGATATCCAAGGAGATGAATATTTCAAAGGATGCAATAGAGAAGGAAGTTTTTGGTAATAATAATAGGATGGGAACTAAAAAGAATATAATAGATAAGAAAAATATTTCTCCATTAAAAGTATCTTTGCCTACAGCCAATATAAGAGCTGAAATTGATTTGTTGAGGCTTATGATTTTCAATAAAGAGTACTACGATAAAGTTATGCAGGAGGTTTCCTTAGATGATTATGAAAGTTTGGAGTGTAGAGAGGTTTTGAAAATAATTTCAGATTTATATATAGAGGATGAGATTTTAAATGAAGATATGCTCTGGGAAAGAGTAAGGGGTATCCCTAATCTTAATATGGAATTAGTTGAGAAGATAATAAAAAAACCAATTAACTTTTTACCTGAAAATGTTGAACAGATGATTAATGACTTAGTGACTACTCTAAAGGTTAATAGATTGGAAATGGAAAGAGATAGAATAAAGAAGAAAATAGAAGAAATAGAAAAAAACCAAAACAAAAGTCCTCTTCAAGAAAAAGAATTTCTACAACTATGTATGGAACTAACTAATTTAAATAAAGAACTAAACCTCATTAGACATGAGGAAGGGAGGTAGCTTAAGGTGGACCAATTAAATAAGGACAGTGATAAAATAAAGATGGGGAATATAGAAGCAGTTAAGAAATTGATAGAAAAAGGTAGAAAGGAAGGTTTTTTAACATATAATGAAATAATAGAATCTCTTGAGGAGATTAACTTAGACGCAGACCAGATAGAGGATGTCTATCAAAGCTTCGAAGATATGGGAATTGACGTATTAGGGGATAAAGATGACGAAGTATTAATTAATGGCGATGATATCGATGAAGATCTAGATAAAATTGATAAAGTAGATGAAGAAGAGGATGAGACAAAGGAAGATTTATCAGTACCTAAAGGTATCAATGTAGATGACCCAGTAAGGATGTATTTAAAAGAAATAGGGAAAATACCCCTATTAACAGGTGATGAAGAGGTAGAATTGGCTAAGAGAATGCATGAAGGAGACGAAATAGCTAAGAAAAAATTAGCAGAGGCAAATCTAAGATTAGTAGTAAGTATAGCCAAAAGATACGTAGGTAGGGGAATGCTATTTCTCGACTTAATTCAAGAAGGTAACCTAGGCCTTATGAAAGCAGTAGAAAAATTCGACTATAAAAAAGGCTTCAAGTTTAGTACCTATGCCACATGGTGGATTCGTCAAGCTATTACTAGGGCTATAGCCGACCAAGCAAGGACTATTAGAATACCTGTCCATATGGTTGAAACTATAAATAAACTTGTAAGAATCCAAAGACAATTAGTACAAGAATTAGGAAGAGATCCAACACCTGAAGAAATAGGAAAAGAAATGGGTATGGAGGTAGAAAAGGTAAGAGAGATTATGAAAATTGCCCAGGAGCCAGTATCCTTAGAAACCCCAATTGGTGAGGAAGAAGATTCTCATTTAGGAGATTTTATTCCTGATGATGAAGTATTGGCACCTGCAGAAGCAGCTACTTTTACAATGTTAAGAGAACAATTAATAGATGTATTAGATACTTTAACACCAAGAGAGCAAAAGGTTCTAAGGCTTAGATTTGGATTAGACGATGGTAGGGCTAGGACCTTAGAAGAAGTAGGAAAGGAATTTGAAGTAACTAGGGAAAGGATTAGGCAAATAGAAGCCAAGGCCTTAAGAAAGTTACGTCATCCTAGTAGGAGTAAAAAACTAAAAGATTTTCTAGAATAATTAAAGATTCGCCATGCTGCGAATCTTTAATTATCCCAAAGAAAGGAAGGAAGAGATGAAATTATCAAATAGATTAATGGCTATTGCAAATTTTGTACCCAAGAATTCCATAGTTGCAGATATAGGTACTGACCATGGATATATACCAGTATATTTAATAGAAAATAGTATATCTAAGAAAGCAATAGGTACAGATATTTCCAAGGGTTCATTAGATAAGATAATAGAATATATAAAAACTCTAAATCTAGAGGATAAGATTGATACAAGGCTAGGAGATGGCCTTGAGGTTATCAAGCCCTTTGAAATAGATACACTTATCATAGCAGGCATGGGTGGACTCCTAATTAGGGATATCTTAGAAAAAAACAAAGATGTAACTGAAACCATAGTAAACTTCATATTACAACCTATGGTAGCAGCTAAGGAATTGAGAGAATACCTAGTAGAGAACAATTTTAAAATTTTAAAAGAGGAATTAGTTAAAGAAGAAAATAAATACTATGAAATAATATTTGCAAAAAAGGGTAAATCATATATAGAGAAGGAAATACATTATGAAATCAGCCCATTACTGATAAAGGAGAAACATCCTTTTTTGAAGGAATTTATCCAATTTAGGATGATGGAATTAAATAAAATTCTGGAAGAAATAAAAGATGTAAACACTGAAAAATCAAAAGAAAGATATTTAGAAGTAATGAACAAAATAAAGGACTATAAGGGGGTACTGGAAGAGATTGAAGGCTAAGGAAATAATAAGATTAATGAATAGTTGGGCACCTTCTGAATTGATTGATAAATGGGATAATACTGGATTTCAGATAGGTAATGATGAAAAAGAAGTAAAAAGGATATTAATAGCCTTAGATTTAGATGAAAAAGTATATGATAGGGCCTTAGGTGGAGATTTTCATATGATAATAAGCCACCATCCAATAATTTTCAAACCTATTGCAAGTATTACCACAACAACTTATAAGGAAAAGCTACTATTTAATCTTATACAAAAAGATATAGTGGTCTACAATGCCCATACCAATTTAGATAGGGCTGACAATGGAGTAAATGATGAGTTAGCAAGACTATTAGAAATAAAAAATCCACAAGTACTTGAATTATTTGAAGAAAATGATTTTGGGTATGGAAGGGTAGGTGATATTGAAGAAAAAAGCTTGAAGGATTATTTAACCCTTATAAAGAAAAGGTTAAATACTGATTTCTTACTTGTATATGGGGATATGGGAAGGACAGTTAAACGGGTTGCCCTATGTGGTGGAAGCGGCAGTGAATTTATTTATGACGCATATAAAAAAGATGCTTGTATCTATATTACAGGAGATATAAAATACCATGACGCACAATACGGGACAGAACTAGGATTAACCATAGTTGATGCAGGGCATTTTCATACAGAAAAGATTATCTTACCAAAAATAAAAGAATATCTAGAGAATAATATGGAGGAAGATATTTATATTGAGATTTGGAATGAACCAAGTCCATCATATAGTATATATTAGCCTTGGGAGGTGAGGGAATGGAGCAACTGAATTTATTAAGTAGTTTAGAGACTCACCATGATTTGCTTAAATCATATGAAAAGGAATTGGTAGAACTAGAAGAAAAGCTAAAGCTTAGAGAATTAGAAAGAAGGATTAGAATTACGGAAGGACAATTGGAAAAGATTAAGATCAAAAGGGAGGAAACTAAGAAAGATATAAAAACATGTAACAACATGTTAATCGAGTACAACTATAAAATTGAAGAAATAGACAAAAGCTTATATAATGGCAAAACAACAGACATAAAACAGTTGGAGTATTTAAGCAAGGAAAAGGAAAGGCTTATGGAGATTGTTAGTAATAGAGAAACTGAATTATTGGATCTTATGGATGAATTGGAGCTTATAGATAAGGATATTATGCAAATAGAAGAATTCCTTCAGAAGTATAAGGATAGGATTAGAAAACAAAGAAAAAAATATTCGGCCCTAGAACAAAAATTAAAAAGCAAAATTGAAGAAGAAAAACAAGAGATTGTATCAATAGAAGGTAATATGAATGAGATTTTATTGGAGAAATACTATTCTATAAAAAAGAATAAAGGAAGTGGAGTATCAATTCCTCAAAATGGAGTTTGTAATAGATGCAATATGATTTTACCTATGATCCTATTAGATAGGTTGAATAAAGGTGAAATTGTATTATGTGAGAATTGTGGAAGAATATTATGTAAACAATCCTAGAATTAACCATTGAAACTATATCTTTATTATGTTATATTATTTGGGAGTAAGTTGAATGGTCGCGTGCATTTGCATGAGGAAAGTCCGTGCTCCATAGGGCAGGATGCTGGATAACGTCCAGTGGGGGTGACCCTAAGGATAGTGCAACAGAGATATAC
>JAAYQJ010000066.1 GCA_012519355.1 Tissierellia bacterium | reverse complement strand
ATCCTTATCTCTTACATAGATATAAATGTATCCTCGGAAATACTTAACAGCTTCAACTTCATACTCTATTACTTTCAACCGATATTGCCTACCAAGGTATTTTATAGACTCACCGCTTACATATTCTAATTTATATTTTTTATGGGGCTCAAAACCCTTGAAGTAATCAATGTTTTTTAATATCCAAGAGCCCTTCTCTTTAACGAAATTTATTATACAATCTAATGGCACATTATCATTGGCTGATACTACAATACTCATATCTGGTCTTATATTTAAATTAATATTCTTTACATCTTTTCTTTCTAATTCAAAAAATATTTCTTTATCCCCGTAGTTTATCATATATTTTGTCATATTCTCACCTTTTAGTATCTTTTCAAAGCTACTTCAATTATCTCGTTCAAAATCTTATCTATCTGTTCAAAGTCTAACTCAATATTATTTTCCTTGGAGAAATCAAAGAGTAAATCATCTACCTCTTGCTTTATCCTATTGTGAACATCAGTATTATCATGCCAATCCACCTTAGTATACTTTGCTACTATGTTTTCTATGAGTATGGAAAGTTCAGCAATTTGGTCTTTATCGGCATTTCCATCAGGCATATCAGTTCCATAGACTTCACTTGATTCCTTCATTATATCGTATGTTACCCCATAAAAAGCCTGAGCATTTGGCTTATTTTTAATATTCTCCGGATATTCTATACCAGAGTATCCGCTTTGATAATCTTTCTTTATATTATTCATTCTTTCAAAATATTCTCTTTCACTAATTCTCTTATCTTTATAAGCCTGTAAGGTTTCCTCAATTCTTTCAGAGAATTTTTTGTAGTATGCAGGATTTTCATCCCATTTCATACTTATACTTCTAGTCATTCTAGTCCTTATGGCATCAGCCTTTGCCCTAGGCGAACCTAATCTATCTAGCTCTTCTTCAAATCCCTTTTTATCGAGAATATCTACAGGATTAGTAACTCTGATTACATCTTCTGCAGCAATATAATTATCCATTAGCTTTTGCATTTTAGCCTCATATTCTTTATGGTCTATTGTATCCGAATACCTTATCTTTACACTTCTTCTCAATTCTTGATAAAATTTAAAGTCTTTCTTATATTTATTTATTTCATCTTCGCTTAAGGCATTGTAAACCCTTTCAGACTCTAAAGCCAACTTTAAATGCCTACCAAATAAACTCAAGGCTTCATAGAATTCTTCCCTTAGCTCCTGATTCTCCAATAATACTTCGTATTCCTCTGTATCCTTTTTATTTTTAACTGGTATAAATATATTTATTAAATTGGTATAGTATTGTCTTAATGAGCCTATTATACTAATTACATCATATAAAGCGCCTTTTAGGTCCTGAGGGTCAAAGTTTTCTAGACCAGCTCCTGAATACATTTCCATAGCCTCATCTAATTTATCTAGTAATCCCCTATAATCAATGATTAGCCCATAATCTTTACCTTCATAAAGCCTATTAACCCTTGCTATTGCCTGCAATAAAGTATGCTCTTTCATTGGTTTATCTATATACATAACGGTAGCCCTAGGAGCATCAAAGCCAGTCAATAATTTATCTACAACAATAAGCAGGTCTAAATCATCCCCATTTACAAATTCATCCTTAATTGATTCTTCATAGTTTTCTTCATTGCCATACCTCTCCATCATCTTATCCCAAAACCTTTTTACCATATCTTGAGATTCTTCATCTACTGCATCATAACCTTCCCTTTGGTCTGGGGGAGATATGATAACAGCTGCATTTAAATCTCCTGCTTCTTCAAAATGTTTTAAATATCTAATAGCTTCTACCTTGCTATTTGTAGCAAGCATCGCTTTAAACTGTGAACCTTGGGTCTTGTAGTTATCTACAAAGTGTCTATTAATATCATAAGCAATGAAGGCAATTCTTTGGTCTGAAGATGCTATCCTTTCAAATTGACTCCACTTTCTCATGACCTCTTCTTTTTGCTTGTCATTTAAATCCTTTGTTATCATTTCAAGCCTTTTATCTATGGCCTTTCTATTGACTGTTTGCTCTACCATTTTACCTTCATATAATAGAGGAACTATGGCTTTATCCTGAACTCCATCAGCTATAGTATAGGCATGGATAAGCTCACCAAATTTTATCATGGTATTTTTTTCTTTTTTCATTAGGGGAGTTCCAGTAAATCCTAAATAGCAGGCATTTGGAAATATTTGCTTCATCTTAATATGAAGTTCTCCATATTGAGTTCGATGGGATTCATCCACTAACACAAATATTTCCTTAGATAAAACTGGTTTTTGTCTCCTTGTAGCTGTATCAAATTTGTGAACAAGTGTCGTTACTATATCAGCCTTATTGTCATTGATAAGGTTTACTAGATGTCTTCCTGATGTGGCTCTATTGGCTTTTAGTCTTGTATGATTAAAGGCTTGATAAATTTGCTTATCAAGATTTATCCTGTCTGTGACTACAATAACCTTTGGATCATAATCCCTAAGTTCAGATAATACATATTTAGAAAGCATAACCATAGTTAAGGACTTTCCGCTTCCTTGGGTGTGCCAAATGACACCTGATTTTCTATTACCATTTTCGTCTCTTTCTTCTATAACCTTAGCAATTTCTTTTACAGCAAAATATTGTTGGTATCTAGCTACTTTTTTTACATTTTTATCGTATAAGACAAAGTACTTCGTGATTTCTAATATTCTCTCTGGGTGAAATAAGGAAATAATATTTTTGTCTTGGTTGGTTGGCAATCTGTCTTCTACTGCTTTAATAAGGTTTTTTTGAAGCCAATCCTCGTATTCTTCTTTCCATACAGCCCAAAACTTTCTTGGAGTATTACATGTTGCATATTTTGTTTCATTTTTATTAGTAGCCATTAGTATTTGACTATACTTAAATAGGTGAGGAATATAATCTTTTCCTTGATTTCTAAGCATTTGCTCTATACCTTGTCGTATATCAATAGACGCCCTTTTACATTCAATAATTCCAAGGGGTATACCATTGACAAATAGGACAATATCTGGTCTCGCATTTCCTTGACCATCTTCTCTTTCTACTGAAAATTCTTCTATGACATGAAAAACATTGTTGTATACATTTTCCCAGTCAATATATTTTAAGGAAAATGACTTTCTAGAACCATCAGGTAGGCTTTCTTCATAACTTCTACCAAGCATTAGTGTATCGTATATCTTTTCGCTAGTACGAACTAAGCCATCGGTTAAAGGCTCATCTAAGTCTTTAATTGCTTGGTCTATATTTTTTTTGCTAAATTTATATACTTTGCCTTTGTATTCATATTCATTAAGCTCTATTAGTTTTTCCTTTAATATATCTGTGAGGAGTACATTATATAGATTTCCTCTGATTCTTTCTGCTTCTTCTGGTGAAATATAGATATATCCTAAGTTTTTCAATACCTCAATGGCAGGTTTTTGACTGATATTTTCCTCATTATAAAGATATGCTCTTGACACTAAATCACCTCCTTATGATTTTACTCTGATTATCCCTGTTAAGAGTAATTGCATAAGTCCTTTTTTCTGGAGTTTTAGTTGCTCTAATTCTTTTTCTAATAACTCGATTTCTTTGTCAGCTGTGGAGAGGATTTGAGCTATGGCTTTTTGTTCATGAATAGATTTTGGAATAAATAATTTGATCTTTTTAAAATTATTATACTTTAAGTTCAATGTATCATTTACAAGCCCCTGAGAATACCTTTTAAATAAATTAATAACTTTAGGTGTTTTAAATAAATATCCAATAAAAAATGAATCTATCTTGGAAGTAGGCTTTAATACTGTATATGCTGGACTAACAATTCCCTCATACTTAGAAACTCCTGATACACCCTGCCACATTCTCATTGTGTTATAACCTATATCAAGGGGCATAATTCTTTTATATTTACTCTTGTCTTCACTGGATGTATCTTTAATATCAACTTCATCTCTTTTCACTATCCCCCTACTTCCAGTTATTGCTAATAATTCAAGTGTCTCATATCCTGTTTCATTTCGTTCTTTCAAAATTTCCCCCAACCTTACCTCTTCCCACTCTCCATCGAATCCAGGTAATCTCACTTCTCCAGTTAAAAGTTTCTGCATTAAACCTTTCTTCTGTTTTTTCTTTTCTTCTATAAGCTTTTCTTTCAATTCTATAGCTTGGTCCCAAGTGGAGAGGATTTGAGCGATTTTTTGTTGTTCTATTTTATTGGGTACTAATATTAACAATTTGCCAATTTCTTTTAGTGATAAAAATGGTTGAGCTCCACCACTTGTCAACTGATGAAACAATTTATCTTTCACGTATAATT
>JAAYQJ010000065.1 GCA_012519355.1 Tissierellia bacterium | reverse complement strand
AACCTATAATCAATTTTTGGTTATAGATTTTTTTATAACTATTCTAATAAAGATTTTTCTAGTAAATCCATATCTAATATTTTTAATCTATTTTTATGATAATCGATTATCCCTTCTTCTTTCATCTTCATAAGTTCCCTTGAAAGAGAAGGACGAGGTATATTTAAAAGCTCTGCCATTTTCTTTCTACAGAAGGGTAAAACTAGATACTTGTTTTTTTGCTTACTATATTCTAGGAGGATCAGGTTAGCAACTTTTTTCCTAATACTGTCATAGGAGAGATTGGTAATCCTTTCATTCAGCATTAAAATCCTATTGGATAATACAGATACAAAATTGCTTAACACTTGATTGTTTAATCTCATAAGATTGACTATATCATCCCTATGGATATACATTATTTCGCAGTCTGTAGTGGCAATTACAGTAGCAGGATACCTATGCCTTTTTGAAAAAACTAATGCTTCTCCAAATACATTTCCTGCTTCAAAATAATTTATTGTAACTATTTTCCCTGATGGGAAAGGCTTATGGATTTCTATATTTCCAACCAGAATAATGCTTAAGCTATTGCAGTCATCCCCCTCTATGGCAATTACATCTTCCTTGTTAAAATTTTTTATACTATAGGGTATATTTGAAACGAGAGAAATTATTTCTGCCTTAGGAACATCTTTAAATAGTATAGATTTACTTAATGAATCTAGGTATTTCTCCATCATATCACCTTTCTATGTCTAAACTATATATATTATAGCATAATTTAGACAAAGTTTTTATTTTTACAAGTCAGAAATATTTAATAAAATTGATAAAAAATACTTATTTTTATAGTTTTATTGTTAAAAAGTTGGGTAATTAATATTGCAATGATGAATTATTATCCTTACAAAAGAATATTTTATGAAATGAAAAGGAGTAATAATAATGAATGATATCCTATTAATTAGCCGGTTAAGCCCACAAGACTATTCTAATGAAAAAAGAAAAGTATTTTTTGTACTTGGTTGTATGAATATTTCTAAAATCGAAAATAAGGTAGTAGACACATTACATAATGAAAGCAAAGTTGATTTAAAAGACATTATAGTAAAATATAACGGAGTTGAACTTAATATTCCAACCCAAGAGATTCCAAACATTATAAAACACCTATGTAAAGAAAATATTTCAATCTACAGTATATTTCAAATTTATAATCCGGACTTATAAGGGATATAAAGAATTATATAAAATATCCGAATAAGACTAGTAGTCTTATTCGGGTATTTTTTATTAATGAATTAACCCCTTTAACTTACTTTCATAATTAAGATTTCAAAAGATTTGGAAAAGTTTCAAAAAACATTTACAATTCGACAAAATTTTTGTTATTATTAAATCAAGAGACACAGTTTGAAATAATGAACCCAATAAAATCTAGAGTAGAATATTAAAAAGGGCTGAACCAATGCTTTTCATACAGGGATAGCTTATTATAATTCCAGGCTATCAGATTCTACTGTTTGTTAGAATCCTAAAAAAGTGTTAAATGACAGCTAGAAATATCTTAAAGTTAGACTACAAAGGATAAAGGGCATTATAAGACCTTATATTAAGAAGTGGGATTTAAAATGAAAATCGCCAAAATAAAAGGGTTTAAAACTGTGTTGATTTGTTTAATAGTTTTTTCATTAATTATTTTGCCCGCATGTACTCCTGAGAAGGATAATGAAGTGACATTGCCAGTAGGTGAAGAGATTATAACATTGAAGATAGCACATTTTATGCCACAACAACATTTTTTTCATACTAATATTATTGAACCCTTTATTGAGGAAGTTGAAATACTAACTGAGGGAAGAATTATATTTAACGTACGTCCATTTTCTACCTTAGCAAGTCCAGATGCCCTATATGATATGGCAGCTACTGGCATTGCTGATATTACTATTTCCTTACAAGGCTATACTCCATGGAAGTTTCCTGTTAGTAGCGTAGTAGAGTTGCCCTTTATATGTGATTCTTCGGAAATGGGAACTGAAATACTTTATGAACTATATAATAAGTTTCCAGAGATACAGGAAGAATATAAGGACACAAAGGTATTATGGCTATTCCAAAATGACCCAGAATACTTAATGATGGTTGATGAAGAAATACACTCCCTGGATGATTTAAATGAATTGAAAATGAGAACAGGTACAGGTGTAACATATGAAGCTGTCCATGCCTGGGGTGGCTTACCTATCTTAATGCCAATTAATGATGTATATAGCGCCGTAAGGAGTAGGGCAATTGACGGAGCTACTGGCCCATTATCAGCCCTTGAATCATTTGATTTATCAGATGTGTTTAACATTTATATAGGTGGACCCTTTACAATTGCCAATTTTTTTGTGGTAATGAACAAGAGCACTTGGGAAAAATTATCCCCACAAGATCAAGAAATTTTTGAAAGTCTTGCTGAAAAATATAGGAAGCTCACTTCAGTTGAATTTGATAAGGCTGGAAAACGGGCCTTAGAAAATGCCATAGGAAATGGTGCTACATACATCCAATTATCAGAAGATGAACAAAAAAGATTTGAAGATAGTCTATCAGACGTATACCAAGATTGGGTAGACTTAGTTAAGAAAAAAGGTATTCCTGGTGAAGAAATCTTGGAAGAGGTTAGACGCCTAAGCAGTGAATATAAAAACAATAGACAATAGGATTAGAAAACAAATAAAGATGTGTTTGTATATAAAAGGCATAGAAGTTAATTCTATGTCTTTTGTTTTTCTCAGAATTACCTAAAATCATCCTAATTTTCAACTTGTTTCAATGAATTGTTACTTCAACTAACTATATGCTTAAACACCAGGCAATAGCAGGTAAAAATACTCCTACATTTACATATATTTAAAGTAAAGATTTGAAAAAATATGCATATTAATATATTCAAGGGGGGATATAATGAGCAAAAAATTGTATATGTCAATTCTCATATTATTTTTAGTTGCAATTTTTTTAATTCTAGGCAATTTAATCTACAAGATTACAATGAAGAACAGAATTAGTTTAGAGGATGTATATTTAAAAAGAAATTCCGGGACCTACACTATTCTAGTAGAAGTACATAAAAAGCAGCTAAAATTAATTGACAGGGAAAACGAAAGTGTATTAAAAACTTATCCAATAGCCACGGGAAAACCAAGTTCACCAACCCCCTTAGGTACCTTTAAAATAGTTGAAAAAGCTCAATGGGGAGAGGGTTTTGGGACTAGATGGCTAGGACTAAATGTACCCTGGGGTAAATACGGAATCCACGGAACCAATAGGCCTGGCTCCATAGGTGGAAACTTGTCGGCAGGATGTATCCGTAAGAGAAATAGGGATGTGGAAGAACTTTATTCTATGGTTAGTAACAATACAATTGTGACAATAATTAATGGCCTATACGGTCCCTTTGGCCAGGGATTCAGGGAATTAAAACCTGGAGATAGGGGTTCAGATGTATTAGAAGTACAAAAAAGACTCCAACAAAAAGGCTATTATGAGGGGAGTTTAGACGGAATCTATGGTGAAGGAATGAAATCCGCCCTAATAAAGTTTCTTAAGGACAATAATCTTAGCCTAACAGATAAAATATCTGAAGAAATATATAGTAAATTAGATATTGTTTTAATGGAATAGATACTAAAAAAGATAGGTTTAACCTATCTTTTTTAGTATGGATTTACTATTTAATTGTTCCTCCCATGTTTTGTTGAGCCATTCTTACTAAGTTCTTTGTCATATATCCACCAACATAACCATTTTGTCTTGATGGTAGATTTCCTTTATCCATTGAATCGTAGTTTGCCATTCCTAATTCAGAAGCTATTTCTAGTTTCATTTGATTTAGTGCTTGACGAGCTTCTGGAACAAGTATTCTGTTGCTACCAGTATTGTTATTTGCCATTTAATTATCTCCTTTCATAAATAATTTTGTAAAACTTTGGTGTAGTAGTATTATGTGTATAAAAAAAATTAATAATCATGCAATATTATGTATCTTAGTTCTGCTTTTCCAATCTTTCCATTATTATCAACTTAAAAAAATATTTTTAAATTTAATGTCAAAAAAGGTATTTCCCTGGAAATTGCTAAGAACCTTTTCTTTGTAACCAATTATTTTTTTTTGCGTAATATGTAATGAACAGATTTAGTGGGAGGAGAGAATTAATGGATAGAGATTATTATGAAGATATGAGACCATGCTGTCCTGGTGCCTTAGCTAGGGCATGTGTTCCTATACAAGAGATGAAACATGTATTTAGTCCTAGGGAAGCCTTAAAAGCTGGAACCCTATTTCCTGAACTAGTAAATACAAAATTCACTACAGGAGTAAGTGATTGGGAAAGGAGATGTAGATATAATGGATAGGGCACAAATGGAGCTTTTATTAGAGATAATGGAGGTTTCTTTCCTTTTGGATGAAACTAGCTTATATCTAGATACTCATCCTGATGATGAAAGGGCATTAAGACTACACAATAATGCTTCTCAAAGATATCATGAGTTGAAAAATATGTATCAAGGAAGATATGGTCCTCTAACAAATAGAGATATGAGTAAATTCCCATGGGGCTATATTGATGGACCTTGGCCTTGGGAAATTGAATTTACAAATTTTTAAAGGGGGAGCAATATGTGGTTCTATGAAAAGAAATTACAATATCCAGTAAGAGTAGACACAACTAATCCTGCCTTGGCTGCAATGATAATAGAACAATTTGGGGGAGCTGATGGAGAATTATCAGCGGGTATTAGATATTTAACACAGAGATGGACAATGCCAACCAATCAGGGGAAGGCAATACTAACAGATATAGGCACGGAGGAACTAGCTCATTGGGAGATTATCGGAACCTTAGTATGGAAGCTAGTAAAAGATGCTACACCTGATCAAATAAAGGGAACTCCATTTGAAGCCCATTATGTAAATCATGGCAAGAGTCCATTCCCCCACAATGCAGCAGGTGAAGCCTGGAAGGCAGCATATATTAACTCTAAGGATGATCCCATAGCTGATTTGCATGAGGATATGGCAGCAGAGGAAAAGGCAAGGGCAACTTATGAGTGGTTAATACGCATAAGTGATGACCCTGGTGTAACAGATACATTACGATTTTTAAGAGAAAGAGAAATTGTTCATTTCCAAAGGTTTGGTGAAACTTTAAGGATAGTACAAGAATATATAGATAGTAAAAAATATTATTAAAATACATGGTTTAGAATAAGTTTATTTAGATTTGAGTTAATGAAGAAATAAAGAATCGGGCATGCCCGATTCTTTTATATTAGAATCTAAAATTATTAGAGAAAAGGATTATTAACAATAAAAAGAAGAATAATAAGGAATCATCAACATCACAATCTCTTCTTCTGCCTCTTTCTCCACCTACAAAGTCACCCACTATAATACCTCCCTTCAATAAATTTAAGGGTTATAGTATTCACTATATAATATGAAAGTATGAGGACAAGTGTTATTAAAATTTTTGTAATACTCATAAAGGAAATTTAAAGGAATTAAAATCCAGGATTAGATAAGGAGTTGTAATTAGATGTTCAATAATAAATTTCTTAAATACTATGATTATAGTAAAATAAATATTATTAAGATATTTAGTAATTACATATTTTGATTTGATCTTACTAAGGAAAGCCAATTTAAGGAGGGATTTTATGAATAATTTTAGATTTCTTACTATTGAAGAATTGATTAGGGAGTTGGAAAACTACAAATTTACTCAATTGCATGTCCACCATACTTGGAAGCCTGCCCATAGCTCTTTCAATGGAGAAAACCACTTACAACTTCAAGAAGGAATGTATCATTACCATACTGTAGTAAATGGTTGGGAAGATATAGGCCAACATTTAACCCTATTTCCTGATGGTATCTGGTTAACAGGAAGACCCTTTCATAAAACACCTGCCTCTATTTCCGGGTGGAATACAGGGGCTTTAGCTGTGGAGATGGTAGGTAATTTTGACTTACCAGGTAGTGGGGAGTTTAATAGTCTTGGATACGATAAATTAGAAGGTAGGCAAAGGGAAGAAATACTGAAATTAATAAAATATTTTGTAGATAAGTATGGAGAGGAAACCGTCATATTCCATCGTGACAATCCAAATACTAAGAAAACTTGTCCAGGAACTACTCTTAATAAGGATACTTTGATACAAGAAGCCAAACTAGTCCATGAGCCTTCTCCCTGGGCAAAGGAAGCATGGGAATGGGCCATTGAAAAGGGAATTACAGATGGAACAAATCCAAAGGAAATGGCAAGCCGAGAGCAAGTGATTACAATGATTTATAGGGCAATGAAATTATAAAAAAATATCTCCCTTTTTATTGACTAATTGAAGAAGTTATCATAATATATAAGTATACCGGTACGGGGTATATGTAATGAAAAAGGAGGTTATTAAATGAGTAAAAAAGTTGTTATAGTAGGTGGAGTTGCAGGTGGTGCAACTGCCTTAGCTAGACTAAGAAGACTTAAGGAAGATGCAAACATTGTACTGTTTGAAAGAGGAGAATATATATCTTTTGCAAACTGTGGTTTGCCTTATTATATAGGGAATGTAATTGAAAATAGGGATTCTTTATTAGTTCAAACTCCAGAGGGAATTATGGAGAGATTTGATGTAGATATTAGGATTAAGTCTGAAGTCATCAAAATATTAAGGGATGAGAAAAAAGTACTTGTTAGGAATTTAGTAACTAATGATGAATACGAAGAAACTTATGATTATCTTATTTTATCAACTGGCTCAACTCCTATTAAGCCACCTATACCAGGTATTGATTCACCAAATATTTTTAGTTTATGGAATATTCCAGATACAGATGCCATAAAATCATATATTGAGAAAGAAAAACCAAGATCAGCTGTAGTAGTGGGTGGTGGCTTTATTGGTCTTGAAATGGCAGAAAATTTATATGAGCTAGGTATAAAGGTTTCCGTAGTAGAGATGCTAGATCAGGTAATGGCTCCATTAGATAATGAAATGGCTCAAATTGTTCATGAGCATTTAAAAAATGTTGGTGTAGACCTTAGATTAAAGGATGGAGTAAGTAGATTTGATTATAAAGATGGGGTTACCACTGTAACATTACAGTCTGGAAATACAATAGATGCTGATATGGTAATTCTTTCAATAGGGATTAGGCCAAATGGTGAACTAGGAAGAGAAGCGGGATTAGAAGTTAATCAAAGAGGTGGAATTGTAGTAGACAAATACTTAAAGACCTCTGATGATTATATATACGCCATTGGAGATGTTATTGAAGTAGAGGACTTTGTAAACAAAACTCAAACCATGGTTCCTTTAGCTGGTCCTGCCAACAAGCAGGGTAGGATTGTTGCAAACAATATATTTGGAGAAAAGGAAGAATATAAAGGGACACAAGGAACTAGTATAGCTAAGATATTCGACTTGACTGTTGCCAATACAGGTACCAATGAAAAGACATTAAATAGGCTTGGTAAGGTGTATAGAGAGGACTATTTTATAGCCCTGATTCATACTAATTCTAGCGTAGGATATTATCCAGGGGCATTGCCAATGACTATAAAACTAATATATGATAAGGAAGGAAAAATCCTTGGCTCACAAATAGTTGGTTATAAGGGTGTAGATAAGAGAATAGATGTTATAGCTACATCTATTAGATTTGGTGGTAAAGTTTCTGATTTAAGAGAACTGGAATTAGCCTACGCTCCCCCTTATTCAGCGGCAAAAGACCCTGTTAATATGATTGGTTATGTGGCCGACAACCAATTAAAGGGAGATGTTAATATAGCCATATGGAAAGATTTATTAGAACTAGATAAAGATACGGTAATATTAGATGTAATGGAAGATGATGAAAGGGAAAAGGGACATATTAAGAACTCCATTCATATACCATTAGGTCAATTAAGGGGTAGATTAGGGGAATTAGATAAATCTAAGAGGTATATTGTCTATTGTGCTGTAGGATTAAGAGGATATATTGCCAGCAGGATATTGAAACAAAGGGGATTTGAAGTGAAAAACTTAGCTGGTGGATTCACAACCTATAAGATCATGTTCTGTCAAAATAATGATGGAAATTGTATAGGTCTAGAAGAAGGGCCTATGGTCTTTAGTGATTCCGGAGTACAGAAGCTAGTATAGAATAGAGGTTGACTTTTATACTAATAAATGGTTAAAATAGTATAAATAACATATTTAATCAGCATTAAAATTAATCAAAAATATAAGGGGGAATTGAAATGATGAATCCAATGACAGCTGACAATTTAAGATCCGCATTTGGCGGAGAATCTCAAGCACATATGAGATATAGAATATGGGCTGAGAAAGCAGAGAAAGATGGTTTTCCAACAGTAGCAAGATTATTTATGGCTACATCAGATGCTGAGCAAGTTCATGCTACCTTGCATTTTAAAGCTTTAAAAGATGAAGCAGGTGACTTTGCAGTAACATCAGGAGCAGGCTTTGGATATAGCACAACTTCTGACAATCTACAAGGAGCAATTAATGGAGAACTACACGAAGTAAATCAAATGTATCCAGCATACATAGCAGTAGCTGAATTACAAGGAGAAAAAACAGCATTATCAGCTTACAGATTTGCCATAGAGGCAGAAAAGGTACATGCCGAGCTATTTACAAAAGCTAAAGAAGCTGTAGATGCAGGTAAGGACTTAGAAGCAAAAGTTGTTGAACTTTGCCCAATATGTGGATTTATTACATTAACAGGCGAAGAAGACAAATGTCCACTTTGTAATGCAAAGAAAGAAGTATTCGTAGCATATTAATTAATCTAATGCTAGACATAGAAATATGTCTAGCATTAAATTTTATTATATCTAGAAATCAAAATACAATGGGGTGTTCTCTTGATAATTGAAACCATCATCCTATCCTTTATCCTAGGCAAACTAAGAGGAGGGAGGATAAGAAATTTAGGAAATCTTTATATTAATAAATGGTATATATTTGTAACATCCTTTCTTATTGAAATCATATCTTTATTTATAATTACCAAGTTCCATGGGAGTATTAGTAGTTTTTTAGAAGAAAAATTTTTCTATATACATATTTTTATTTATTTGCTTTTAATAATTGGACTAATTTTTAATTTTCGAGAAAAGGGCTTTAAGCTAGTATTATCTGGTTCTATATTGAATTTTATTCCCATTGCCCTAAACAATGGTAAAATGCCAGTATCCACAAAAGCCTTAAAATTTTCAAAACTTTATACTGAATTAACATTTTTAGAGGAAGGAAGGATACTAACCCATATATTAGCAGATAAATCCACAAAGCTTAATATTTTGTCCGATATAATACCTATACCAAAACCCTATCCCTTTCCTAAAATAATAAGTATAGGAGATATCTTGATTGCCATAGGCTTATTTGTTTTAATACAAACCTATATGAAAGATAATGAAATGGAGACATATATTGGTAAACCCTTTAATTGAGGGTTTATTTTTTTGTTTTT
>JAAYQJ010000064.1 GCA_012519355.1 Tissierellia bacterium | reverse complement strand
ATTCACTTTTCACTCTTCACTCTTCACTATTCACTCTTCACTATTCACTCTTCACTATTCACTCTTCACTATTCACTGAATTACGCGTAAAGTTCTGTGAATATCTTTCTTAAGACTTCTGATTCTCTCATTAATTGTAGGGAAATATCAGCGTGGCCCTTAGTATATCCATTACCTACTATCATAGTTACGTCCTTACCTACACCTTCAGCGCCAAGAGCTGCCTTTGTAAAGCTTGTTGCCATACTGAAGAAGTAAACTAAGCCACCGTCTTTACAAATAAGTATACTTGACATTTCTGTATTTGGAATATTTACTGTGTTGATAACTACATCTGCCAGTTGTCCATCTGTAGCTTCTGAAACTTTTTCTAGGATTTCTACTGCATCTGTAGCATTTGCTTTAATATATGCGTCTGCTAAGTTAGCATCTTTTACTCTTTGGATTGTAGTATCCCTTGAGCCTATGCAGATAACCTTACCGGTAACTCCTGCTCTTTTCTTTGCTTCATATAAGCAAAGCATACCTGATTTTCCTGTTCCACCTATAACTACTACTGTATCTCCAGGTTTAACTAATTTTGCTGTTTGAGCTGGGGCCCCTGCAACGTCTAATACTGATAGTGCTAGGTTTTCTGGTAGGTCATCTGGTAATTTTGCATAAATACCTGATTCAAATAGGATTGCCTTACCAACTATGTCTACCTGGTCTACATCCGCTCTAATTTCTTTTATTTCATCTATACGAAGTGGTGTTAGGGATAGGGATACTAATGTTGCTATTTTGTCTCCTACTTTAAGATCTGTTTTTCCTTCTAAGGCTGGTCCAATCTTTTCTACTGTACCTATTAGCATTCCACCTGAGCCAGTTACTGGGTTTTGGTGCTTTCCTCTTTCAGCTACTATGCCCTTCATGATTTTCTTGATTTCTTCTAAGTCGCCTTTTGCTTGCTCTTTTATTTGGGTAAAGCTTGCTGAGTCTATGTTCAAGGTTTGTACATCTATAAGTATTTCGTTGTCGTAAATTTCCATATTGTTATCAATTTTTAGTGCTGGTTGTGGTAATACACCCTTTGGTTCAATTACTCTGTGAACGCCGTATGGACTTCCTTGTTTCATTTCACATTCCCCCTTAATTAGTTTTTTAAATAATTTATCCATATTATAAACAATGCAAAAATCATGCCAATAAGAGAAGATGGCATGTTTTGAATATGGAGTTTATGTTTGTGAATGAAATAACGATGTTTTAGGCTTTTTATGGGAAATAATTGATTTGATTTTTGGAAAAGATGTTTATTTTTTGATTTCTTGGTTGATTAGAAGCGAAATCAGTGCCGAGTTTTGGGCAGTTGGCAGTTGGCAATTGACAATTGACAGTTGACAATGGACAATGTTTTTCAGTGGACAATTGACAATCCTGATAAAGTGAATAACTAATTGTGAAGAGTCGTTGGGGTAAAGCCCTTCGTTAGTAATGCTAATACTGTAAAACTCAGGGTGACACTTCGTGTCAGCTTTTGGGTCAAAGATTCTTCACTCCGTTCAGAATGACAGGGAAACTGTCATCCTGACCGAAGCAAACTTTTCACTATTCACTTTTCACTATATATTTAGCTTCTGCAACCTGTATTGAAGTGTTTGTCTTGGGATTTTGAGGAGTTCGGCTGCCTGGGTAATATTGTTATCTGTTCTTTTTAAGGCTTCTTTGATTATGGTTCTTTCTGTATCTTCAAGGATTTCCTTAAGGGATAGTTCAAAGGGTTTTGACTTTCTTTGTCTGAATTTATAGGGAAGGTCTTCTACTTCTATGATTTCTAGGTCTGATATGCTGATAATACCTTCTATTAGGTTTTCTAGCTCCCTGACGTTTCCATCCCATTCATGGTTATAGAAAATACTCAGAACTTCATCGGATACTCCCTTGACATTTTTATTAAACTTTTCATTATACTTTTCTATGAAATACTTGGTTAGTATAGGGATATCGTCTTTTCTTTCCCTTAATGGTGGGATTTCAAAGGAAATTACATTTAATCTATAGAATAGGTCCCGCCTCATTTGCCTTCTTTCCACTGCATCTTCTGGTGGAATATTGGTGGCTGCAATTATTCTAACATCTACTTCTATGGTATTTGTAGCCCCAACCCTTCTGATATTACCATCCTGTAATACCCTAAGGAGTTTTGATTGTAGTTCTAAGGGCATGGAGTTAATCTCATCTAAGAATAGGGTACCACCGTTGGCTAATTCAAACAGGCCAGGTCTGTCCTCTGCCCCAGTAAACCCACCCTTTATTGTTCCAAATAAGATACCTTCCAGTAGGTTTCCTGGTAAAGCTGCGCAGTTTTGTGCTATAAAGGGTTTGTTTTTTCTAGGACTGGCATTGTGGATAGAATGGACAAATAGTTCTTTTCCTGTTCCTGTATCCCCAGATATCAATATGGATACGTCTGATTTTGCAGCTTTTAGGGCTAGGGATTTAAGTCTAAGCATTTCCTTGTTTTCTCCTACTATGTCCAATAGGTTATACTTGGCTGAGGATTTTGATTTGTCTTCCTTAGTCCTTCTCTTTTCATTATTGTATAGTCGGTCTTGTAGTTCTACAATTTTCTCT
>JAAYQJ010000063.1 GCA_012519355.1 Tissierellia bacterium | reverse complement strand
TGAGTCTCAAGGAGAAGTCGATGACACTCTATCTAATAAAACTATTATACACAATAAAGTGTATACATTTGTTAAAAAAGGATTATGCGTTATCCTTAATTAACGTAAATACATTATATAAGGAGAAACGACAATGAAAAACATAAAGTATTTAGGGTTGTCAGTATTTTTATTATTACTATCAACACCAAGTATAAGTCATGGAATGCATATTATGGAGGGATTTCTTCCAGCAAAATGGGCTATATTTTGGGCTGTTTTAGCATTACCATTTTTAATCCTAGGATTGAAAAATATTAACAAATTATTTAAAGAAGATGTGAATGCAAAGGTACTATTGGGATTAGCTGGAGGGTTTGTATTTGTTTTATCAGCTCTAAAAATTCCATCAGTTACGGGTAGTTGTTCGCATCCTACAGGGGTTGGTCTAGGAGCAATATTATTTGGACCTACTGTTATGACTGTAATAGGTACTATTGTACTATTATTTCAAGCTTTGTTACTTGCACATGGAGGGCTTACAACACTTGGTGCCAATATATTTTCCATGGGAATAGTTGGTCCTATTATATCCTATGGTATATTTAAAGGCCTAAAGAAAACCAATATGAATAGGACTTATGTAACATTTCTAGCTGCTGCTTTAGGGAACTTAGCAACTTATTGTATAACCGCAACCCAATTGGCCATTGCTTTTCCAGATCCTGCATCGGGATTGGTGGGCTCTTTGATGAAGTTCTTGACAGTATTTGCTGTGACTCAGATCCCTTTAGCTATTGTGGAGGGTCTATTAACTGCAATAGTATACAACTTGTTGATCGAATACAAAGAAAAAGGAGTGATAAGCATTGAAAACATCTAAAACCAATCTAATACTATTTTTGTTAATAATTGTAATTGTATTAGTACCATTAATATTTATGGGAGATTCTGAATTTGGAGGTGCAGATGGAGAGGCTGAAGGTGTTATATTGGATATAAATCCCGATTATGAACCTTGGGCAGAGCCTATTTTGGAACCACCAAGTGGAGAAATAGAAAGCTTATTATTCTCAGTACAGGTTGCCATAGGTGCGGGAACAATAGGATATATATTGGGTATGTTTAGGGAGAAGAAAAAAGTTGTTGATAATAGATAAGTATGCATATAGCAATAGATTAGCTGACAGTGATCCTTTTCTTAAATTTATAGTAGTAGTTATTGCCTTGGCAATAACTACTACTATAAGAAGTATTTATATTAATATTATGATATTTGCCATGATGTCCTTTATGACTACTAAGGTAGCTGGAATACCACTGGATAAATATTTTAGAATATTATCCATACCTATGGGATTTTTATTAATTAGTACAATAACAATTTTAGTTAGCGTATCAAAGATAGATATATTTGTATATAGCATTAATATGTTTGATTATTATATAGGCATAACTATAAGTTCAATGGAAGAATCGATTTATATTGTAACAAGAGTGGTTGCATCAATGGGGGCTGCATTTTTCTTAGGTCTTACAACTCCATTAAACAACCTTGTGAAGGTTTTTAGGAAACTACATTTACCAAAATCTATAATAGAGTTAATCGTTCTAATTTATAGATCAATTTTCATATTCTTGGAAGAAGCTCAAGAAATACATACAGGCCAGGAATTAAAATTCGGATACTCAAATTTCAAAAATAGTTTAAGATCTACTGGTCTTTTACTAAGGAGTTTGTTTTTAAGGGTTCTATTACGTTATAAAGAAATGGTGATTATACTTGAATGTAAATTATATGATGGAGAATTTAAAACAGGTGATTAAATGATAAAGGTTGAATCAATAGATTATAAATATGAAGATGGAACTCTAGCCTTAAAAAATGTAAGTATTGATCTTGATAAGGGGAAAGTTATTGGTCTAATAGGTGGAAATGGATCAGGGAAATCTACACTTTTCCTAAATATATTGGGGATCTTAAAACCGTCAAAAGGAAAAATAAAATACAACAATGAGCCAATTAAATACGATAAAAAATCCCTAAGGGATTATAGACAGAAAGTGACTATGGTATTTCAAGACCCTGATAAGCAATTATTTTATTCTAAAGTATATGATGACATGGCATTTCCCTTAAGAAATCTTGATATAGCAGAAGACGAAATAAAGGAAAAGGTAAATGCAAGCTTGGCTGAAGTTAAGGCCTTGGACTTAATCGAAAAACCAACACATTTTCTTTCTTATGGTCAGAAGAAACGAATATCTATAGGTGGTGCATTGATAATGGATTCTAAAGTACTATTATTAGATGAACCTACTTCAGGATTAGATCCTGCCATGTCTAAAGAAGTTAAAAGTATAATAAAGAATTTAAGTCAAGAAAAGAGAATAGTGGTATCTAGCCATGATATGGACTTCATATATGAAGCTTGTGACTACATTTACATAATTTCAAAGGGTGAAATTTTAGGAGAAGGTGTAGCTGAGGATGTATTTTTAGATAAGGACATTTTAGAAAAATCAGGATTAGAAAAGCCATGGTTGGTGAAAATTCACGAGAATTTGAATCTTCCACTTTATAAAAGTGAAAGTGAACTACTAGAAAACCGAGATTAAAGGAGGAAGTATGAAAAAAGGAATAATAGTTACCAGTTTTGGTACATCAAATAGAGAGACAATGGAACTTTGCATAGAGTCAATAGAAAATAGAATCAAAGAAAGATATACAGATTATTTAGTTACAAGGGCT
>JAAYQJ010000006.1 GCA_012519355.1 Tissierellia bacterium | reverse complement strand
GACTACTTTCTTTCCTGACTTCCTTAACATATTTCCAATTTCTTTATCTGTGGAACTTAAACCCTGTAGGCCATCTACTACAAATAATATTACATCTGCAGTATCAATAGCTATTACAGAAGACACTCCAGGCGTGACTAGAGATAGAATATATGCCGAAGGTGAATGGTTAGGTAAATATTTCACTGTAATAGATACAGGTGGACTAGAACCAGAGAATGAAGAAATTATAATGACCAATATAAAAAGACAAGTTGAAATAGCTATTGATACTGCAGATGTAATATTATTTGTAGTAGATGGCCTACAGGGTTTAAGTTCCACAGATAAAGAAATTGGAAATATGTTAAGGAAGTCAGGAAAGAAAGTAGTCTTGGCATGTAATAAAATTGATACACCTAAGACTCCACAAGAAATCTATGAGTTTTATGAACTAGGTCTTGGAGATCCTATTGTTGTTTCAGCAGAACAAGGCTTAGGTCTTGGAGATCTATTAGATGAAGTAGTAAAGAATTTTCCAGATGATAAAGATATGGATTATGATGAAGATATAATAAAGGTATCTTTTATCGGAAAACCAAATGTGGGGAAATCATCTTTAATAAATAAAATTCTTGGTGAAGAAAGAGTAATAGTAACAAATATACCAGGGACAACTAGGGATGCTATAGATACATACTTTAATTACAAGGATGAAAGATATGTATTTATAGATACTGCTGGCCTTAGGAGGAAGAGAAGCATTTACGAAAATGTAGAAAGATACTCTGTAGTAAGGACCTTAACTGCTGTAGATAGGTCTGACATCTGTGTTTTAGTTATAGATGCTACTGAAGGTGTCACAGAACAGGATTCTAAAATTGCTGGTTATGCCCATGATAATGGTAAGGGGATTATTATTGTTGTAAATAAATGGGATTTAATAGAAAAGGATACTAATACCCATTTAGAATTTGAAAAGGACATTAGGAGAGTTTTAGGTTTCATTGCCTATGCACCCATTATCTATATTTCAGCTCTAACTGGTCAAAGAGTAAATAGGTTATTAGAGCTTATTAATATAGTAAACAATAATTATAGTTTAAGGATAAGCACAGGAGTATTGAATGATATAATCAATGAAGCTGTTCTTATGAACCAACCACCAAGTGATAAAGGAAAGAGATTGAAGATATATTATGGTACACAAGTCTCAGTTAGACCACCAAAGTTTGTAATCTTTGTAAACGATAAAGAATTGATGCATTTTTCATATGAAAGATACTTAGAAAATCAAATTAGAAATCACTTTGGTTTTTCTGGAGTACCTATTTTATTCGAATTTAGGCAAAAGGGAGAGTAAAATATGAAAATTATCATAACAGTGATATTATCATATCTCTTGGGTTGTTTTTCATCAGCTTATTTTCTAGGTAAAGTAACTAAAAATATAGATATAAGAGAATATGGTAGTGGCAATGCAGGAGCAACTAATGCATTAAGGGTTATGGGGAAGAAAATTGGTGCCTTAACTTTCCTATTAGATATTTTGAAGGGGATAATTGCAGTTATCATTGGACACTATTTACTTGGGTTTGACGGTAAGCTTTTGGCTGGGGTTTTTGTAGTTCTAGGCCATAATTTTCCAGTATTCTTAAATTTTAAAGGCGGTAAAGGTGTTGCAACATCTTTGGGAGTTTTAATGATCTTAGACTGGAAAATCGGTTTATCCTGTTTAGTAGTAGGGGTTACAGTTATAATGATTACTAAATATGTATCTTTAGGGTCCATATTTGCTTCTATAACTGCTCCTATTTCAATAATAGTATTATTAGATAATATTGATAGAAATTTTTATTTTACCATTTGGTTTTTAGGAATATTATCAGTAATTAGACATAAGTCAAATATCCATAGGCTTCTAAGAGGTGAAGAAAACAGATTGGGAAAAAATATTTAGGAAGGAGAATTATATGACTGAACAGATTGGAGTATTAGGTGGTGGAAGCTGGGGCACTGCCTTAGGAGTTTTACTTGCAAACAAGGGTTATGATGTAACCATGTGGCTTAGAGAGAAGTCTCAAGTTGAAGAAATAAACGAAACAAGAATCAATAATAAATATCTTCCTGATGTTGTTTTGCCACCAAATTTGAAAATTACCAATGATTTAGAATACAGTATTTATAAAAAGAATGCCTTAATCTTGGCTATGAGTACACATGGTATTAGGGATGTACTGACAAAGGCTCATAATCATGTAAAAGCAAATCAAATAATAGTAAATGTATCAAAAGGCATAGAAAGTGACACTTTACTCAGGATATCTCAAGTTGTAGAAGAATTCTTACCAGAAAACTCCTATGTGGTTCTATCAGGTCCTTCCCATGCAGAGGAAGTTGCTAAGAATATGCCTACAACAGTAGTGTCTGCATCAAGGGATAAAAAGTCAGCAGAATATATCCAGGATCTTTTTTTTACATCTAATTTTAGGGTTTATACTAATCCTGATGTAATTGGAGTAGAATTAGGAGGAGCCCTAAAGAATATTATAGCCTTGGGGGCTGGAATATCTGATGGACTTAATTATGGGGATAATACAAAGGCTGCCTTAATGACACGGGGCATGATAGAAATGGCTAGGCTAGGAGAAAAAATGGGTGCCAATATTAACACTTTTTCTGGACTTTCAGGTATGGGTGATTTAATAGTTACATGTACTAGTATGCATAGTAGGAACAGAAGGGCTGGAATTTTAATAGGACAAGGCATAAAAGTAGATGATGCCATTAAAAAGATTGGAATGGTTGTAGAGGGCATAAAGACTACAAAATCAGCATATAATTTGGCAAAAAAACATAACATAGAAATGCCTATTACATCTGAGATATATGGAGTTTTATATGAGGGGAAAGATGTAAAAAATGCTGTTTTAAATCTCATGGTAAGGGATAAGAAAAACGAATTAGAAGATATAATTAAAGAGGAAAATAATTCTTGGTAACCTGCTAAAAATAGCAGGTTTTTTTTATGAGCTTGTAATAATTTATTTCCAGAGACGTATATATATAATGTTAAGTATTGTAATAAATTTACTGATAAGGGGGGAAATGATGTGGAAGTATTTGATATATACAAAGATATAGCAGAAAGAACAGATGGTGATATTTATGCAGGAGTAGTAGGTCCAGTTAGAACAGGGAAATCCACATTCATAAAAAGATTTATGGAATTAATGGTACTACCTAATATTGACAACAAGCATAAAAGAGAAAGAGCTAAGGATGAATTACCACTAAGTGGTGCTGGGAAAACAATAATGACAACTGAACCAAAGTTTGTACCAAACGAAGCTGTGGAATTAACGCTTGGCGAAAATGTAAAGTTCAAGGTAAGGATGGTAGATTGTGTAGGTTACTTAGTAAGTGGTGCCTTAGGCCATGAAGAAAATTTTGCACCAAGAATGGTAACAACCCCATGGTATGATGAGGAAATTCCTTTTGAAGAAGCAGCAGAAATTGGCACTAGAAAGGTTATTCAAGACCACTCTACCATAGGTTTAGTGGTAACAACAGATGGTTCTATAACAGATATAGACAGATCCAATTACATTAAAGCAGAAGAGAGAGTAATATCTGAGTTAAAAGAACTTGGAAAACCATTTATAATCATCCTAAACTCAAAACACCCAAATTTAGATAGCACAATAGCCTTAAGGGAAAGCTTGCAGAGTAAATACGGAGTTTCAGTCATAGCATTAGATTGCCTAAATATGGAAGTAGGGGATGTTGAAAAAGTTTTTGAAAAACTATTATATGAGTTCCCAGTTAAGGAAGTAACTATTAATCTACCAAAATGGATAGAAGGACTACCTAAGAAACATTGGATAAAAGTAAATATATTGAACGCTTTAAAAGAGTCAATAGAAGGACTACAAAAATTAAACGAGGTTACAGAGTTTCTAAGTCCCTTAAAGGAATTAGATATGGTGAAAAATGTTAATTTAGTTGAAATAAAATTAGGAGAAGGGGTAGTACATTCAGAAATTATAGTCGATGAAGGCTTATTCTATAGTGTACTTAAAGATATGACTGGTTATTCTATAGAAGGAGATTATCAGTTATTGGGATTAATTTCAAAACTAGCTGATACCAAGAGAAAATATGATAAGATAGAAAGGGCTCTAATAGAGGCAAAAGAAATTGGTTATGGTTTAGTTAGTCCAAGTTTAGAGGAATTAGAATTAGCAGAACCAGAAATATATCGACAAGGTAGTAGATTTGGTGTTAAGCTTAAGGCAAAGGCCCCATCTCTTCACGTATTACGGGCTGATATAGCCACTGAAGTATCCCCACTAATTGGAACGGAAAAACAGTCAGAAGAACTAATCCAGTACCTGTTATCGGAGTTTGAAGGAGAACCATCAAAAATCTGGCAGTCTAACCTATTTGGAAAATCCTTATATGATTTAGTAAATGAGCAACTACAAGGAAAACTTAGCACAATGCCAGAGGAGGCAAGACAAAAATTAAGAAGGGCTCTAGAGAGAATTATAAACGATGGTAGTGGTGGATTAATTTTTATAATTATGTAAAAAAGGTAGAGTTTTCTCTACCTTTTTTTAATCGGGATGACAGGATTTGAACCTGCGACCCCAAGTCCCCCAGACTTGTGCGCTACCAAACTGCGCCACATCCCGATAGTATTATTAAATTAATCACATCAATCATTTTAACATATTTTATAAAATATGTCGAGATATTTAATAAATTTTAAATGAATTGGCTTTATCATAGGCTTAGATACACAATATTGATTCTCTGTATTTTCACCTTATTAACTTTAAGCTTTTTTTCTTTTATTCTATAATATTATTCATGGATTTTGTCTTATTATTACATAGTGTTATATATAGAATTTAGTATATTATTAAATTGATTATGCAAATTAATATTTAGTATGATAAGTAGTTTTTTAAAAAAACAACTTGACATTAACGTTACGTAAAGGTGTATTCTAATATTGGGAGGTGGAAAGATGGAGTATACAGTGCAAGCTTTAGCTAGATTAGCTGGTGTTAGTACTAGAACTCTTAGATATTATGATGAAATTGGGCTTCTTAAACCTGGGAGAATCAATTCATCAGGCTATCGTATATATGGTAGAAAAGAAGTAGATATATTACAACAAATATTGTTTTATAGAGAGCTAGGTTTTAATCTTAATACTATAAAAGAAATAATAGGGTCTGATGAATTTGATTTCACTGCTGCACTGAAAGAACATCGATTAGCTCTCCTAGAAAAAAGAGTACGACTTGATAGATTGATAGCTAATGTGGAGAAAACCATAAAGGCTAATGAAGGAGGAGTAGAAATGCCAGATAAAGAGAAATTTGAAGGTTTCAAAGAAAAGTTAATCAAAGAGAATGAAGAGAAATTTGGTGAAGAAATAAGAGCTAAATATGGTGAAGAGGCTGTAGAAAGGTCAAATGACGCTTTTAGAAAAATGACTAAGGAAGAATATGATAGGTTTACAAAGTTAAGTGAAGAAGTATTATCTACCTTAGTGTAGAAAGCATTGAATCTTATCAATTTATAGATAAGCAAATATGTAATAAGTAATTGTTGCTCTTTTTTAGGAAAATCATATTATGATTAAACCTAGAAAAGAGCTTTTTCATATATTTACATAGATTATTGATTAATAATTGGAGTATAAATATTGTTTTAGAAATATAATTTGATATAATTTATTAGTTAGCTTTAAATAACTTACTAGTTAGTTGATAGATTTTGTCGAAAAAATAATAAATAGGCACCAAATCACTATAATTTAGTTAATTAAAGTTATACAAAAGCCTGTATAATTATGTTATACTATGACTATAGGGCAGTTGGAGGTGTAGATTTGCTAGATTTTATAACGACTATTTTAATATTATTGTTCATTGCCAGTGTATTTGGATATATATTTACAATTTTAAAAGAAAAGTTATATTTAAAGAATAATATAATTATTATAGATAAGAAAGTAGTTACAGAAGAACACTTAAATGAAGCAGAATTGAAGGAATTTTTATTAGACGGCCTAATGGTTAAAGCAGGAGATGAAATAAAAGTTGTAACCAAAGAGAAAAAAAAATATAATGGTATATTAATAGGGGCAAAACTTAAGGAAAAATCAATTCTAATGGTTACCCATAAAGATGAAATAAAGCTTTTTAAAATAGATAATATATTAGAATTTAAATTGGTTCGAAAATATGGTAATTTCTTTTAAGTAAGGCTTAAAAGGGTGAAATTAATGACTTACGAAAGAATAAAAAAAGTGAAAAAGAGAAAAAGAATAATCAAAAGTATAATAATATCAATAATAATTATATTTTTCGTCTTTTGGTCTGTGCCCACTATACTTGCAAATAACTCAAAAACAGTATTACCAGAAAAGGGAGTTTTGATAGATACTATTTCTGCAGAGGGATTTTTAATAAAAAATGAAACTGTAATAAAATCAAAAAACCAAGGTCAATTAGAAAGACTTTCAAGTGAAGGTGATAGATTGCCTGCAGGTCAAGAGATTGCAATAGTAAAATCAAGTAATGATAATTCTCATTTAACGCAGGAGTTAGAACTTATAGAAAATTCAATAAATGCTTTAAAGAAAACTCAAAATGAAGCAAAGATTATCTTAGATGAAAAGACTAGAATAGAAGATTTAAAAATATCTTTAATAAATGAAATCCAAAACAATATAAGTATAGGAAATTTTCAAGAAATATATTTATTAAAGGAAGAATTAGCTTTATATAATGACAAGACAGAAGATATGTCCTTTTCCAACACTTTAGCTGGACAAAGCCTAGAAAAATTAGAAGGTAAAAGGGATGAAATAGTTTCAATTTTGGAGAATAACAATTTAAAATATTATTCTCCCCATGGTGGTATCGTCTCCTATAATATAGATGGATATGAAGAGATCTTTCTACCAAAGGATTTTGAAAACTATACTTATGATAAGCTGGTTATTAGAAATAAAGCTACGCAAAAAAAGCGGGCTAATGAAGATGTATCATTAGATTCTCCTATTTGTAAAGTAATAGATAATTTTGAATGGTATTTGGCAATGAAAATAGAGGATATGAAGGAAGTTAAAAACTTTGAAATAGGAAATTATATTTCCGTTATCTTGGGAAAGGACAAGCATGAAATAAGGGGGACTATTATAGTAATTAATGAAAGCAAGGATAAGGGAGTAATAGTTGCAAAGTTTAATACTTTGTTACATGAATTATATGATTTAAGAAATTCCGATGTTAAAGTCATTAAAAGCAAAAAAGAAGGGTATAAAATCCCTACAAAGGCAATTATAGATAATGATTCAATTAAAGGGGTCTACATAAAAGATAAAAGTGGAATAGTTAAATTTAGACCTGTTAATATAATAGGAGAGGATAGCAATTATACTTATGTTGATATAGGTGACAATAAAGGAAATATAGTGATTCAAGATGAACTGGTAAAAACTATTACATTATTTGATGAAATACTTGTAAATACAACTAATATTAAAGAAGGACAAATATTAAATTGACAACGGAGGGGAGAAAAATCAGTATTGAAAAAAACATTTTACAAATAAAAGAGAATATAGGAAATGCCTTAAAAAAATCTGGTAGGGAAGGTGATGAAGTACAGCTAATAGCAGTTACTAAAACGGTCGATATTAATAGAATTAATGAAGCTATAGAAGCAGGAATAACTAGTATTGGTGAGAATAGAACTAATGAAATTGAGGAAAAGTATAATCTCATTGGTAGCAAAGTAGATTTTCATATGATAGGTCATCTGCAGACTAATAAGGTAAAAAATATTATTGGGAAAACAAAGCTTATACATTCTCTAGATAGGATATCCTTGGCAAAAGAATTGGATAAAAGATCTAAGAGAAACAATATAGTTACAGATGTCTTGCTACAAGTAAATGTTGCAGAAGAAGAAAGTAAATTTGGATTAAAAGTAGATGAGGTCTTATATTTTATTGAAGACATCCTGGAACTTACAAACATTCGCGTAAGGGGTTTAATGACAATAGCTCCTTATACAGAGGATAGGTCATATTTAAGGAATGTTTTTAGAAGCCTTTACAAATTAAGTGAAGATATTAAAACTAGAAATTACGAAGGTTTATCCATGGATTATTTATCCATGGGGATGTCAAATGATTATGAAATAGCCATTGAAGAAGGTTCGAATATGGTGAGAGTTGGGTCTTCTATCTTTGGCAAAAGAAATTACTAGGAGGGATACAATGAGTAATTTTATGGACAAAGTTAAGTATTTTATAGGTATTCAGGATTTAGAGGATGATGAAATGTATGAAGAGTATGGAGAATATGACGAAGAATATGATTTGTCCTTGCCAACAACCACGAAAAAATTTAATAATAAAGTTGTAAATATCCATACTAATAGTAATATGAAGATTGTAGTCCATGAACCCCTTACCTATGAAGATGCACCTAAGATTATTGACGACTTAAAAGCTAGAAAGACAGTAATTGTAAACTTAGAAGAGACTGATAACAACTTAAAGAAACAGATTTTCCACTTCATCAGTGGTGGTCTATACGCTATGGAGGGTAATATTCAAAAAGTAACAAAGGATATTTTCATATTTGCTCCAAAAAATGTTGAAATTGATGGCTTGAAAGATGATTTAGCAAGCAAAGGAATATTTAATTGGCAATAGGTTAGGAAGTGTATTAAAATGGCTTTATTATACAGGTCTATCAGCATTTTAATTTACTTAATTGAAATACTAATAGTAGCAAGAATTATAATTTCATTTTTAAACATAGGAAACAGGTCTCCTCTTTTTACACTTGTATATGAATTGACGGAACCTGTTCTTGGTCCTGCTAGGGAGTTAATTTACAAACTAGGAATAAATACTGGTATGTTTGATTTTTCACCATTACTTGGTATTCTATTTCTTAGAATCATTGATATGATCGCTAGAAACATCTTGTTATAGGAGTTAATATGAAAATAGATAGGGAAGCTTATACTGCACATATAAAGGATAAAGATAAATTATTAGATATTAGAAAAATTATCGATAAAATTGAAATCGTGATAAGAAACCATGTAACTGAATCAACAGATTTTTTAGATCCTTATGAAAGATATTTAGCCAAATCTGTATTAAATAGGTTTATGGAAATAGATTATCTTGAAAGTGGAGGTATTTCTACTGCAGAAAGGAAATGCATGGTTGTTTTCCCTAGTTATTGCGATGCCAGTATTGTTCCAGAATGTTTAACTTTTTTAAGAATAGAGGGAGATTTGGAAGGACTGACACACAAGGACTATTTAGGTGGGATTTTGGGATTAGGAATTAAGAGATCTAAAGTAGGGGACATTTTAGTTCATGAAGCCCATACTGATATTATTTTAAAAGAAGAGATTAGTGGATTTATACAGATTAATTTAGAAAAGATAGGAAATAGGAAGGTAACCATAGAGGAGATTACCAGTAGCCAACTAGAAGAACCAGAGATATTCTACAAGGAAATAAAGAAGACCTTATCTTCCTATAGGCTTGATGTTTATTTAAGCGCTGCCTACAATTTATCTAGGCAGGAAAGTTTAAGCTTAATTAAATCTGGGTACGTAAAGGTAAACTGGGAGCCTATCAATAAAAACTCAAAGGAACTAATAATAGGCGATATAATATCAGTTAGAGGATATGGACGATCAATTCTTCACTCTGTTGAAGGGGTAAGTAAAAAGGGAAGGATTATAGCTAATATTAGATTAATATTATAAATGGAGTGAGACAAATGATAACGCCATTAGATATTCAAAATAAGGAGTTTAAAAAATCCTTGGTTGGATATAGAACCAGGGAAGTAGATGCCTACTTAGATTCAATAAATGAAGACTATGAAAAACTATACAAGGAAAATATTGAATTAAAAGACAAAATCAGTATTTTAACTGATCAGATTAGGCAATATAATAATCTAGAAGAAACCCTTAAAAGCACCTTAGTAATAGCCCAGAGTACAGCAGATGAGGTGACTAGTTCTGCTAGAAAAAAGGCTGAGTTAATTATTGAGGATGCTGAAATAACAGCAAAAAATAAGATTAATGAAGCCCTTGATGAAGTTAACAAAATCATGAATGAATATGAGAATCTAAAGAGAGAAATCTATATTTTTAAGACTAGATATGAGTCCTTTATTAAGGCACAATTAATTTCTATTGAAGAGTTTTATAGCAATTTTGAGGAAAAGATAAATGTAGAGGATGATAAAGAGGTACTGATTAAAGATGATGATTTTAAAGAGGTTGATCATCTAGGGGCATAATAGCCTCTTTTTCATTGTAGGGAATTTAGTTGGAGGAATATAAATGACAAGAAACATTAAAATAGATGAAGAAATAATTATTGGTGATGGGAGTTTCACAATAATTGCAGGACCCTGTGCTATAGAAAACAGGGAACAGATGGAAAATATAGGGGCATTTCTTGCAAGGCTTGGAATCAAAATAATTAGGGGTGGTGCCTTCAAGCCTAGAACTAACCCTAATTCATTCCAGGGTTTGGGCTTAGAAGGATTAAAGTTGATGGCTGAGATAAAGTCAAAATATAACTTAAAATATATATCTGAAATAATGGATCCAAGGGATATAGAAATGGCCTTTGACTATATAGATATAATTCAAATTGGTTCTAGGAATATGCAAAACTTTTCCTTGTTAAAGGAAGTAGGTAAAACAGACAAGCCAGTAATGCTTAAAAGGGGAATGAGTGCCACAATAAAGGAATGGATTATGGCAGCTGAATATATTAGATTAGAAGGCAATGAAAGAATAATCCTATGCGAAAGAGGAATTAGAACTTTTGAAGATTATACTAGGAATACGCTTGATTTAATGAGTATACCAATTTTGAAAGAAATATCAGACTATCCGGTTTTTGTAGACCCTTCTCATGGAACTGGAAGAAGGGAGTTAATACTTCCTGCTTCTGAAGCATCCAAAAGCTTGAAAGCAGATGGAATTGTGGTAGAAATTCACCCTAACCCAGAAAAGGCATTATCTGATGGTGGTCAATCCTTAAATTTCAATGAATTTGAAGCTTTATACAAAGAATTAATGTAAAATTATGTTATCTATTATGATGAAATCTTTACCTCTCTACTGGTTATATTATTAATCAAGATGTACTAATACTCTAACTATATGGAGGTAAAAAATGGATATAGAAAAACTAAAATACTTTAGAAAAAGGCTATTAGATGAAAAAAAGAAGTTATTTAAGACATTAAACAATATGAATAATATGGAAGAGTATGGTTCTATGGATGTATACCATGGTGAATTATCTAACTATGATAATCATCCTGCAGACATAGGAACAGAGCTTTTCATGATGGAGCAAGATAATGGCTTTAAAAATAGAATGAAAACTACAATAGTAGAAATAGATAGTTCCTTAGATGATATATCTAATGGAAGTTACGGAAGATGTAGGGAATGTGGTAAAAATATTAATGAAGAAAGATTAGATATTATTCCGTATGTAAAGACATGTAAAGAGTGTTCTGATGGAATTTCAATATTGGCTAATAATGAAATGGATAGAAGAAGTTTTGCTCCTATTGACAAAGAACAGGGCACATCCTTTAGTGATACAAGAGAAGACATGGTTATCTTCGATAGGGAAGATGCCTATCAGGAAGTTCACAAATACAATTATGTTAAGGATGATCCCTCATTTCATACTGGTGATAATTTAGGAGTTGATGACGAGCAAAATGATGATGGGGGAGACGGAGTAGAAGCAGTAGAAAACATATCTCAAGAGTATTATGATGAAACAATAAAATAGCCTTCTGGTTTGTCCAGAAGGTTTCTTAAATTCTCATTACTATTGATAATAACTTGATATTAATATAAAATATTTAATATATTCAAGAACTGGGAGGAATGGTTTTGATATTTATTTTATCGGCACTTATAGTAATATTAGATCAGATAACAAAGTTTTGGGCAATTAATACTTTAAAGGATGCAGAAGCAATTGTTGTTATTCCAAATTTCTTTCGATTAGTTTATGTTGAAAATTTCGGGGCAGCCTTTGGGATTCTACAAAACAAGAGATGGATCTTCATCATTATTTCAATAATAGTTATTCTTGTTATTGTAATCTTTTTACTGAAAAACTACAATAAGCTAAACATATTTCTAAAAATAGCATTAGCAATGTTATTAGGAGGAGCCATAGGAAATTTTATTGATAGGGTAAGATTAGGATATGTAGTTGACTTTTTAAGTTTTAGGTTATTTAATGTTTATGAATTTCCAGTATTTAATGTGGCAGATATTTTTCTCGTAATAAGTACTTTCTTAATATTAGTTTTGATTTTATTCAATAAATATGAAATTTAGGAGGAATTGATGAATATTGTTGAAATTTATGTAGATGAAGATGATGGGGAAAGATTAGACTCCTATATTGCGAAGGAAATAGATGAAGTCTCTAGAGCCTTTGTACAAAAATTGATAAAGGAAGGACTAGTATTAGTAAATGAGAAACATGTAAAACCAAGTTACATAGTAAATGAAGGAGATTATATTAAAATAGAATTTCCTAAACCAAAAAAACTAGAAATTATGGCAGAGAATATACCCTTAGATATTGTGTACCAAGATCAGGATATTGTTATTATAAACAAACCTCAAGATATGGTAGTCCATCCTGCACCTGGTAATTACTCAGGTACGTTAGTTAATGGACTTTTATTTCATATTGATAACTTATCATCCATTAACGGTATTATTAGGCCAGGAATTGTTCATAGATTAGACAAGGATACATCAGGACTCTTGCTTGTGGCCAAAAATGATCATTCCCATAGGTATTTATCTGAGGAATTAAAAGATAGAAAAATAGAGAGGAATTATATAGCTTTAGTTCATGGTGTATTGAAAAATGACCAAGGTATTATTGATGCACCTATTGGTAGGCATCCAAAGGATAGAAAAAAAATGGCTGTGACCAGTAAAAACAGTAAAGAAGCCATTACCCATTATAATGTGTTAGATAGATTTGATAATTATACTTTAGTAGATGTTAGCTTAGAAACAGGCAGAACACATCAAATAAGGGTACACATGGCTCATATCAATCATCCTATCATTGGGGATCCTGTTTATTCCAGGGGGAAAAATGAATTTGGATTAGATAAACAAATGCTTCATGCATATAGACTTGGCTTTGTTCACCCTTCAACTAAGGAATTTATGGAATTTAAAGCAGATTTACCCCATTATTTTGAGAAGATAGTGAATATATTAGAAAGAAGAAGGAAGTAGGGATATTATGAATATTAAGGCAGTGATTTTAGATGAAAAAGCAATTCAAAGAGCTACAACTAGAATAGCAAACGAAATACTTGAAAGAAATAAAGGTATTGACAATTTAATTCTGGTAGGCATTAAAACAAGAGGATGCCCCTTTGCTGAGAGGCTAGCAAAAAAAATTGAGGAAATAGAGGGTGAGAAGGTTCCAGTCTTTTCATTAGATATTACTTTATATCGAGATGATTTGACTGAAATAAGTGAGCAACCGATCATAAATGAAGACTTTGATGAAGATATTAATGATAAAATCATAATATTGGTTGATGATGTAATATATACTGGAAGAACAGTAAGAGCTGCCTTAGACGCATTGGTAGATAAGGGTAGGCCTTCTAGAGTACAGTTAGCAGTTTTAATTGATAGGGGCCATAGGGAATTGCCAATAAGGGCAGATTATGTAGGGAAAAATGTACCTACTTCAAAAAATGAAAATGTAAAAGTAAATTTTAAGGAAATAGATAATATAGATAGGGTGTATATAACAGAATTAAGAAGGTAGAATTTATTATTCTACCTTCTTAATTCTGTTAAGCATTTCTTTTGAAGGATTAACAAATATTGTTTTAAAATTTTCGTATATAACCATGCCTGCCTTTGCATTATTAGGTTTCTTTACATTTTTTCTTTCAGTATAATCTATTGGAACCTTATTTGAGTTTTTACCATTACTATAATATGCAGCCAAAGTTGCAGCTTCTTCTAAAGTAGCATCAGGTATATCTTCTCCTGTGCTTTCAATTATTACATGACTGCCTGGCATTTTCTGCACATGTAGCCAAATATCATTTTTCTTAGAAAATTTTAGGGTTAAATAATCATTTTGCCTATTATTTTTGCCCACATAAATATTGTAGCCATCTGATGAAATATAATGATGGGGTCTAGATATGTTTTGTTGTTTTTTCTTTTTCTTAAGATTACCTTTAATATATCCTTCTTTGATTAATTCCTCTTTAATTTCATCAAGTTCTTCCACTTCAGTAGAATTATCTATGCTGAATAAGACATTTTCCAAATACAATATTTCTTTTTCAGTTTCTGGAATTTGCTCTTGTAATAATATTTGGGCATTTTTCAATTTAGAATATTTTTTATAATATCTCTGTGCGTTGGCAGCAGGAGACCGTTTTATATCTAATGGAATCATTATCTTCTCCATATTTACATCATAGAAATTTTCAAGCTCAATACTCTCTACACCTTTAGGGATTCTATAAAGATTTGCTGATAGCAAATCTGCATATACTTTATATTTTTCCCTATCTTGGCTTTCTAATAGTTCTTCCTTTTGCTTAGCTAATTTATTTATAGTTCTATCTAATTTAACCTGGATAGTTTTTCTTATAGATTGTGATTTTTGAACAATTCTATCTGATATATCTTTTCTATGGTAGTATTTATCAAGGATTTCAGATATGGAATCGGAGTAATACCTTTTTTTATCTCCATATTGATTTATACCTATAACATGGAAAGCAATTATTTCATTACCATTATTTGACAAAATGTAATTAGGTTTAAATTCATTGTTTGAAACTCTAGCCATAAGGTCAAAAAAAGATTTTCTTAAAGCTTCTATTTCAGTAGAGGATAAGCTACCAATAGTTCTATCTATATCAATATTTGCATCAAAACAGATCTCCCTACTGATTAAGGGACTTAAGCCTAGATAGTTGAAATAAAAGAATTTAAAACAGGCTAGATTTTTATTGGCTAGCTCCATTTTTTTGTAAAAATCCTCATTGGTACTGTTTATGGGATTGATTTTATCCTCATGAGGTGGGTATTCGTAGGTAATTCCTGGCAGTATTTGTCTAACCCTACTCATATCTCCATGTACACGTTTTACTGAATCAATAACTTTATAAGTATTATGATCTACTAAAACAATGTTACTATGTTTTCCCATTATCTCTATTATGAGTCTTTTCTTACTAGGATGCCCTAACTCATCCTTAGATGAAACATCTATAAATACTATCCTATCTAAACTAAACTGTTCAATATTTAATATTGTTCCTCCAATTAGGTGTTTTCTAAGCAACATGCAAAACATTGGTGGCTCTGGAGGGTTACTTTTAGTGTATTCAGTTAGGTACAACCTAGGATTGTTACTACTAGAAGATATTACTAACTTATAGTTAGTCCCCTTATTGTGTATATGAATTAAGATTTCATCTTTTTCTTGCTGGTAAACCTTATCTATTCTTCCGCTAATCAAGCTATTCTGTAATTCTGCAACTACTGATTTTGCTACAATACCATCATATGACATAGTAATTCCTCCAATGCTAATATATAATATTAAAAGTATAACATTAAATGAAAAAATAATAAATGGATTATATTAATAATTTGTAATAATCTATAGCCTATTATTATTATAGAATATATAATCAATATTAACAGTGAAAATATAGAGGTGAATAAAAATGTTAAAAAGTATGACTGGGTATGGTAGAGGGGAATTTGCAAACGAATTTTTTAGTATTATAATAGAGATAAAATCAGTTAACCATAGATATGGAGATATAGTAGTTAAAATGCCTCGGCATATAAATTTTTTAGAAGAGAAGATTAAAAAAACAGTGAAGGAAAAAATCAGTAGAGGAAAGGTTGACATATTTGTTAATTTAGAATATATTAATGAATCAGCCATAGATTTAAAAGTGGATATTCCCTTAGCAAAGGCCTATAAGAAGATTTTAGAGGAATTATCAAGGGAATTAAGTTTAGAAGATAACGTAAAATTATTTAATATTTTAGGATTACCAGAAATTATTAAAACAGAAAAAAAAGAATTAGATGAAGGACTTCTTTGGTTTTCATTGAAGGAAGCATTGGATAAGGCTTTAGATAATATACTTGATATGAAGACAATGGAAGGAGAAGCCATTAAAAACGATATGCTTTTAAAACTAAATGAGATTGAAAAATTAGTAGATGAAATAGAATTAAGATCTCCTAATGTTGTCCTTGAATATAAGGAAAGATTAGAGGAAAGAATAGAAGAATTACTAGACAAGGATTTCAAGATAGACGAAGAAAGACTTGCACAAGAAATTGCAATCTTTGCTGATAAAAGTAATATAAATGAGGAGATAGTGAGGCTAAAAAGCCATATAAGTCAATTTAAATCCATCGTAGGGGAAGAGGATGCTGTAGGTAGAAAACTAGACTTTCTAATTCAAGAGATGAATAGGGAAACCAATACCATAGGTTCAAAAGCAAATGATATTTCTATTTCTAATAATGTAGTAAAGATAAAAGCAGAAATAGAAAAAATAAGGGAACAAGTGCAAAATATTGAGTAGGAGGTATTTATGTCAATAAAATTAATCAATATTGGTTATGGAAATATTGTATCTGCAAATCGAATAGTTGCAGTAGTCAGTTCTGAATCTGCTCCAATTAAAAGACTAATACAGGATGCAAGGGAGAAAGGACTTTTAATAGATGCTACTTATGGGAGAAAAACTAGGGCAGTCATAATTACTGATAGTCAACATATAATACTTACTCCTGTGCAACCAGAAACTGTTGCAAATAGATTCATAAGCAAAGAGGAAAATAATGAGTAAAGGAAGTCGGTGATAAGTATGTCAAAAGGATTTTTGTTAATCATATCAGGTCCAGCTGGAACTGGCAAAGGTACTGTATGTAAAGAATTATTAAAAAGAAATAAAGATATTGTATTTTCTGTTTCTGCAACAACTAGGCAGCCTAGGGTTGGAGAAGTAGATGGACTTAACTATTACTTTGTAACTAAAGATAAATTTGAATCCATGATTGAAAAGGATGAATTTCTAGAATACGCCTATGTCCATACAAATTATTATGGAACTCCAAAAGAGTTTGTTATGAATCAAATTGAAAAGGGTGAAATAGTCCTTTTAGAAATAGATGTACAAGGGGCTTTACAAGTAAAGAAAAACTTCTCGGAAGCCGTATTCATATTTTTGCTACCGCCAACAATGGAAGAGTTAAAGAATAGAATTATTAATAGAGGTACTGAAACAGAAGAAGACATCAATAGAAGATATGAAAACGCTTTTAAGGAATTAGATTTTGTAGGTAATTATGATTATTTTGTAATTAATGATGTGGTAGAAGATGCAGTATTGGATATTGAAGCCATAATAAAAGCAGAGAAACTTAGGGTAAAAAGACATTCAGATATAAAAAATAAAGTGTTAAAAGGAGGAAAATAATATGTTAAATCCATCTTTTAATGAATTAGCTGAAAAGGGCGATAGTAGATATACTTTAGTAATGTTAATAGCCAAAAGAGCTAGAAGGATAATCGATGGTGCAGAACCATTGGTTAAGACAACATCAAAAAAACCAGTAAGTATTGCCTTGGAAGAAGTTTTAGAAGGTAAGATAACCTACGAAAGACCAAATATAAATAGTATTAAATAAGGTGATAATATGTTAAAAGATAAAACCATTGTCCTGGGTGTTACAGGAGGCATTGCAGTATATAAAGCAGCTGATATAGTTAGCAGGCTTAAAAAACTAAATGCTAATGTTGAAGTGATAATGACAGAAGGTGCTACAGAATTTGTAAGTCCCTTAACTTTTCAAACCTTGTCTAATAATGTGGTCCATAGAAAGATGTTTAATGAAATAACAAGTTATGATGTTGAACATATTTCTTTGGCTCAAAAGGCAGCTCTCATTCTAATAGCACCAGCCACTGCTAATACCATAGGTAAAATTGCCAGCGGTATCGCTGATAATCTGCTTACAACTGTAGTTATGGCTAGCACTTCAAAAGTAGTTTTTGCCCCTGCCATGAATACAAAAATGTACCAAAATCCAATTGTCCAAGCTAATATGGAAAAGTTAAAAAAACTAGGATATGAATTTATAAAACCAGCAAAAGGATTACTTGCTTGTGGAGATTATGGTGAAGGGAAAATGGCAGAACCAGTGGATATAGTAGAGTATGTAATCAGCAGTTTTATAGATAAGGATTTAAAAGGGAAAAAAATTGTTGTTACTGCTGGTCCAACTATTGAACCCTTGGACCCAGTAAGATACATGACAAACCATTCCAGTGGGAAAATGGGATATTGTATAGCAAAAGAGGCAGCAGATAGAGGGGCTGAAGTTGTTCTAATATCTGGTCCTACTTATCTTGAACCACCAAAAGGAGTGAAACATGTTAGAGTAAATACTACAGAAGACATGTTTGAGGAAGTAGGCAAATATTTTGATACTTGTGATGTTTTAGTAAAATCAGCAGCTCCAGCAGATTATAGACCTGAAACTGTAAGCAATACTAAAATAAAAAAGAATAAGGATACTGATGAATTAAATATAAAATATGTTAAAAATCCTGATATAGCTGCTCACTATGGAAAAATGAAAAATAATCAAATAATGGTTGGTTTTGCTGCGGAAACAGAAAACTTACTCCAATATGCAAGTAAAAAGTTGAAGGAAAAGAATTTTGATTTTATAGTTGCCAATGATGTTAGCAAAGAGGGAGCAGGATTTAATGTAGATACTAATATAGTTACAATAATAGATAATAAGGGGGAGACTACTAACTACCCCATAATGGATAAAGCACAGGTTGCAAGGATTATATTAGATAAGGTAAAATATTTACTTGAGGATAAAGGTTAGATAATGAGTCTAACCTTTAATTATATAAAAAGGGATGATTAAATTGTTAATAAAATATGGAAAAGTAATTATAGATAATAGGGCTTCCCAAGTAGATAAACCCTTTACTTATATTATAGATAAGGATTTAATTGATATTGTAAAAATAGGAATGAGGGTAATTGTTCCTTTTGGACAAGGGAATAAGTTGACAAAGGGCATTGTTGTAGAAATCTTAGATGAGTATGAAAGCGAATGCAAGCTGAAAAAGATAATAGATGTGTTAGATGATAAACCTTTGATATCAAAGGAACTAATAGATTTAAGCAAGTGGATAAAAGAGAATTACCTTTCATCCTATCTTGATGCAATTCAACTTGTTCTTCCACCAGGTGATTTCAAAGAAGTAAGTACATTTATCGAAACTACTGATAATAAGGATTATAAAAACTTAACTAATGATGAAATAAAGATTATGGATCTTTTAAACTCAAGGGGAAAGATATTATTAGAGGATTTAAAAAAAGAAATAAAGATTAGTGGTATAAGTAAAATATTGAATGTACTTGAAGATAAAAAATTACTTGTAACTACTATAGAAATAAAAACTACTATTGAAAAAAAGTTGGAGAGATGGATTAAGCTTATTAACAATGGAAAGCCCTTAGAGGAAATTTTAGAAGGAATTAACAAAGGAGCCTCAAAGCAGAGGGAGATAATAGAATTCCTATATGATGTTGGAGAAATTTCCTTTAAGGAGCTTTCTAGTAGTTTGAATGCTTCTTCCTATTCAATAAAATCTTTGGAGAATAAGGGGT
>JAAYQJ010000062.1 GCA_012519355.1 Tissierellia bacterium | reverse complement strand
CAGGAGAAAAAGGAGAAAAAATCAGAAGAATTCTTCTTTCTGCACCTAAATATGGGAATGAAGATGATTATGCAGACAAGGTAATGCAGGATATGAGTCATATGTTCTTCAATACATTAGAAAGTCATAAAGACATCGATGGTCGTCCATTTACATCTATGGTATTGACTTTAGGTGGTACAGTTGCTCATGGTTGGAAAACTGGAGCAACAGCAAATGGTAGAAAGGCTAAAGAACCAGTTTCAGATTCAATGTCCCCAGCTAATGGTGCTGATAAGGAAGGACCAACAGCAGTATTATTATCTGCTAGCAAAATAGATCAAAGCCATATAATGGCCGGTAATGTATTGAACTTAAATTTACAAAAACTGCATTTGGCGAAGGTGAATCTTTACAAAAATTTGTTGATTTAGTTGATACTTATCTTCTAGATTTGAAGGGCCAAGAAGTACAATTTAATGTTATTGATGTAAAAACTTTACGTGATGCACAGCAACATCCAGAAAAATATCAAGACCTTATAATAAGGGTTGCTGGTTATAGTGCACGTTTTGTAGAATTAGCAAAAGAATTGCAGGATGATATTATTATGAGAACTGAGCACAATGCACTGTAGATATAACGACAATCAGGGAGAAAAAATTATGACAGATATAACAAAAACAGAAGGATTAATTTACAACATTCAAAGATATAGTCTACATGATGGACCGGGAATTCGCACCATTGTTTTCTTAAAGGGGTGTCCATTAAGATGTCCCTGGTGTGCTAATCCAGAATCTCAAAGATTTGAAAAGGAAAAAATGGGAAATGAAGAAGTAGGTAGACTTGTAACCGTCAAAGAGGTAATTGATGTTGTAAAACGTGACATGCCATTTTATAAACGGTCTGGTGGTGGAATGACATTATCAGGTGGTGAACCATTAATGCAACCTGATTTTTCTAAAGCACTGGTACAAGCAGCTAAGAATATAGGTATAAACGTTGCTATTGAAACATCAGGTTACCAAGAATGGGATAGACTATGGGAAGTTATGGAACATATTGATTTTATTCTGTACGATATAAAGGCTATGGACTCTAGTTTACACATGGAGATTTTAAATGTAAATAATGATTTGATTTTACGTAATTTAGAAAAGCTAGTCAATAAAAACAAACAGGTAATAGTACGAGTTCCAGTAATTCCTCAATGTAATGACAGTTTTCTGAATTTATCTGAAACAGTTCAATACTGTAAGTCTATAGGAATAAAGGAGATACACTTTTTACCTTATCACCAATTAGGAGTCCAAAAATATGAAAAATTAAATAGAGAATACAGTTTGAAAAATTTAGGACCACTAGATAAAGAAAAGTTAATAACGACCTCGGAAAAACTACAGGATAAATATGAAGTTGTCATCAAAGTTTTCTAGTACTACTAATTATACAAGGAAACAAATCAATCTTTATACTAAATTGACATCAAGGGGGGTTAAATATTTGAATAATCAAATTGCTAAAGAAAAATTCGTTAAAGTAACAGATAAGACCTATTCAATAATTGAAAGGGAAAAAGAACATATGTCTTTCACTACAAGGGTTCCTTATTACCCTTTAGTTGTAGATAAAGCTAGGGGTTCAATTGTCACTGATATAGAAGGAAATGAGTTTATTGATTTTCTTTCAAGTGCAGCAGCTGTTAATACTGGCCACAATCATCCAAAAGTAGTTGAAGCAATTGTTGGACAAGTAAATAAGTTCATACATTATACACCTGCCTATATGTATCATGAACCACATATAGATTTAGCAGAAAAGCTTATTGAAATAACACCTGGCAAATTTAAAAAAAGAGTTGCATTTGGACTATCAGGCTCCTCATCGGTTGATGGAGCAATAAAAGCAGCAAGAAGTTATACAAATAGGAAAAAGATAATTTCATATTTAAGGTCATACCATGGTACTACTTGTGGAGCCATAAGTGTTTCAGGATACGGTCCAGACATGAAACGTAAGATTAATTCCCAGCTATCAGATATAGAGTTTATTCCATATCCTGACTGTTATAGATGTATTAGTAACCAAAAATATCCAAGCTGCAATTTAACTTGCTTTAAATATTTAGAAACCTTATTAGACACTGTAATTCCACCTGAAGAGGTTGCTGCAATTATATTAGAGCCAATTCAAGGGGATGCAGGTGTTATTACACCGCCACAAGAATACTATGATAGACTAGTAGACTTGTGCAGAAGACACAATATATTAATTATTGCAGATGAGGTACAGACAGGTTTTGGAAGAACTGGGAAAATGTTTGCCTGTGAGCATTTTAATCTGGAACCAGATATTATTGTCTTAGGAAAAGCAATAGCATCAGGAATGCCATTTAAAGGAAAAGTTAAATTATTATTTCAATCAGCAGAAGAACTAGGAACAGGAGCTGATGAATTAATAGAAGCAGGAGAAATTGATGATATAGATGGCTTATACGGAATACATAGAGGGTTATAGATTTCCGTACAAAGAGGTGGATTAAAGCTACTTTGGAAAAGGAGGGATTGAATTGAAGATATCATGTGATGTAATACTTGATTTAATACCACTTGTTAAAGACGGTGTTGCAAGTGAGGAAAGCACTTCTATAGTCAATGAACATATTAAAAACTGTGAAAGGTGCAAGACTGAGTTTGATATTATTGAAGCAACTAGGGTCGACCAGCCATCAATAAAGGATAAGAAAATAATCTCTGCAATCAAACGTAGTGTTTTTATAACACAATTTGCTATCCTTATTATAGGAACTATTATTGGTGTTGCATTAACAGATTCCATGGATATGTTTTATAACTTTATCATAATGCCAGTTATTGGTGGGGTTTCTCTTTTCGCCTTTAAAAAAAAGTGGTATTTGACCCCCATTATGATTTTTGTACTCTCCTATTTATGGCAAACCATAAGGGACATGGTAGTAGATGGATTTCACTGGATAATTCTATATAGCAGGTTTTATTACAGTATGATATATGCAATTTTAGTGTGTTTAGGCGTTGTAATTGTAAAACTATTAATATTTGCTTTCAAGAAAGAAGGTGTATAAGATGGATATAAAGAAATCAATATTAAAAATACTTGCAGGACTAATAGCAATAACACTTATAATTGGTATACTTGTTATTACAAATGCTTTTGTTGGGAACCCGATATCAGTTATGCTTGCAAATAAGGCAATTAAGAAATATGTGATTGAAAACTATTCTTCATTGGACCTTGAAATTGAAAAGGCCAGATATAACTTTAAAGATGCATCATATGTAGCCATTGCAAAATCTAGAACAAGTATTGATACTAGGTTCCCAATATATTATCGAAATGGAAAAGTTCAACGTGATGACTATGAAGGATATGTATTAAGGATGTTTAATACATTACAAAGGCTTTCAGATGAATATTCCTCTCTTGCACAAGAAATTGTTGCAAAAGAACTTGGATATGAAAGCAATACTACATTTGTTATGTATGACAAGGATGAGTATGCTACTAACAATAATGTTTTAGAGCTTGATATGAAATTTGATAGGACATTACCCCTTAAATCAGAAGTAACAATCCGAGTTGAGTTAGGAGACCATTCATTAGAAAACATTGCGAAGTTACTAACTGATGCACATAAAGCATTTGTAGACAATAATTGTATTTTTAATGAATATGGCTTATTTGTTGAAAGTGATGGAAGGCATGTAGGTGTAGATGGGGTCACTCCTACTGATATAGAAAGTGGTGAGCTATTAACTCTCCTAAAAGAAGCTAAAGACAATGAAGGAGAAGGCAGGATTTTTGTTTTTATAAAAGGAGAGGATAAGTAAGAATTTAATATAAAGGCTAATAAAATAGCTTCTATTTTTTATGAATTGTATATTTTCACTAGTAGAAGAGCATTATTAATATTAGCATGATATAAGACTAAAGTAAGAAATAGTCCTTATTTTGTTTAGATTTGAATAAGTATGATGTATAATATAAATGTGAAAAAAATATCTAGAGTATTCTATAAAAATTTTGGGAAGTTATTATTGGGGGGATAAAAATGAAAAGAACTTTATTAATTATACTTATCTTAATAATGATTATAACTACTGGAGGGTGTAAATCACCTATAAATGAAACCAATTCAGAGGATATTACTAATAGTGATAATGAGTTAAATAATATTGAGGATAATGATAATCTCAATGATAAAGAAAGTAATTTAATAGAAGTAGAATTACCAAATGCTTATAGAGCAATGGAGATTAAGAATTATAGTGTTAGTGATAATCTTGAAAGGATAAGCTTGAAGCTTTTGGAAGGAGAGGGAATACCCTCTATTATCTTAAAGGATCCTTCAGAATATAAGAATAAAAATCCCTGGTTTAACAATAAAGACATAGAGGTACTACCTGTATTTAAAAACAAAACTTATAATCTTAAATATCATGAAGGTCCATTAGAATACCTTACAGAAGAAGAATCAATTGAAGTGAGCTTATTAGTGGCAGAAAGGCTTGGTATGGATACAAGTAAATATGAATGCGAAGGTTTTGGAGAATCATATGTTATATATTTTCCAAATAAGAATGAGCCTATTGTTGAAATAATGCCCTCTATTGATGAAATAGTAGTATTTTTTGACCCTTATAATAATGGAAACATATCATTACCCAATATTAATGAATATCATGAGGATATACTCTATGAGAAATATCTAGTATATTATTATAATACATTTGAAAGCATATTAAGGATGGAGCAACCAGTTTTTGAAAGTAGCTTTGAAAGGGATATATTCGGAGAAAAGATGTATACTTATAAAATATTCAATCAAGAGGATACGGTAGAAGATACAATAGTCAACTATAGTACTGATTATGTACGAATCTATATTAATGTATATGAATCAGATATAGATTATAATGGTTTATCGGGGATAATTTTAACTTATAGACAACTTATGAATACAGCAGATTCTAATGAATATGAGAACACTATTATCGAAAGATTAGCTAAGAGAAGTGAGCTAGAGATAGTGGGATACTATCCCTTAATCAGCGAAGAGGAAGCTATTGAAAAAGTATTAAGCAAGGAGTTTATTAGTACAATAGAATATGACAGAGAAATTGAATTATCAGATATAATGAGCATGGAGCTTGTTTATTATTGGGCCCCAGTAAACAAGGAAATTCAACCAGTATATAAGGTTTATTTGGATTTAAAAGATACTAGCAACTATGATTATTTTGAGTATATTGATTTAAATTTATACGGTATATTTTATGTACCAGCAATAGAAAGTAAGTATTTAGATATTTCACAATCAAATTAAAATTGGTTGGTAGAATGGTTGAGTTAATATTAGATAAATTTTAATTCCCTTAAACATATAGTTTAAGGGAATTCTTGTAATAAGAGATAAAAAGATACATTAACTATTTCTCAAATTTATTATTCTTTCGTACCAATATTCTATTTGAGATTTGTCAGGGCAATCTTTTAAATATACAAAATTAAAAGGATGGTCTATTTTGAAATCTACTATTGAAATTTCTTTAAGATAACCTTCAGCTAGTTCCTTTTTTGCAGCTTCCCTGTACATAAAAGTAATACCAATATTTTGATGGCATAGTTCTATAATGGCATTCATATTTCCAATTTCAATCTTCCTTTTAAAATCTTTTACACCAATATTCTTATTGTATAAGGCCTGTTCTAATATGTCCCGGGTACCACTGCCTGGTTCACGTAGAATAAGATTTTGGTCTAGCAAGTCTTCTAGCTTATTTGCTTTATACGCAATTTCATTCTTAGGAGAACAAACACCAATAAATTCTTCATTGGAAATCAGTTTAAACTGAAATTGACTGCGATCAAAATTACCTTCTAATAAAGCAAAGTCAATTTTCCCTTCCCAAAGCATTTCATGAAGAATATTTGTATTTTCTACCACCATTAAGATATTGGTTTCTGGATCCTCTTCAAAAATCTTACATAGAATTGGGGGGACCATGTATTCTCCTATAGTCAAAGTTGCTCCAAATTTTAATGGTTTAACTCGATTTTTGATATCTTGTAATAAGGGTAGAATCCGTTCTGAATTAGCTTTAAGGGTCTTTACATATGCTTGTAGTGTCTTACCCTCTTCTGTAAGAGTAAAATTCCTTCCCTTCTCAGCGATTAATTCCACCTGATAATAATCCTCTAGAAACTGTATATGCTGTGTAACAGCAGGTTGGGTCATATTCAACTTTTCAGCGGTTTTTGTATAATTACAGGTTTCACAAAGTGTAAGGAAGGTCTGTAACCTATTATCTAACATAGTCACACCTCATAAGTAATAATTATAATAATATAAAATATTATAATTTTATTTTATACTAAAAATATGTTATATTCAATATAAGATTACAAGGTTGGAGGTTAATTGATTTTTCAGCAACCTTTATCTCTGATATACTGACAATTAATGCTTTCCATGAACAGTCATGCCCTTGGCATGTCTGATAAAGGTTTTGGTATATGGGTAGGTACAATTGTTAATAATACTTCTTCAAAGGAAAACCTATCAACTTCAAAGAAATCTTCCCCTATTTTAAGTTTCTTGTTGTTGTAGGTCTTCCTAGCTCAGATATCATACCAAGTAATAGTGCTTACCCTTTCATCAACCTCCAAGTTTTGTATGATAATGGCCTTATTAGCTATAGGTCTTAAGATAAGCTAGGGCTACAAACTGAAACATTGGTCTAATCCAATGTTTTTTTATTGTTGATATATAAGTTATTGTATTTTTAGGTGTTCAAGTAGTAACAGGAAGATTCTAGAGGGTTTATTATAATCAACAGTACCCAGTAGTCACAAATCCAAAATATTGCCATACAATATAGTAAAAGCATATAATGGAGTGATTATTTTGAGTATTGAATATGTACGCCAATCTTTAGAACTTCATTTATTCTTTGCTCGAATTATGAAAGAACATTCATTTTTTCTTCAACTAGGATTTACACCTAGGGATATAAACTTTACTCAAAGAGCAAATGAATTTAGAATGGAATTTGATGAACTCTTAAGAGATGTTGTATTGCTTTCCGATGGTGTTGTAAGCAAGGAGGCACTTAAATCAGGAGAAGTAATAACCCCATTTACATTGGATGCAGAAAAGTTATCAGAGTTTTATACAGGAGTAGACATACCTACAGATATAACTAGGGCAGAGGCAAAATTAGAGGGTGGGCATAAGAATAAAATTGACAGATCACTTGTAGATAAGGTTTCAAGAATAAATAACAGGGCCATTAAATTACTCCCTGAATTAATAATGTTTAAAGCTAGAATTTTAGATAACATGCTTCAATGTAAAATGTTTACAGTTAACTATCCCTTATTGATTGACCATATTATGAGGGAAGCTAGGCTTTACCTAGATATGGTTAGAACACTACAAAGGCAAGGATTTATAAATATTCGAAGAGATGCATTGAACCAGGAAGCCTTTTGGAATAGAATCATGGCTGAACACTCTAAATTTATCCGTGGCTTGTTAGATCCTACTGAAGAAGTATTATTTAATGTGGCAAATGATTTTGGTAAGGAGTTTGATAAGTTAACTGAGGAAGCTTTGGAAGCTATAGATTATAATATACCATTTGAAAAAGTAACTAAAGAAAGCCTTAAAGCAACAAAAGCCATAAGGGACTTCAAAGCTCAAGCTACAGAAGGATTGCTCGATTGTAATATTAGGTCAATAATAATTCCATTATTAGGTGACCATACATTACGTGAAGCCAATCACTACTTGAGACTCTTAAAAATCTTTGAGAGCTAATCTATTATAAATAAAGATAAGGATAGGCCTTTTAGATAATTAATTACCTTAATATAAAACCACTTCAATTACATGTAATAATGTGTTCTTGAAGTGGTTTTTATTTTTTATAAATATTATAGATACTGAATTTGTTTGTTAGACGGTATTAAAGCTTGTAACACATTTTAAATTGGCAGAATATACTAATATTGTACAAGCGATAAAATATTTTGAAAGGAAGTGAACTATGGCAATAATCAATGTTACGCCACTTACAGATATAAGCTCTCTAATAAACTCTGATAGTGTTACTGAGGGAGATGTACTTCTCTTAGAGGAAGGCATATATTTTCAAAGTGTAGCTGTTTTGAAAAACAACATTAGAATTGTAGCCAAGGGTCCAGGAGTTATCTTCGATGGTAGGAGCACTCTTCTAGATGCTTTCATATCTAATAAGGCCATAGGAAATAGAAACAATGGCTTAGAAATATATGGAACCAACAACCTATTATTGGACAAAGTGTTAATAGATAATGGCCAAGGAGTAATAATAAGTGGAGGTAATGGGTCTGTAGCCATTGGAAATTTCATCAGAGGAACTAAACTAGGAACTTATGAGATATTTGATGGATATTCCAATCACTTTGTTGGTGAGAACCATATTGTATGTAACCGTACAGAAGGTATAGATAACAATGGCCAGTTTAATATATTTTTAGATAATGAAATATTAAATAACGGAGATACAGGAATTTTACTCGGTACAAATTCAATACTAAATCTTGTAATGGATAATGAACTAGTATGTAATATTCCAGAGAATATTGACGACAGGGGCATAGATAACTATCTAATAAATAATACTGAAAAACCTTGTGGGCCTTGTGAATCACCAAGTGAAGTTTGTGATAATTTTCCTGAGGAAGATAATAGCATAAATGAGCCAAGGGAAGGTGAGAATTAATGGATGTAAAAAAGAAATTAGAAAATGAAATAGCTAGAAAGAAAAAGTTAATTGAGGATAGTGAAAATATGTTAGACCAAATTCCAAAACACTTAAGACCTAATCAGGAAATGGCTCTAGGAATCTATAAAAAAGAATTAGAAATCTTGGAAAGGGAATTAATCAAATTAGGGGACAAGAATTCAATAGATAAAAAGATTTCAAATATATAGTACTTGAATTGTCTAAATTTTTATCAAAAAAACCACTTCAAGAATAGTATGTAGTAACATACTGATTGGAGTGGTTTTTATGTTTGAGTTAATAGAAAATAATAAAATTAAAGATATTGCTAGTCTTAATGAATTTCTAAGGCCTTATGGTTTAGCTTATGACCCTCATCAAGATATATTATATACAATAATCGACCCATGGCAGCGGGAAATGGGATATACAAGACTATATGATGAGGCAGCAGTATTATCCTTTATGGTACTAGACAGTGAACCCATTTATTTTGAATATGATAACAAAAACTGGATGATAGAATTTTGGAAGGGTCAGTATAGTTTAGCAAGTGGTTTTGAAATAGGTATTTATTATACAGACAGACCAGACCTATCAAATGAATATTTTAACTGGACCTTATATGATTGTGCTGATAATGAGAACATGTTAAAAATGAGCTTTGAACTCTTTAAAAACCATATTTCTATTATAAAAAGAAAAGGAAAGCATTGGTGGCTAACAGGGTTTAAATTAGGTGAATTCTCACAACCATGGGAACTTAAAGCAAATGTAAATATTACATTTAAGAATACAGGAATGAGAAATGGGTTTTTGAAAGGTTTACTAAGGATTGGATATAAAAGAAATGAGCTATTGATCAATAAGAAAACTGTCAGTTTTGTTTTTGATAAACCAAAGTCACCCCAGCCTTTTACAAAGAATGGCAAGTTTGATGAAATAATCCAGGATAGAAACAGGGAATTATGTAATAGATATAATGACTTGACAAAGGAGTATGATAATACATTAGATAAGATAATAGGGTTACAAGAAATTGCTCCTGATATGCTAGAAAAAATAGTAATGGTAGGAAAGTCAAAAGGTATTTTCAAATTGTAACCATCTTCATATCTTTGAATAGCCTAATATCATAAATATATTGGGCAGGGATAGGTATGAGAATATTAAACCGGTTAACAAAAATTTTTAATGAGTCAAAAGAAATAGATATAGATGATAATTCTAAAATTATTATAATGAGCGATCTTCATAGGGGAGATGGTAATTGGTCTGATTCTTTTGCAAGAAATCAGAATGTATTTTTTGCTGCCTTAAGCTATTATTATCAGAAAAACTACACCTATATAGAATTAGGAGATGGGGATGAACTCTGGGAATTGCGGGATTTTAAAGAAATAATAAGGGAGCATAGTGATGTATTTTGGTTGATAAAAAAATTTTATGAAGATAATAGGTTTTATATGATATTTGGGAACCATGATATAGTTAAGAAAGATAAAAAGTTTGTTGAAGAGAACCTATACTATTATTATAGTGAAAGAGACCATGAGAATTTCCCTCTTTTTAAGGATATAGAGGTCCATGAGGGCCTGGTGCTAAATTATAGAGATTATAATAGTAAAATCTTCTTAGTCCATGGACACCAAGTTGAATTTAAAAACTATGATATTTGGCCAATAACACGATTCTTAATTAGGTATTTTTGGAGGCCACTTGAACTATATGGTTTCAATGACACTACTAGGACTGCAAAGAATTATAAGAGTAGATTTAGGGTAGGAGAGAAATTAACCCAATGGGTTAGGTACAATAAACATATATTAATAGCTGGCCATAATCATAGACCATATTTCCCTGAAGTAGGCAAACAACCATATTTTAATGATGGTAGTTGTGTTCACCCAAGATGTATTACAGGCATAGAAATAGTAGATGGGCATATTATGCTTATTAAATGGAGTGTAAAAGCAAACGAGGAAGGTTTATTATATGTTGGTAAAGACATTTTGGCTGGACCAAGGAAGTTAGATTTATATTTTTATCAAAAATAAAGGGGAGAAAACTATTACCATAATAATTTTCAACTTATTATAAAAAATTAATAAAGGTAATCCAGCAAGATAAGTTATAAAATCTTGCTGGATTTATATAATTATGAAGTATTTTGTAGAAAATAGCTACTAATACATATATAATAAAATATATTATAGTAATAATCATAATACATAATCTATAATACAGAGGAGGAATTAAATGGCAACTTTTGAGGATTTTAAGAAATTAGATATTAGGGTAGGAGAAATAGTAAAGGCGGAATTTTTTGAAAAGGCAAGGAAACCTGCCTATAAACTATGGGTAGATTTTGGAAATGAAATTGGTATAAAGAAGTCCAGTGCTCAAATCACTGAATGCTATGAAAAGGATGACTTAATAGGCAAACAAGTTTTGGGAGTTGTAAATTTTCCACCTAAGCAAATAGCGGACTTTGTTTCAGAAGTACTTATATTAGGAACTTATTCTAAACAAGGGGTAGTATTAATTCAACCAGATCAAATAGTTGAAAAAGGTGATAAGCTAGGTTAATACATTTTTATCAATGTGGTATAATGATTATATAATGATAGGGGAGGTAAAGGATGGAGAACCAATATAATAAGAAAAAGCAGTTTATCATAAATACAATATATGTCTTTTTAATAGTCATTTTGATATATTTATTTTTAAAATATGCCTTTTCTTTAGCGAGTCCATTTATCCTTGCGTTTTTTATAGCATATTTACTTAATAAACCAGCAAAGTCACTATCACAGTCTACAAAACTACCACATAAACTTGTGTCTTTTTTTACGGTTTTGATATTTTATTGTACAGTGGGTGTTTTAGTTTCCTTTATAGGTATCAGGTTTATATCTAGGATTGCTAAGATTGTCTCAATAATCCCATCCATCTATGAAAGACAACTAGTACCATTTCTAATTACCACCTTTGATAGGGTTGAAGAAGCAATCTACAATATAGACCCAGCTATTGTTGGAATTCTAAGTGAAGGTTTTAACCAATTTGTTCGGTCTTTAGGTGAGCATATTACGAACTTTTCACTAGCCCTACTAGCTTCTTTGTCAAATCTTGCATCTTCATTGCCAGGTTTTTTTATAAGACTATT
>JAAYQJ010000061.1 GCA_012519355.1 Tissierellia bacterium | reverse complement strand
TATTATTAATAATAGCTTTGAATAAAATGACCATGGCATAAGAGCCATGGTTTTAATTATTCTATAGAATTTTCTAAGATTGTTAGTTCTTTATTATCTGCGTCTAACCTAGCCCTGACTCCAAAGGGTATGGTAACCATTGGTTGGCAGTGGCCAGCTTGTAAATTATATATAGTGGGTTTGCCTAATGGTTTAATATGGTCATCTATGACCTCTTCTAAGGTCAGACTCTCATTAGGTTTTTCTGGTTCACACTTGTTGAAATCTCCTAGGATAATAGCCTCTGCTTCATTGAGCTTACCTGATAATCTCAATTGGTTTAACATCCTATCTATCCTATAAGGCTCCTCCATTACTTCTTCAATAAATAAAATTTTCCCTTTTACATCTATTTCATAAGGAGTCCCTAGGGTGTCTGCAATTAAAGACAGGTTTCCACCTATAATTTCCCCCTCTCCTATTCCACCATTTATGGTAGTTATCTCTTCTCCATCAGGATTAATAATCCTTCCCAAAGCTTCCTTATTCATAACTGCTTTAAATAAGTGGTCTTTTGAGAAATCAGAAAAGTTTCTTAACATATCAGAGGCTGCCATAGGTCCGTGGAAGGTAACCAGGCCTGCAATTTGGTTAAAGGCTATATGTAATGCTGTAATATCACTATAACCAATGAATACCTTTGGATTCTCCTTAATAATTTCATAATCTAATAGGTCAAGTATTCTTGGAGTTCCATATCCACCCCTAATACATATAATCCCATCTACTTCTTCATCCCGGAACATGGAATTGATATCTTCAGCCCTTACACCATCAGGTCCTGATAAGTACCCATACCTTTCATAGACACTTTTTCCCATTTTCACCTTAAAGCCCATTTCACTTAATTTCTTTTCAACTTTTTTAATATTACTATCTGTCGTAGGACTAGCTGGTGCTATAATTCCCACTGTATCCCCAAATTTTAAAGCCTTTGGTTTAATCATTGTTCTTCCCCCTCTTGGTCTACAGGTAATTTGTAGTCATTTAATTAGTTTTTCCCAAAGTACTAATATTTATTTTATTCTATCACTCCCTAACAGGTTTTTCCACAAAAAAAGATATCCATCAGCTAGGCTGATGGATAATCTTTGTGGTGTGGAACACAAATTACTTTACCTACTACAAAATCTCCTGGAGCTAAGTTTGGATTTATTTTCATTAGCTCTGACACTGAAGTGTTAAACTTATGGGCTAAAGCTACTACTGTGGCTCCGCTTTGTGGAATATCTCCTCTAACTATGGTGTAATGCATGGTCCCTCTGGGACAAGGGCATCCCATATCCTCATGGGGCATTATACATAAATGTTGGCCTGGTTTTAACATATCAAGGTCTACATTTGGATTTGCTGCTTTAAGGTCCATATAGGAAATATTAAATCTTAAAAGTATGGTTCCTAAATTATCGTTTTCCCTTACTGTATAAACAGTTCCACCTGGACAGGATATTGGTGGTGGCATATGCTTAGGGATACAGATTAACTGGCCAATTTGTAGATTGTTTGGATCTACTCCTGGATTTGCTGCCATTAAGGCTGATAATGGTATATTAAAGGCTGCTGCTATACTAAATAGTGTGTCCCCTGGCTTCACTGTATAATAAAATCCATCACATGGTGGTACAGGTGTGCCTCCTCTAGGTATACAGATTACTTGACCTATTTGTAAATTATTTGGATTAATTCCTGGATTCACTGCCATGATGGCTTCTACTGTTGTATTATAGGTAATGGCTAATTGATACAAGGTATCTCCTGACCTAATAGTATAGGAGAAGGTTCCTGCTGGACATGTTGGTGGTGGTGGCACTACAGCACCAGGTATACAAATTATTTGACCAATTTGTAGGTTGTTTGGATTTATGCCTGGGTTTATTGCCATAATAGCTTCTACAGTTGTATTATACTTCATGGCTAGATTAAATAGAGTATCTCCAGAACGTATGGTATAGGAAAAGCTTCCCGATGGACATGTTCTAGTATTAGTCATTTTTACCCACCCTTCTTTTTTATTCTTTGCATTAATATACTATGCGTAAATATATGGAAGGGTTACTTAGGGATAAACTTTTTTATACTTTTCTCCTAGGTAGCTTTGTCTTATCTTTAGCTCCCTATCTATGGAAGATAATACTCCCAGTTTGTTTAAGGTCCATTTAGGTTCATATAGTAATTCTCTCTGCCCATCCCCAGTTAACCTATGAATTACCATATCAGGTGGTAATAGGGTAAGGCCATCAACAAGTAAAGAAATGTATTCATCTTTGGTCATTATAGGGAAGGGGTTTTTTAAATAGTAGGAGTATAGGTCAGTATCCTTCTGTATATATAAGGAGTGTAGTTTAATACCCCAGGTTTGGGTGTTACCTACATATCTAATGGTCTCAAGGATTTCTTCTCTACTTTCCCCTGGCAGACCTAAGATTACATGGGTGACTACTCTTATATCTCTAGATTTTAGATTACTTATGGCTTCATCATATACCTTTAAAGGATAGGCCCGCCTAATGAATTTGGCGGTTTTTTCATGTATAGTTTGAAGGCCTAACTCTACCCACAAATAGGTTTTCTTATTTATCTCAGATAGTAAGTCTAGTACATCCTCATTTAAACAATCAGGCCTTGTGGCTATGGCAAGGCCAACTACACCTTCAATACTCAAGGCCTGGTAATAAATTTTTCTTAACCTTTCTATTGGACCATAAGTATTGGTAAAGTTTTGAAAATAGATAATTATTTTATCAGTCTTCCACTTTTTGGATAGGAGCCTTTTTTGCTTGTCTACCTGAACCTTCAAGGGGTCTAACCTAGAGCCTGCAAATTCTCCAGAGCCTTCTTCTCCACAGAATATACAGCCCCTAGCTCCTATGGTCCCATCCCTATTGGGACAAGTAAAGCCTCCATCTATGGATATTTTCATTACCTTGCTTCCAAATTCCCTTTTTAGTTCTTCATTTAAGCTATTGTATCTTTTCATCCTATCTATCTCCATTGCAAAAAATTCATTATATCTTACTTTCATGCTATAATATTAGTAAATTATTCTTTGTTAATCTTATCAGATAAGGTAAAAGCAATCAATCTTTAAAGGATGATAAAATGAATAATATCCCAGAAAACTTAATCAAAAAAGTAAATAATATTCCAGCCCTTCCAGGTATATATAAAATGTTAGATTCCCATGGAGAGGTTATCTATATTGGAAAAAGTATTTCCTTAAAAAATAGGGTAAGATCATATTTTACAAAAAACCATAATTGGAAAAAGGTAGAGAAGATGGTATCCTTCATCCATGATATTGAGTATATCATTACGGATACCCATTTAGAAGCAAGGCTCTTGGAATGTGAACTGATAAAGGAAATGAAGCCTATATTCAATGCCCAGTTTAAAAATGATGAAAAGTATATATATTTAAAAGTCGAAGATTATAATATCTATAATCCCTTAGCCATTGTAAATAATAGGGAAGAAAACTCCTTTGGTCCCTTTAGGAGAAGGTCCTTTGTAATTGGCCTAATTGATTCATTAAAAAATTTATATCCCATAGTGAAAAATGGTGAAAATTATAGCTTTCAATATAATCTTATGCCTATAAGTATGGACAAGGAGGCCTTTGAGGCAAATAAAGATGCCTTGCTAAGTATCCTCTCTAGCCAAGAGGAAATGGCCCTATTTATTAATGGGCTGGAGAAGAATATGCATGAGGCAGCTTGTCAACTTAAATTTGCCTCTGCCGGCTATTATAGGGATTTAATCTATGGTTTTAAATATTTAAACAAGAGAATCAATGAGTACAAGTCCTTATTAGCTAAGGACATCCTCTTGAAAATACCCCTTAGTCAAGGATATAAATTGTTTTTTATTTCCAATGGGCAAATTCTCTTGAAATCTACTTTTACAAGTTTAATTCAGGGGGATATAGAAAATTTTATTGATATGGGAAGGAGTTTAAAGGCTTCACCTATAGATGACTTCAATGAAAAGTCCTCTTTAGATTTTAGTGACATTATATATTCTGAAATTAAGGCCCTGCCTAAGGAAATGGTAAAGTATATAGAAAAAAAGAAATAGTTACTAAGGATAAGTCCCCTAGTAACTATTTTATATTATATTTCTTTAATTTTTCATAAAAGGTAGTTTTGCTGATATTTAGAGCCTCCATAACCTTCTTTTTGTCTCCCTTAAAATAGGAGAGGGTATTGACAATGACCTTCTTCTCCTGGTCTTCTAGATATGATTTTAAGTCTTTTATTTCATTTGCCTTTTCTTGGGCTTTCTTATCTTCTATTGTAATATGTTTAGAAAGGATATTATTTCCTTCTGCTAGATTTACTGCCCTTTCTAGTATATTCTCCAACTCCCTAATATTACCAGGCCAATCATAGCTTAATAGTAAGTTCATGGCTTCAGTAGATATGCCCTTAATCTTGGTAGCTAGGTCTTGACAAATTTTGGGAAGTAAGAAGTCTACTAGGGAGAGGATATCTTGCCTTCTTTCCCTTAAAGCTGGTATCCAAATTGGGAAAACATTAATCCTATAGTATAAGTCCTCCCTAAACCTACCTCTCTGCATTTCCTTTTCTAAGTTTTTATTTGTAGCAGATATTATTCGAATATTAACAGTAATCCTCTCAGTTCCCCCTATCCTATAGAAGCTTTTTTCCTGGATGGCTTCCAATAGTTTAACCTGAAGGCTTTGAGGTATTTCTCCTATTTCATCTAAAAACAGGGTTCCCCCATCAGCCAGCTCAAAGAAACCCTTTTTGCCTTCTGACCTGGCTCCTGTAAAGGCTCCCTTCTCATAGCCAAATAGTTCCGACTCCAATAAGGTGGATGGTATGGCCCCACAGTTTACATGGACAAAGGGCTTGTCCTTATATTTACTATTTTCATGGATGGCCTTGGCTAAAATACTCTTACCTGTTCCACTTTCACCTAGTATCAATATATTGGAGTTAGTTTTGGCAGCTTTTAAGGCCATCCTCTTAACATGTTCAATCTCTTTACTATTGCCTATAAAGTTTGGAAATGCCTTATTTAATGCCCTTTCATCCAATAGTTGGTTTTCTGCCTTTTCAAGTTCCCTAATGGCATGGTCCCTCTCTGCAATGATTTTCTTAATCTGGGAAATATCCTCTACCTTTAAGGCTGCACCTATTCTCTTTCCATTTTCCTCTACAGGCAAAAGGGTACACATAGTAGGATAACCATTTATCTCTTCAAACTTATCTACATAGGTAATATTTTCTCCTTTGGCCACATTATAGAATTGCTGTATCATATAATCAGACTTATGGATTTCGAAAATATCCTTCCCTATTACATCCAAGCTTTCAGTCCCTTCGCCCTTGGCCATATATTCCCTTCCCTTTAACAAATCATTGATGCTTTCCCCTCTGGCTGTATATCCATGGCCTTGGTAAAACTTCATTTCTAAAGTCTTCCCATCTAAAACTACCATATGGCCTATGGCATTAATATAGGGCATCTTATATACATTATCTTTTACTTGTATAGAAATTATCCTATTGACAAAGTCTATCCTTGCCTTTATATAGACCTCTTTAATATTGGTTTCTAGCTCTAGGAGTTCTTCATTATGGTCTTTTTTCAGATGTTTCAATATAGGGTCAATAACCCCCTCCTCCTTATAGGTACCAAGTGCAATTATTGAATCCCCTTCCTTTATATTGGTATTCTTTATACCTATAGCCTTTAAGGATTTGCCCTGTAAATTTCCGTCATCTTGGCCAATGGCATTATCCCCTATAATTACAATATCTCCTGCTTCTATCTTCCCCCTTTGGTGTTTAATCTGGAGGCTATTGCTAATACCAAAAATCTCCTTGGCCTTACGGTTATATACCTGGATTTTCCCTTTATTATCTATAACTATAAAACCTTCTGACATCATGTCAGTAAACATTTTTACAAAGTTTTCAGATCTAAAAGTCACAGTACCACCCTCAAATATAATTGTCCATTCCTAGTAATATTAATTATACTATAATAACAGGCTTTTCCAAGCAAAAAATAAAAAGACCCTAACTTTACGCTAAGGTCTCCAAGAAATAATTTATTAAAATACTGTTCCTATTCCTGTTATGGTCTTTGCCAAGTCTTCTTTGTAATCCTCGTCTTCTGGGTTTAGACTATTGATTTTTACCCCATTGAGGCTGGAACTGGAATGAATATATTTGTTATTGCCTATATACATGGCTACATGGCCTGGGAAGAATAGGAGGTCTCCTGTTTTTATCTCCTCCAAGCTTATGCTTCTCATATATTTATCTTTTAATCTGGCATCCCTGTAAATGATGATTCCATTTAATAGGTAGGATACGGAGCACAGGCCTGAACAATCTATGCCTAAGGGGCTTTTTCCGCCCCACCTGTATTGGGTCCCTAAGTAGAGCATGGCTGTATCCACTAGGTCCTTCCTAACTTGGTCTTCATTCTTCTTATCAAAATTGGTCTTCTTATCCCTTATAAAAACTGACCTAACCCATCCCGTAGAACCGTCTGCTAAGAGTATTTCAGTCCAATTGTCCTTTTCATTGCCAGTAGTTATGACTGTTGCACCCCTAGTCAGGATTCCCTTTACATAGCCCTTGTAGCTAGCTTGGGACATTATATCTGCTACTGAATGAAATATTACCTTGTCAGCCTTTTCCTTCCAAGTATTCGCTTTTTCATCATCCATAATCATATTTGAACTATGTACATAGCCATAATAGTCATAATGAGTTTCTACATAATACCAACCATCTTCCATTTCCTCAAGGATTTTTACTACCATGCCATATAAGCCTTCATCCGCCATTTCACTATCAAATTTTGGATGTAGATTTATTGGAACTAGAGTCTTTGATAATATTCCCCATTGTGGTTTACTCAAATCCATCACCTCATCGTATTCTCTGATTTTATGAAACTGTCATATACTAGTTTGGAAATCCGCCCAATAGTTTGATTTCATATATTATCCTTATCATTCTTAGTAAAGATTCCTATTAAATAATGGACCTTATCTAGGAAGAATATCCCAATATCATGGTTTATAGCTGTTAGGCTGCCGGTTTTATGGGCTATAGGTATATCCTCAGAAAGATATCTTCCTAGTTTATCCCTATATTTTTGCTTAGTTAATATATCTATCATAAGTTCACAGGACTTAGGCTTAAGTATGCTTTTTTTGTAAATAGCTTCAAAAATCCATGCCATATCCATAGGGCTAGTTAAGTTGTCCATCCCCTTCTTTGCCTTTTCAAAATCTAGCATCTTTCTCTGCAATATGGTATCTTTGCAATTTAGGTCTCTTAGCCTTTCGTTAATATTATTTAGCCCAAGTAAATCTATTAAGACATTAGTAGCTGTATTATCGCTTACTATTATCATCAGACTTATTAAATCTATGAAAGGATATTCATCTATGGTCAAATCAGACACTATGCTATATTTTATCCTATCCTCAGGACTTATCTTAATTTTTTCATCTAAGCTATAATATCCTTTTTCTACCTGGTATAGGGCTTCAACCATTATAGGAACCTTAATAAGGCTTGCAGAGGGATATATTTCCCTTTCATTATATTTTAATAGCCATTTATTCTGAGTTAAGTCCTTAATAACTAGAGATAAATCCAGCTGTGAATTTTCAATTTCATTAATAAGAATATCTATCATAATTTCACCTTCAAATAAAGGGATAATTAAAATCCCTTCTTGTCTAATCAAGCTCTCCTACTAAAACATATATAATCCTATTCCAAGCCTTTTCAAATTCAGATAGCTTATATTCTCTCCGGACACTTTCTACTTCCTTAGCAGCCGGGTCATTTACTATCACATATTCTTCCCCATCCTTTATAGTAAAGCCCCTAACAACTATAAGATGTCCACTGGGATAGGCTTGGGGAGCCCCAGTAATGGCATCTTCAGTTTTGGTTTTAATGGAGGCTATAAGGGGTATACCCTTAGAGATTTTCTCCTTTATATCATCTACAGAAGAACATCTCTCTATATAGGAATATTTACATTTAGTCCCACCATAGGCTGCATTGAAAGACCAGTTTCCATAGATATTAAATTCCTTGTCTAAAACATTGGCTGCCACTTTCTCAGTATCCATTTTGTAGCCATAGTATTCTAGCACCATGGAAAGGGAAGTTGGGCTACAGATTACATTTCCTATTTCAGGAACTAGCATTTGAGATCTTTCAGGTACTTCTAAGTCTACTAGATAAGTCTTATCTAAAGCTAAAACAGGCCTTGCTTCCTCAACTAGGTTTAAGGCTACAAATATGTTTCTTACCCTAGGACTAGGTATACTAGTATCTTCACGGCTTAGGATAATTGAGTATTTAATTGAGTCACCACCATTTTCTCCTAATACTTCTAAAGTATCTATACTCATCTTAGCTATTTCATCAGCTTGATTCCTTACACTACCCCTGTTTCCACTTGTGGACCATTTTCCATAGGAGAACCATCTACTCCACTTTTCACCAAGCTTTACTTTTACTAGTACTTCTATTTCAGTCCTATGGGGTGTATCTATATTCCAAGACATTACTAAATCCTTAAAAGCCTTGGTTTTTAAAATTGGGGAAATATATTTTCCTTCAGTAGCTAGTTTATCTAAGACTATTTCCCCTTCATTATTAAGCTTTATATTCTCTTTTTCTCCCTTATTAAAATCTTCTTCCCTATTTATAATCAACCTATTGTCATAGAAAACTTCTTCCACTTCTTGCTTACTACATCCGCCCATTAATATCAAAACCCCCAATAATATTAGAATTATCTTAGCCAATTGCCTGTACGCCATTTTTCGCTAGCATTTTTCTATATTCTTCTAATTCTCTTTCGTTTGCTAGGATAAAGTGCTCAGGCTCTATTTCTACCCATCTTGGTGGGTCCTTATCATAGTCATGATGACAGCTAGGGTCATAGACCTCTAAGTTTTTAGCCCTTTCCTTCCTAGGGTCTGGTATAGGAATTGCCGAGAATAGGGACCTGGTATAGGGATGAAGTGGAGTCCTGTAAAGCCTTTCAGTCTCAGCCAGTTCCACTATTTTACCCTTGTAGATTACAGCAACCCTATCTGTTATAAACCTAACTACAGAAAGGTCATGGGCTATGAATAGGTAGGTTAAGCCCTTCTTCTTTTGCAGGTCTGCCATTAGATTCAAGACTTGGGCACGAATGGAAACGTCTAGGGCTGATATGGGCTCGTCTGCAATTATTAGCTCAGGTTCCATAACTATGGCTCTAGCCACTCCAATTCTCTGTCTTTGTCCACCAGAGAATTCATGGGGAAAGCGGCTTAAAAACTCAGGTAATAGACCTACGTCCAACATGGCCTTTTCTACCTTTGCCTTTCTTTCTTCATCTGTCTTATAATTTTTTAAATTATATAAGCCTTCAGATACTATATATTCAACCTTTGCCCTTTCATTTAAAGAGGCCATAGGGTCTTGGAAGATCATTTGAATCCTTCTAGTTACTTCCTTATCTAATTCCTTATCGATATTACCATTTATCTTCTTTCCATCGAAGATGATTTCTCCTTCAGCTGTTTCATTTAAGCGGATAATGGCCCTCCCTATGGTGGTTTTTCCCGAGCCAGACTCACCTACCAAGCCAAAGGTCTCACCCCTATAGATATGGAAGCTAACATTATCTACAGCAACAAACTTCTTCCTTCTCTTACCAAATTCTACTCTTAAGTTTTTAACTTCTAATAAAACTTCTTTTTTCTTATCCATTATTTCCAACCTCCCATTGCTGTCTTAGTACCCTTATAGATTCTGGTGGGTCCACCTTTGGAGCACGAGGGTCTAGTAGCCAAGTTTTTGCCTTATGGGTAGGGCTAACTTGGAAATATGGTGGTCTCTTTACAAAATCTATTTTTAAGGCCCTAGGATTTCTTGGAGCAAAGGCATCTCCCTTAATTTCATAAAATAGGTTTGGGGGAGTTCCCTTTATAGTAAATAGATCATGCCCCTTAACTCCTAGTTGAGGTAGGGATGATAATAGGGCCCAGGTATAGGGATGTTGAGGGTTATAAAATACTTCTTCACATTTGCCTATTTCAATTATATCTCCTGCATACATGACTGCTATCCTATCTGCCACATTGGCAACAACACCCAGGTCATGGGTAATATATATGGTAGTTAGATTGTACTTGTCTTTAAGCCCCTTTAATAGCTCCAATATCTGAGCTTGGATGGTCACGTCTAAGGCAGTGGTAGGCTCATCACATATTAGAATCTGTGGATTACAAGCGACTGCTATGGCTATTACAACTCTTTGCCTCATACCACCAGAAAACTCATGGGGATACTGCTTATACCTATTTTCAGGGTCATGTATCCCAACATCCTCTAGTATGCTTATGGCCAAGTCTTTGGCCTCCTCACCCTTTATACCTTGATGGAGTTCAATGGCTTCTTGTACTTGTTTCCCAACGGTCTTTAAGGGGTTTAGGGAGGTCATTGGGTCTTGGAAGACCATGGCTATTTTCTTACCCCTAATCTTTAGCCAGTCCTTTTCGATCTTATATTGGGCTAAATCTTCTCCTTCAAAGATTATGCTGCCAGCATCTATCCAACCATTGGCATCTAAGAGGCCCATAAAGCTCTTGGTAAATACTGACTTTCCAGATCCCGACTCTCCTACTATGGCAAGACTTTCTCCTTCATATAAATCTAAAGAGGCTTCCCTAATGGCAGTTAGTATATCTCCTCTTAGTCTGAACTTAATTACTAAATCCCTTACTGATAATATAACTTTTCTATCTTCCATATAGTCCACCTCCTAAACATGGTTTTTGGGATCTGCTGCATCTGAAAACACATTACCCAAAATATAAAAGGAAATAGTTATTATCGATATTACTATGGCAGGGAAGATCAACTGGTATCTTTGTGATGGGTTTAATATTAAAAGCCTTCCCTCATTTATTAGGTTACCTAAGGAAGGAGTACTAACAGGTAAACCTAAGCCTATATAGGTAAGGAATACTTCGTATCCAATTGTTGAAGGAACTGATAGGGCAATTGTTAGCATGATAACTGAAACTAAGTAGGGTAGTAGGTTCTTAGTGATTATCCTCCTTGTGGGAGTACCTAAACACTTGGAGGCTAAGTTATATTCCCTATCCCTGATGATTATAGTCAAGTTCCTTACGAAACGGGCCATATCTATCCATGAAGTCAAGCATATGGCAAATATCATTGTGAACATACTGGGTTTTAGTATATAGGTCATTAAAATCAATATTATGGTCTTAGGAATATTGTTAATTATATTGTAGATTTCGGTTATAGGCCTATCTAGCCATCTTACATAACCCCATAAGGCCCCTATGGTTATTCCTACTACTGCCTCAAAACAACCAACTATTATAGCAATCAACAATGAAGTCCTGGTACCGCTCCAAACACGGGCCCAAAGGTCTTGGCCGATGGAGTTAGTTCCAAACCAAAACTCCTCATTTGGTTTTACATTCTTTAGAGGTAGGTTGGTCTCTGGATGGTTATGGATTTTAGTTGGTGACTTCTGGTTAGGCAATTGGGGTTGAATAAAAGTAAATACCAGTAAGACTGCTATTAAAATCAATAGGAAGGCAGCTAGCCTATTTGAAATAAAGACCTTCCAGGTAGAGCGCCAATATGAATAGTTTGAATAACCGCCCCGTTTAGCCTCTTCTTCATCGAATTCTGCAAATTCAAATAGTTCATCTTCATTTAAGCTGTTTTCAACATTGTTTCTTAGTTTGTTTACTGCACCTTTACCCATTATCTAGCGCCCCCTTTACGTTGTAATTTGATACGAGGATCGAATATGGCCATTAATATGTCTCCTAGGAAAAGTCCTACTATACCTATGGATGAGTAGATAAGTACTAGGGCCTGGACTAAGGTATTGTCCTGTCTCTTGATTACTTCAACCAAGAGGCCACCCATACCAGGTATGGAATATAGGGATTCTATATAGATGGAACCTGCTATGGTAAAAAGAATTGTAGCTGGCAAATATTGTGCCATAGGAACAAAGGCATTACGGAAGACATGCCTTACCATGATCTTCTTACTCTCTAAGCCCTTTGCCCTAGCTAATTTTACATAATCCTTATTTAGCTCATCTACCATGTACCTTCTTATCCACATGGCATAACTGGCTATACCACCTAAGGACATGGATATAGTTGGTAAAATCCAGGTCTTAGGATTGTCAATCTTGAAAAGCATAGGTAGTTTGAAAACTCCAGTGATATATATCTGTTTAAATAGAAAGTATACTGCTGCTGGTACGGCCCTTATGAACACTACATAGCCAGTACCAAATTTGTCCCAGAATTTAGATTTGTTTCTGGCCATGGCAATACCTAAACCTACCCCTACTAGTAAGGAAATTCCAATGGAAGCCAATCCAAAGTATAGTGAATAGGGAACCTTATCCTTTATTATTTCCATGACTGGTACCTTTGGCCTAAAGGTAATGGACTCACCTAAGTCACCCTTTATCAGGTTCTTATAGAAGTTCATCAATTGTATATGCATTGGGTCCCTTAAACCCATATTAGTTAGGATGGCTTCTTTTTGTGCTTCATCAAGCTTTTCATAGGCATCACCAAAATATCCTTCTTCAGGTAATAGCCTCATAAGTAAAAATACGACTGTAACTATGATGAATAGGGTAAATAAGGATTGCAATAGCCTTTTTATCGAGTATTTGAGCATTTTTTCCCCCTCTTTCAATCTGTCAACTATATTCTGTAAGATTTATATTCTGTAAGAATATGTAGTAGAAGTTTAAGTAATTAATTTTTAACCTAGGATTACTAGAAGTAATCCTAGGTTATTTTCTATTTACTATTATTTAGCATTTTTTAAAGCTTCTATACGTTCGCTTTCCCATTTTTCTAGTTCTTGTAAGTATTGTTCTGTATTCATTGGCTTATCTAATAATTTTTGGCCCTTATATCTTTCTGGTGATACACCAAATGGTGAATATTGTGATTCAAATGGATTTAACCTGCTTGCAGAGTATCCACCGCCACCTAAGGCATAAGGTATAATAAAGGCTTCTTCTATTAAGAAAGCTTCAGCTTCTGCAAATAAGGCATATCTCTTATCTAAATCATTAACTTCTGCCCTAGCTGCATCTACTAAATTAGTATATCTCTTGTTTCCATTAGGCTCATTATAGCCTTCCACATATTCTGGGAAGTTATAAGTTCCACCTGGATAGAATGGATCTGTGTGAGTTTCAGGGTCAGCATAGTCTGGTCCCCAGTTACATTCTAAGAATGCATATTTACCAGATCTTCTAACTTCTGATAGGAAGTTTGTTGGTGGTTTAGCATCTATTACTACATCTATATAGTCTGTGCCTAGTAAGTTTTCCATTTGTTGCTCTATAACCTGAGCCCTGTTAGCCCACTCAGTACTACCAGAGTTATATGGCATGTAAACTATTATTGGGAATGATACTTTTCCTTCTAGCTCCTTCTTAGCTTCATCCCTAAACTTTACTGCTAAGTCTGGATTGAAGGAGTCTGTATTGGTAAAGTCTTTTAGCTTTCCATATTCTGTATAATCAGTTCCATCAAAGTCTACGAAGTTCTTTGGAGTAACAGTGTTTGATAGTCTTTGTTCTGGGTTATATGGTTCTGCAGTTGTCATGGCTGGTACCCTGTCTAGGGCATGGAATAGTGATTTACGGAAATTACGGTTATTTACTGCAATCTTCCAGTTTTCTGGTTCATATTCATCATCAAACTTAGGATCGAAGTTTAGAGCATAGAAGTAACTATAGAAACTAGTTCTATTAGGTCTAATCATATCTTTCTTCGCTGGGTCTTGCATCCATTCTTCTACTAGGGAGGCTGGTATACCTGCATAGTCAACCTCTCCACGTGCGAATAGCTCAGGTCCTAAGGTTGCTGCTTCTTGGTTGTAGGTCATATTAATCCTATCTATGAATATGTTATCCTTATCCCAGTAGTTTGGGTTTTTGGCAAGAACTCTTCTAGTTTGTGGTTCAAATATTTCCATTATATAAGCTCCGTTATATAGGAAGTTAACATTGTCTGTACCAAACTTATCTCCCACTTCCTCTAAGAAGGCTCCATTAGCTGGTAGGAAGCATACATAGTTTAACATGGATTCAAAGTATGGAGTTTGTTTTTTCAGAGTATATTCAAGTACATAATCGGATACTGCCTTAACTCCTACTTGGCTAAAATCGGTTATTTCGCCATTGTAATATTCTTCTGCATTTTTGATTACACTGTAGAAGATATTTGCAGTTTTTGATTCGTTAGCTGGGTTTAATAAGTATTTTGCAGCATCTACCCAGTCATGGGCTGTAACTTCTGCATATTCTGTACCATCATGGGTTACCCACTTAACACCTTCACGGATTTTTAATGTCCATACTAATCCATCAGGTGAGCTTTCCCATTCAGTTGCTAGACCAGGAATTGCCACTCCGTATTTATCAAAGTCAATTAAACTATCTACTAGGTTTGCCGCTAAAGCAAACTCTGCTGTAGTTGAGGTTACCAAATAATTTAATGTTGTTATTTCACCAGAGTATAGAACTGAATATTCTTTTATTTCGTCTCTAGACGTAGTATCTTCTGATTTTGGTGAACAAGCTGACAAAACTAACATAAGCACTAGCATTAAGGCTAATAATTTTTTCATTTTTCTCCCCCTTTTATTAATTAATTACTTTAATATTAAAAGCAATTCTTATACTAATTTCCCTCCTTTCCTTTTTATCACCCTCCAAACCTTATGTTTTTTGCACATTTTATAATTGTAATAATTATAACACTTAATAGTTTCTTTCCCACTTATAGGGGATATATGTTTAAAATTCTAAATTGCCTATGGTCTCAAAGCCTAGACCGGGCTTATTGTTTAAAGTAATCCTAGAGTCATTAAAGCTAGGTCCACCTACAATTGGGTCCTCCCTACATAGTAGAGGTCCATCTAAATCGATTTTGGTTATTATGCTCTTAGCTCCTGCCAAATGGACTGCTGCACTGACACTTAATTTACTTTCTAACATACATCCTATCATACATTCTACACCGTAGACTTCAGCTATGGAGCAAATCTTTAAGGCATTGTGGATTCCACCAGTTTTCATCAGTTTAATATTGACTAAATCTGCTGCCCTATTTTGTATTATCTTAATAGCATCTAGTGGAGAAAATACAGCTTCATCTGCTAAAATAGGGGTAAATACATTGTCTGTAACATATTTTAATCCCTCTAAATCATTGGCCTGGACAGGTTGTTCTATTAATTCAATATTAAAGCCCCTATCTTCCATTTTTCTAATGGTTTTTACTGCCTCCTTAGGAGACCAGCCTTGGTTTGCATCTAGTCTTAAGTCTACTTCATAGCCAACTGCATCTCTTATGGCTTGGATTCTCTTCATATCCATCTGAGAATCAAGGCCTACCTTAATCTTTAAGGTCTTATATCCTAGTTTTACAGCTTCGATACTGTCCTCTGCCATTTCCTCAGGTGAGTTTACACTTATGGTAAGGTCAGAGATTATTTCCTCCCTATATCCACCTAAGAGTTTATATAAAGGAGACTTATGGTATTGACCAAAAAGATCATAGACGGCTATATCCACAGCAGCTTTGGCACTAGTATTTTTAAGTAGGGACTTATCAATCCTCTTCATTATTTCTTCGATATTTTCTATTTCTAATCCTATGATATTTGGCTTAATATAATCTTCTATGGCTGCTTTTATAGACCCAAAGGTATCTCCAGTAATGACAGCTGTTGGAGCAGCTTCACCGAAACCAGCATGGCCTGTATCAGTTATTATTTTTACTACCACATCTTCAATACTATGTACTGTTCTAAGGGCAGTTTTAAATGGTTTTTTTAAAGCTACAGTTATTTTTCCTACCTGTATGTCTTTTATCTTCATCTAAATACACTCCTTCAAAGTCAGTTAAAGAAAAACATCTAAGGGAATATCCAAATAAGGAGTTGGTTCTTCTATATTATCTACAAAATGCCACCATTCATTTACATAAGACCTAAAGCCTACCCTGTTCATGACTTCATGTAGATAATCTACATTTTTTCTAGCTTCCTTTGTCATGTGTTCATAGTTTAGCTTGCCCTTTTCAGTAAAGTCGTCGAAGTCGCTAGGCATTTCAAGCTCATTTCCATCCTTATCTACTAGGGTAACATCTACTGCCATCCCATTATTATGTCTAGTCCTAAATCCAGATGTAATTGGTTTTTCAGGTGGTTTTGCCACATAGTCATTATAGGGACAGGCCTCAAAGAGTAACCTCTGTACATGTAAGGGTCTATAGGCATCCCAGACCTTTATACGGTAGCCATCCTTTTTAAATATATTATGGGCTTTGACTAGTTTTTCTCCTGTTTCTTTCCTTATGGCACATACATGTAATGGATATATGATTTTTCCAGTGAAGTTATTTGTACTTGCATACCTTAAATCTATAATAAAGCTATCATCTAAATCCTTTAGTAAAACTAATCCCTCTATTATCCTTATTGTATTCTCCTCCTTTAAATCACCTTTGTCTTATGTTT
>JAAYQJ010000060.1 GCA_012519355.1 Tissierellia bacterium | reverse complement strand
CATCCTCTGGCAGGCCCCCTACATTATGATGAGATTTAACAGCTACTTTTCCCTTAGTTCCTGACTCTATAATATCCGATTTAATAGTTCCTTGTATTAAAAATTCAAAGCCTTCAAGCTTACCTTGTTCTTCTTCAAATACTCGAATAAATTCTTCCCCTATTATCTTTCTCTTTGCTTCAGGGTCAGTTACTCCCTTTAACTTTCCTAAAAATCTATCTTCTGCATCAACCACAACTAAGTTCATATGAAATTCGTCCCTAAAGACTCTTTCTACTTCTTCTCTTTCATTTTTTCTTAATAGTCCATGGTCTACGAATATACAGGTTAAATTGTCACCAATGGCCTTATGAACTAATACTGCTGCTACAGAAGAATCCACTCCACCAGATAGGGCACATAGGGCTTTGCCATTGCCTATTTGGCTATTTATATCTTCTATACTCCTTTTAATAAAATCTTCCATATTTCCCTCCTTTTATACAATGGACAATTGACAATTGAGAATGGACAATATTACTATCATGCTTTGGGGTCTAGTTTTAGTCAATAGTAAATAATTTAGGTAAGCAGCGAATAAATTCGCTGCTACTTAGACTTAAAAGCTTAACACTACCAATTATTCACTTTTCACTATTTACTATTAACTATTAAATTTATCTTCTACTATAGTTTGGTGCTTCTTTAGTTATATGAACATCGTGAGGGTGGTTTTCTATTAAAGAAGCTGATGTGATTTTTATAAACCTTGCCTTTTCCTGCAATTCTTCAATATTTCTTGCTCCAATATATCCCATACCAGATCTTAGTCCACCTACTAATTGATAAACTACATCTCCAAGAGGACCCCTATAATGGATTCTACCTTCTACTCCCTCTGGTACATATTTCTTTACATTTTCTTGGAAGTACCTATCCTTACTTCCTGCATCCATAGCTCCTGCAGACCCCATACCTCTATACTCTTTATATCTTCTTCCTTCATATAATACTTCTTCACCTGGACTTTCATCTGTTCCAGCAAATAAGGAACCAGCCATAATTACACTGGCACCTGCTGCAAGTGTCTTAGTTATATCTCCTGAATACTTGATTCCACCATCTGCAATTACTGGAATACCATATTCCTTAGCTGCCTTAGCACATTCCATTACAGCTGTAATCTGAGGTACACCGACACCAGTTACTACCCTTGTTGTACAAATAGAACCAGGTCCAATACCTACCTTTACAGCATCTGCACCTGCCTTAATTAAGTCTATTGTAGCTTCAGCAGTTGCCACATTCCCTGCAATTACTTGTAAACTTGGGTATTCTATCTTAATTTTAGCCACAGCATCTAATACTCCCTTGGAATGTCCATGGGCAGTGTCTACTACTATAACATCTACCTTAGACTTTACAAGAGCCTCCACTCTTTCCATCATATCAGCTGTTACACCTACTGCAGCTCCTGCTAAAAGTCTTCCTGTATCATCCTTAGCAGAATTAGGATATTGGATTGACTTTTCTATATCCTTTATGGTAATTAATCCTGCTAGTTTATAATCATCGTCAACTAAGGGAAGCTTTTCTATTTTGTGTTGTTTCATAATATCTAAGGCCTCATCCATTGATATATTAATTCTTGCAGTCACTAGATTTTCTTTGGTCATTACATCATCTATCTTCTTTGTAATTTCCTTTTCAAATCTAATATCCCTATTGGTAATAATCCCTACCAGTTTGCCTTTTTCATCTGTTATGGGGACACCGGAAATATGGTATCTTTCCATTAATTCTAAAGCGTCTGAAACACTATGGTCTGGGGATAAAAAAAAGGGATCAGTAATTACACCATGTTCTGACCTTTTAACTTTGTCTACCTCTAAGGCTTGCCTTTCTATGGACATATTTTTGTGGATTATTCCTATACCACCTTCTCTAGCCATAGCAATTGCCATCTTAGATTCCGTTACTGTATCCATTCCAGCACTCATAAGGGGTATATTCAATTTAATATTTCTTGTTAAATAGGTGCTAATATTTGTATCCTTAGGCAAAATTTCCGATTTCCCTGGAAGCAAAAGCACGTCATCAAAAGTTAAACCTTCACCAACAAATTCCAAAACAATTTCCTCCTTTTCTATACTCAATTAGTTTATTAAGCATACTATTAGTATAACTACATGTGAATTATTAATACTTTCTGTATCTTAATATTATATTCTAATTTATTAATTATAAAAAGACAAGTTTGAAATTTATGTCGAAATTGTGTGACTTTTTTGAATCAATAAAATGAAAAACCCCAAGGCTTAACCTTGAGATTCTTCATTTAAACTTACTTTCTTAAACTTTTTGGCATTCTAGGCTGATAAAAGAATACCCAGCTGTTGGTTCCCACACTGGCCTTAGCAGCTACTAAAGATAAGGCTGCTACTAAGTTGAGTAGATATCTTTTGTACTTCATACCTTTGCCTCTTCCCACTTTTAAACCACTTTTAAATATTTTAATTAAGTAATTGCACTAACATCATAATTAAGCTCTCTATTCATAGGAAGGGTAATATCTACCTTAAATTCATCCCCCAGGTCTTCTAAATCTAAAGTCCCATCATATTGGTTTACTATTATATCCACATTCCTTAATCCAAAGCCATGGTTTTCCTTATCTTCCTTAGTAGTAAATCTACCTAACAATTCCTTAGCATCTAACTTCCTTAGGTTAGATTTTGAATTTTTTACATGGATCCTTAACTTTTCCTTTTCAATGCCCATGTAAAATTGAATCTTCCTTACTTGGTCTTTCCCTAATGATACACAGGCTTCCACGGCATTATTTAATAAGTTTCCAATAATAATGGACAAGTCTAAGGGATCAAAGGGTAATTCTTCAGGCAACTCACCTAAATCTAATTCCATTTCAATACCCTCATTAAATGCCTTATTCTTCTGTAAACTTAGTATTGCAGTAATAACAGGGTTATTTGTCTCTATTATACTGTTCATAATTGATATCCTATCATTTATCTTACTAATATACTCTTTCACTTCATTATAGCTCTCTAGATAAACTAAACCATAAAGGGTGGAAAGGTAATTATTTAATTCATGCCTTTGGCACCTAATCGTTTGTAGAATATCCTTCATATTTTTTATATAAAAGTTTTTCTTATAAAATTCTTCCTCTTTTAACCTCCAGATTATCTCTTGATGACTGCGTTGTATTGATTCTTTAGTCATTTTATACATAATCCAACTAAATATTATTGTCCCCAATCCCAGTCCTATTACATATAAGTATACCAGTAAAGTTTTGTTCTTCAATTGTAAATATATGGTAAAAGTCATGTAAATAATAAGCACATTGAAAAGAAGTATAATAGAAATACTATTTCTTAACTTAAAATCAACAAATCGAGGTAATTTTATCTTTTTAAGTGGATATTTAATTATTAAGTAAAGCATGGTTTTAGCAAGCATTATTCCTAAAATCCTATAGATATTTGCCTCCATTAAGGTAGATGGTAATACATTAAAAACTATACTTATTGTGATAACAGAAATAATGTCTGTAACCCCTATTAGTACTGTTGCAGCATTAGTATACATAATAACACCTACAAAGGATTCCTTTAGTAAGTATGAGTAAACAATAGTTGATGCAGTCACTATAATAAGGAATCCAAGGAAATTTACCAAACCTAATCCAGTATTTGTTATGGTATTAAATAGTATCAATCCAGTCATATACAAAATAGTTTTTTTAATGTTAAGATCCTTCTTATTTAAAACTACTATTATAAAATAGAAAACTAAACACGTATCTAATACGTTAGAAAAAAAATTAATTACTACCAAACACATATATTTCATTCCCCCATCATTTTTGGAAAGCTTTTG
>JAAYQJ010000059.1 GCA_012519355.1 Tissierellia bacterium | reverse complement strand
TATCAACCATGTTAGTAATTGCAACTGATAGTATATGGCTTGAACACCACTATATAATTTCTAAGGTTATCATATAGACTATTCATTTTATTCTTTGTATATTTAATTTCACTTTCAAGACTATTAATCTTTTTTAATAAGGTAAGCTGGGATACTATTAGTACTTCATGAGTACATATAGTCTATTTCTCTTCAAGATATTCCACCTTACACAAGCTCTATTATGTCAATAATAGTATAAAGCTGTTATTACCTATATTATTCTCAATTTCTAATTCTTGTCTGATTATGCACACTATATAAATGGTGTGTCTATAATTGAAAGATCTATTTCCTAATCATTTATAAAACTTATTTTTATTGTAAGCTACTATTATACCTAAAACAAGTCCTAAACTAGATCCAATTGTTATTCCCAATGACAATTTTTTAAATATGGTTCCTACTATCATACCAAATGCAGTACCAAATATTAGGCCAAGACCTATAGAATTTCCCTTATCACCCTTAAAGTTATCATTATTGTTGTCATTGTTGGACATTTCGACTTTCTCCCCCTATCTTAATTACTATCATCATAAACTTATACACCCTTGAACTAAAGAATGTGGCCTATTGCCAGTTATTCGATTAACTCTACTAAATCTATAAGTTTTGAATGTGTTGTCCAATGAACCTTATTCATATACAAAATATATTCTTCTGGATTTTCATTAGACCGAAAAACATGGGCTGTAGCAATCGTCGACTCATTTTGGTTAAATCTAATAACCATACTGATGTAACTTTTATAACTAATGCATAATTACATTTATCTATATTTATATTTCAACCTTTTATACTTTAATCCAAGTCCCATTAATATAGTTGGTACAATGTTCCTAAGCAGTGATATTATTGGTATATTAGGTAAGCCAAAAAGGAAATCTAAAAAAGTAAAAGGTGTATAGTAAATATTCATCAAGACCCAGCACCCACTAAGCTCTTCCGGTATTGTCTCAAATAGTTTCACACCTGCTTTAGAAAATGTATAAATCCATAAAGCTAAGCCTATAATCCCAATAGAAGAACCTACGAAAAAGTCAAATTTTTTACCCGTATTTCTATATAATAATGTACCAGAAAAAACATAAGCAAGTAAAAGCATTACCCCTACAAGTACCCTAGTCACAATATTAGTAGTGTATTTACCAAGCTTGGGCCCTGTGGCAACAAATATAGCTAAGAGTATAAAGGATATGATTACAATTATAAAATGTAATAATAGTGCCCTAATATTATTTTTCATCTCTACCCCCTTATATAATAGATTTAATCAATTACCTCGATAGAATCTAATGGAATTATCACAATTTCATCATTGAATTTTACAACAAGAGAAACCACCTTTTAATTCTTCTCTAAATACTTGCTAGAGGGAAATTTGATCCTATATATGCCCTGATGGTGGAGATCATCATCTTCCATTTTTACGTTTTCCTTGTATATACTTTTCTCTTTAATTAGATGGTTTTATACTTTTCACAATTACAAGCTGTCGTCTCCAAAACGAATACTACCATACAAAATATTATCTAAATAGTGTACTCTAATTTTTCTTCAATACTAATTACCTTCCCATTTTTAATCTTAATGAAGTAAGGTATCTTTTGTTCAGAAAGTGGGATCTTGTTTAAATCTCCCAAGTGCATAAGAAACTCCTCTATTTTTCTTGTAGTATATAATCTGTTGCCTTCTGCTTCTGACTCTTCAATAAAGTTTAGGTTTATATCTGTGAATATATATTCAACCTCATCAGATAATTCATAAGTTTCATCTGCTTGATTTTTCCTTAGAATTGCATATCCATTTGGCATGTCTTCCTCAGTCAAATTAAATTCATCCATTATCTCCTTATCGTCGATATGTACAATTTCAACTTGGCGAAGGTGTAAAACATTATCTTTTATGACTATATAGCCTGTTACTTCTTCTATTTCTTCTGCAGTTGTTGTGCATCCTATAACTGAAAATATTAAAAATACAATAAATAATAAAACAATAGTCTTTTTCACAATACCCCTCCTTATTCAGCTCTGAATGTTAATGTGACCACCTGTACTAAGTCCATCCCTTCAAATTTAGAAGGCTCAAAATAATCCTGAAGAATGAAGACCCTCATACTTGTATCCCCAGTATAAACCATAAGAGTAACGGGGATCTCCTTATCTAATTCAATCATCTGATAATCTTGTAAAAACTTTTTCATAGACATCATTATTTCTGTATCAAGTATTATTTCATCAGTTTTGAAAGAGGAAGTTCCAGCAAGATTTACATTGAAGTCCATTGCATAGTTCTCCCTTAACTGCATGGTAAAGGTTCCAATTAATTGGTCAATAGGTATTCTCTCCTTGCCTATTGAAACCCCTACACCACCAATTGTTTCCCACTTATAGTCATCTCCAAGTTTATAGACATTTATATCCATTGATATAGCTTCTTTTGGTGCTTTAAAAGTTAAAATTTGCGAATTTTTTTCCATGCCAAAGGACCTTAATAAATACTTCTCTCTTTTTGAAAGTTTGTAAGGCTGAATCCCTTCCCTATTCATTAATTTGGGAGAGTAGTCATTATTCTTGGAACAGGCAGCCAAAAACAGACCAATTATCAGTACCAATACAAGGAAAATGATTCTTTTACATTTCATTAACACTCACCCCACCATCATAAATATTATTTGATGAATATTAATTCTACCTTACCCAATATGGAAATAATGTGTGCTCTAAGAAATGACTTTAAATTTAATCCAACAATCCTTTATACTCCTCAACATCATCAAATTCTCCAAACTCTATCCAAGTATCTTCTGATGAAACTTTTTTCATAATAATTGGGTTAATGCCATTTATATTATTAATAAATATCTCAAAGGAGTTGTCCTTATTTAATTCAATCTGGAAGCTTTGTCTATCACTTTCAAAACTATAGGATTTATCATTAATTTTTTTGAAAGTCCCCCTATCAACTTCCCTATTATCAATCCATTCAACAAAAATGCCCTCATCTTTTCTAATGAGGATCTGTACAAAGTATCCATTGGCTTCACCTTGATAAAAACCTTTTATAGTAGGTTTTTCATATAAAAACAACCATCCTATGAAAACAATTATTATAGCTAAAGTAAAAAACTTGGATTTTTTCATATATATCCTCCCAAATAAAGAGTTTAAAATACACATTTATTATTAGCCTTCAATTATTAGTATTCTTTCTGTTAATTATTATTACATATATTCATATTATCACAATCCCCAGTCTTTGTTAATCAAAACCTATAATGGGTATATTAAAAATACTACTATTGATAAGGAGTGATTCAGTGAACATTAAAATTTTTTCTGATTTTGCTTGCCCATTTTGTTATATAGGATTTTCTATAGCTGAAAAGTTGAAGAAAGAAGAGCCTAATATAAATATTGAATGGTTACCTTATGAATTAGATCTTGATTTGTCTGATGAAGGTGATGATTTATCTAATCATATAGCCCAAGAAAAAATAGATATGAGCTATAGGAGGATTGAAAGATTAGGTGCAGAATATGGGTTGGTTTATAAAAATAAAACTAGAAAGTTTAACACCCATAAACTCCATAAGGCTGCCCTATATGCTGAAAAAGAAGGTAAATACTATGAATTTGCTAAGGAGGCCTTTAAGACCATTTTTGAATATGGTAAAAATGTTGCTGACCCATTGGTGATAAACGAAATAGGTTTAAATGCAGGTTTAAATATAGTTGAAATGAATAATTGTATAAATAGCCATGATTTTGATGAAATATTCGAGGAATCAAAAAAGCTAGAATCCGTATTTGAAGTAGATAGTGTTCCAACTTTTATTGTAAATGATAGTAAAAAAGTAACCCTATTAAAAGACTACGAAAAATTTAAAAAAGACCTACTAGAATGAAGTAAAAAATGTTCCACGTGGAACATTTTTTGTTTCATAAAGCATTTGGTTTAAAAACCTAATGTTTAGGCTTTATAGGCTTTCTTTGTTATTATATACCTAATATATGGATGATAAAAAACAATGGCCTTAAATCGGAAAATAAAAGGTCATTATTTAGTAACTTTAATCCTATTCTTTAACTTCCCTTTCAAAAATTATTTCAAAGCTTTTAGGTCCTCCGTTAAGTTTGTAATCAAAATCCAGAACTTGAACTAACCGCCAGCCTTCTTTTGCATGTTCTTCAATAATCTTACGATGATTTGCTGTAGAAAGGAGACCCCCTAAATCTGCTTAAACAAACTTATACTCATACATAAACCTGCCTCCATGATAAGTAATTACTCGGTTAAAGTGATTGAACCAATAATTTCACTAGCCCTTTCAAAGAATGACTCCTCTACTAAAATGTCAGTTCCATATATTGAGCCACCACCTATTATCCTCATATATCCACCTGTTCCAGGGTCCCTTAAAAGATAAGGTATATTATTTTCTTCTAACAAGTTTGTAATCAAGCCTAGTTCAATATTATTATTTACTGTTTTCAATAGTACCAATTGGATGTCTTTATTTTCTTGATTTCCTTTGTTTTTATCAAACATAAGACCACCTCCATTTCATATTAATTACATACCCAATTATATTATTTTATATAATCCATTTTTATATTTTAATTAACATCAAACCAGTTCCCCAAATATTAACTATCAGTAATATTATATATTTCAAAAACTAAGCTTATGTTAATTATATAACAATAAATCCATGATTTAAATAAATTATATAGGAAAAATTTAATCATATATAATCCTACTAAGAAAGATTTCCATAATTCAATAATATATACCAATCCAATAGAATATATATCTAATACAAAAGATTTAGCAAAATTAAGGAGCATTTATATGAGAAGATTAGCCAATGATATTCACAAATTATTTAATGTGTTTTTCCTAGCCATATTACTCTTG
>JAAYQJ010000058.1 GCA_012519355.1 Tissierellia bacterium | reverse complement strand
GAAGGATACTTCGAAAACTCTAGGGTTGTTGCTAGAGGAAGAAATGGTGTAATAGATATTTTCCCAAGTGATGAAGTTGACTATATGGATGTTTCACCTAAACAAATAGTTTCAGTAGGAACTGCCATGATTCCCTTCTTGGAAAACGATGACGCCAACAGGGCACTGATGGGTGCAAACATGCAGAGGCAGGCTGTTCCCTTGTTGAAAACAGAAGCACCAGTTATAGGTACTGGTATTGAATACAAGGCAGCTAGGGACTCAGGTACAGTAGTTATAGCCAATAGTCCAGGAACTGTAGAAAAGGTAAGCTCATCTGAAATAGTAATTAGAAGAGATGAGGACAATCAACTTGAAAGATATAAGTTATTAAAGTTTAGACGTTCCAACCAAGGTACTACAATTAACCAAAGGCCAATTGTTTCCAAGGGAGAAAGGGTAGAAAAAGACCAAGTTATAGCCGATGGTCCGAGTACAGACCTAGGTGAAATAGCCTTAGGAAAAAATATATTAATAGCCTTTATGACTTGGGAAGGATACAACTATGAAGACGCAATATTAATTAATGAAAAATTAGTAATAGATGATGTATTAACTTCAATTCATATAGAAGAATATGAATCTGAAGCAAGGGATACTAAATTAGGACCAGAAGAAATAACAAGAGACATACCAAATGTTGGAGAAGATATGCTTAAGGACTTAGATGAGCGAGGCATAATTAGAATTGGTGCTGAGGTTAAATCTGGTGATATTTTAGTAGGAAAAGTAACTCCTAAGGGAGAAACTGAATTAACAGCAGAGGAAAGGCTACTTAGGGCAATCTTTGGTGAGAAAGCAAGAGAAGTAAGAGATACTTCCTTGAGAGTACCCCATGGTGAAGCAGGTATAGTGGTAGACGTAAAGATATTCTCCAGAGAAAATGGAGATGAGCTTCCACCAGGAGTTAACCAAATGATCAGGGTATATATTGCCACAAAGAGGAAGATAAGTGTAGGAGATAAAATGTGTGGTCGCCACGGTAACAAGGGAGTAGTATCTAGGATATTACCAGAAGAAGATATGCCTTACTTACCTGACGGTACTCCAATCGAAATAGTTCTTAACCCATTAGGAGTTCCCTCTCGTATGAATTTAGGTCAGGTACTAGAGGTCCATTTAGGGCTAGCAGCTAAGAAATTAGGCTGGCATGTAGCTACACCAGTATTCGATGGCGCCAATGAAGAGGATATAATCGAAGCCTTGAAGGCTGCAGGATATCCAGAAAATGGCAAAATTTATTTAAGAGATGGTAGGACTGGAGAGTACTTCAATAACCCAGTAACCGTTGGATATATGTATATGCTAAAACTTCACCATCTTGTAGATGATAAGATCCACGCAAGGTCTACAGGACCATACTCTCTAGTTACACAACAACCTTTGGGTGGAAAAGCTCAATTTGGTGGCCAAAGATTTGGAGAAATGGAAGTTTGGGCACTAGAAGCCTATGGTGCAGCCCATACCCTACAAGAAATACTTACAGTTAAATCAGACGATATAGTAGGTAGGGTTAAAACCTATGAGGCTGTAGTAAAAGGAGAAAACATTCCTGAGCCTGGAGTTCCAGAATCCTTTAAAGTACTAATAAAAGAACTTCAAAGTTTAGCTTTAGACATAAAGATCCTAACGGAAGAAGACCAAGAAATCGAAATCCAAGAATCTATAGATGACGAATTAGCAGATATAGATTCCATAAGCGAAGAACTAGGCGGAGAAAAAGTATTTTCCAATGATGATTATGATGAAGATAGCAACCAAGACGAAGATGATATGCCTACTGGATTTATATTAGAGGAAGAAGATACTGATTTGGACGACGACCTGGATTTCGATGATGATTTTGACGATTTTGATGATGACGACTTTTAAAAGCCTAGGACTTCATGTCCTAGGTGGTAAATTAACATTAATAATTTTATTATGGAAAGGAGAGAACGCTCCTTGTTAGAGTTCAACACATTTGACTCAATAAGAATAGGATTAGCTTCACCCGAAAAAATTAGGCAATGGTCAAAGGGAGAAGTAAAAAAACCTGAAACTATTAACTATAGAACCTTAAAGCCTGAGAAGGAAGGACTTTTCTGTGAAAAGATATTCGGACCTACGAAGGACTGGGAATGCCATTGTGGCAAATATAAAAGAGTAAGATATAAGGGTGTAGTTTGTGACAAATGTGGAGTAGAAGTTACAAAATCAAAAGTTCGTAGAGAAAGACTAGGTCACATTGAATTAGCTGCACCAGTATCCCATATCTGGTATTTTAAAGGGATACCTAGTAGAATGGGGTTATTGTTAGACATGTCCCCAAGATCCTTAGAAAAGGTCTTATACTTTGCCTCCTATGTAGTAGTAGATGGAGGAGACACACCATTATACGAAAAACAATTGCTTACTGAATCGGAATATAGAGAAGCCAGCGAAAAGTATGAAAACAAATTTAAGGCAATGATGGGTGCAGAAGCTATAAAGGTACTTCTTCAAAAAATTGATCTAGAAAAGGAAGCAAAAGAATTAAGGCAACAATTAAATGAATCATCTGGACAAAAGAAAATAAGGATTACAAGAAGGCTTGAAGTAGTAGAAGCCTTTAGGACTTCAGGAAACAAGCCTGAATGGATGATTCTAGATGTTATACCAGTTATTCCACCAGACTTAAGACCTATGGTTCAATTAGATGGTGGTAGGTTTGCCACTTCAGATTTAAATGATTTATATAGAAGGGTTATAAATAGAAATAATAGGCTAAAAAGATTACTAGACCTAGGAGCTCCAGACATCATAGTAAGAAATGAAAAGAGAATGCTGCAAGAAGCAGTAGACGCACTTATAGATAATGGAAGACGTGGTAGACCTGTAACAGGACCAGGAAATAGGCCTCTAAAATCCCTATCAGACATGTTAAAGGGTAAGCAAGGAAGGTTTAGACAAAACCTACTTGGTAAGAGGGTTGACTATTCAGGTCGTTCAGTAATAGTAGTAGGACCTGAGCTTAAATTTTATCAATGTGGTATACCAAAGAAAATGGCCTTAGAACTATTTAAGCCATTTGTAATGAAAAAGCTTGTGGAAGAAGAACATGCCCACAATATAAAATCTGCTAAGAGAATGGTTGAAAGGGTTAAACCTCAAGTATGGGATGTTTTAGATGAAGTCATTAAAGACCATCCTGTGCTATTAAACAGGGCGCCGACCCTACACAGATTAGGTATTCAAGCCTTTGAACCAGTACTAGTGGAAGGTAAAGCTATTAAGCTACATCCATTAGTTTGTACAGCCTATAATGCAGACTTTGACGGTGACCAAATGGCTGTCCACGTACCCTTATCAGCAGAAGCACAAGCAGAAGCTAGGCTTTTGATGTTATCAACAAACAATATATTAGCGCCAAAGGACGGCAAACCAATTACTACACCAACCCAAGACATGGTATTAGGAGCTTATTATTTATCCGTTGAGGTACCTGGTGAAATTGGTGAAGGTATGGTTTTCAGAGATTATGAAGAGATGCTTACAGCATACTATAATGGCTATGTAGGATTACATGCAAGGGTAAAGGTAAGGTTAAAACTCGATAACCAAGATAAGGGAAAAATTGTTGAGTCAACAGTAGGAAGATTTATCTTTAACGAGCATATACCTCAAGACCTTGGCTTTGTAGATAGAAGCGTGGATAAATATTCCTTAGAAGTGGATACCTTAGTTGATAAAAAGATGCTAGGTACAATTATAGAAAAATGCTTTAGAAAGCATGGAAATGCTGTTACAGCAACAGTTCTTGACCATATTAAGGAAATAGGATTTAGGTATTCTACAAAAGGTGCCATATCTATTTCCATGGGAGATATATTTGTGCCTAAGGTTAAGGCTGAAATGCTAGAAAAGGCAGAACAAGAAGTAGATAAGTTTGAAAGATCCTATCGTAGAGGACTTATATCAGATGACGAAAGATATGAAAAGGTTATTGAAATATGGAATAGGGCTACAGATGAATTGACATCCAAACTAATGGACGACTTAGATCCAATGAATAATATCTATATAATGTCTCTATCTGGTGCTAGAGGTAGCGTTAACCAAATAAGACAATTGGCAGGTATGAGAGGTCTTATGGCATCTGCTACTGGTAAAACCATAGAAATTCCTATTAAATCTAACTTTAGGGAAGGATTATCAGTGTTGGAATTCTTTATCTCAACCCACGGTTCTAGAAAGGGACTAGCAGATACTGCCTTAAGAACAGCCGACTCTGGATACCTAACTAGAAGACTAGTAGACGTCAGTCAAGATGTTATAGTAAGGGAAGTAGATTGTGGTACAGATGAATATCTACTAGTTAAGGCCTTTAAGGACGGTAGAGAAGTAATCGAAGAACTAAAAGATAGAATAGAAGGAAGATATGCCTTTGATGATATAGTAAATCCAGAAACTGGAGAAATCATAGTTAAGGCTAATGAATTGATTGATGAAGATAAAGCAGAAACAATACAAAAATTAGGCATTACAGAAGTAAAGGTACGTTCAGTTTTAGGATGTAAGACAAGATATGGAGTATGTGCTCATTGTTATGGTAAAAACTTAGCTACAGGAGATAAGGTAAATATTGGTGAAGCAGTAGGTATTATTGCTGCCCAATCAATTGGTGAACCTGGTACACAGCTGACAATGCGTACATTCCACACTGGTGGAGTTGCTGCAGCAGCGGACATTACTCAAGGTTTACCAAGGGTTGAGGAACTATTTGAAGCAAGGAAACCAAAGGGTCTTGCAGTCATTGCTGAAAACTCTGGTGTAGTTAGTATAGAAGAAGGAAAAAGGAAAAAAGAAGTGATTAT
>JAAYQJ010000005.1 GCA_012519355.1 Tissierellia bacterium | reverse complement strand
TGTTTGTTCTTATGATAACAAGACTTCTTCCAATATTCCCATTTAATCTTCAAAATTTTGCTTATGGCATAACAAATATTTCTACTATGAAATATACTGTAGGAACATTTCTTTTTATGATTCCTGGAATATTTATCTTTAGTGTAGGTACTGCTGGAATAATAAATTCTGGGAATAGAAATAATATGTTTACTCTTGTACTAGTATCAATAATTTTAATGACTATTTTAGGAATTACTTTATATAAAAAATATAAAACTTTAACAGAAGAGGAGCAAAATGAAAGATAAGGTTATAGTTTTTTTCACAAGGATACCTACTTTAGGTAAAACTAAAACAAGATTAGAACCTTTTTTAAGTAAAGACCTATGTGTAAAATTACAGACAGCTTTTATAAAAGATATCTACAATAATATAAAGAGTTTAGGGATAGATATAATAGTCAATTATTCGGAAGATGGAGATTTAGAATTTATAAAAGACATTTTCGATGAAAATGTTCTTTTTTTGAGACAGGAAGGAAAAGACTTAGGAGAAAAGATGTATAATGGAATTTCTTTTTCACTAAAAAACTATTCTAAATCAGTACTTATAGGTAGCGATCTTCCCTTAATGGATAAAGAGGATATAGAAAGGGCTTTCAATATCTTAGAAACAAATGATATAGCCATTTCTCCCACATATGATGGGGGATATTATTTAATTGGAATGAAGGAAGAAAATAAAGATATATTTAATATGAAATACAGTACAAGTTCTGTTTTTGAAGAGACCATAGAAAAGATTGGAGCCATGGGAAAATCCTATGGAATAGGAAATATTCAATTAGATATTGATGATATAGATGATTTACTAAAACTATATGAAATATTAAAAGATGACAATAAGATTCCATGCCATAATACAAGGGAATTAGTGATGAAAATACTGGAAAAGTGTGATGAGAATGAGTAAAATCCATATAGACAATATTATAAAAGATAAAGATTTCATAGAAAGATTTGACCTTGAAGAAATTCAACTCTTAGGCCAGGGAGAATACAATATCAATTATCTTTTTTATTCAAGAGTTTATAACAAGAAACTGATACTTAGGATTGCAACAGATAGTCAAATGAGTTTAGATAATCAAATAAAATATGAGTACCAGGCTTTAGACTTATTAAAGAATACCAATAGGACGCCTAAGCCTATTTATTATGATGATAGTAAAGAACTTATCCCTTATGGATTTTTGGTAATGGAATATCTGCCAGGGAAGCCTTTAGATTATAAAAAGGATCTAAAAATTGCCGCTGAGATCTTAGCAGATATTCACAATGAACCTATCTCAGAAACTAACCACTTACTAGAACCCAAAAATCCAATAGAAGCAATTTATGAAGAATCTTTAAGGATGTTTGAAAAGTATAGGTTATCTAAATATGCTGATAAAGAAACTGTGAAAAGTATAGATTATTTACTAGAAAAGGGAAAGAATATAAAAACAGTCGATATAGGAAGTAGAACCATTATAAATACAGAACTAAACTCTGGAAATTTCCTAATAAATGGAGAAAATGATAGTAACTATTTGGTAGATTGGGAAAAACCTTTATATGGATATGCTGCACAGGATTTAGGTCATTTTTTAACACCTACGACAACTTTTTGGAAAACAGATGTTATTTTAACTAAGGAAGAAATTAACTTATTTATAAAAGAGTATTGTAAAAACTCTAATCAATATAAGGATGAAAGAGAACTTTGGAATTCTGTAAAGAATTATCTATCTATGAACTGTTTAAGGGGAATAACCTGGTGTGCAATGGCTTATGTTGAATACCAAAACCCAGAGAAGCTAATATCCAATGACTATACCTATAAAAAGATTAAAGCCTATTTATCTAAAGAATTCCTAAACATGCTAAAGGATGAGTATTTAAATGAGTACTAGATTGAAGAAGATATCCGTTATTATTCCAGTATATAATGAGGCCCCTGTTATAAATCAACTAATGGATAATTTAGATCAATTTAAAGATAATTGCGAGATTATTTTTGTTGATGGGGGAAGTAAAGATAATACTAAAAGTATAATTGAAAAAAGATATAGAGTGGCGGTATCTCCAAAAAAGGGCAGGGCTAATCAGATGAACTATGGTGCCTCCTTGTCTAAGGGAGATATACTCTTTTTTCTACATGCAGACAGCTACCTACCTAATAATGCCCTTGAGGAGATCCATGAAATAATAAATAGGGGCTATAGGGTTGGTTGTTTTAAAATAAAATTTGAAAGCAAGAGTATATTGATGAAGATATGTGGATTTATGTCTAACTTAAGAGTTAGATTAAGAAATATTGCCTTTGGGGATCAAGGTATATTTATATTGAGAGACTATTTCTATGAACTAGGAGGATTTCCAGAAATACCCCTTATGGAAGACTACCAACTATCCATGGATATAAAAGCAGATGGAGAGAAAATAGCCATAGCAAGGGCAAAGATAAAGACTTCAGAAAGACGATTTGTAAAAAACGGCAGGTTAAGGACTATGGCAAGAATGCAAAGGTTACAGTACATGTATAGAAAGGGTGGAGATATTGAAAAAATTGCAAATCTATACAAATAGGAGGGGGACAGGTTGGCAGTAGATTATAATAAATGTATTGATTGTGGTAAATGTACAAGGCATTGTGTGTTTTTAGATAAGTATGGTATAAACTTGAAGGAATATGCAAAAAGACCTGATCTTGCTTTCAATTGTTATCTCTGTGGAGAATGTAAGAGGGTTTGTCCTGTAGACATAGATGGGCGACAATTATCCTTAGATTTAAGAGAAAAGAGAATAGAAGATGGCTATAACCTATATACAGATGGCTATAGAACATTATTACTAGAGAAAAGAAACTATATTTTTAAAAATTATAAAAATGTAAATAGCAAAATTGCTCTTTTTCCAGGATGTAATTTCCCAGCTTACTTTCCTGAAACTACAAAGGTTATTTCAAAGAAATTAAATGAAAACTTTGGTATATCTACAATCTTTGATTGTTGCGGCAAGCCATTAGATGACTTAAACATGAAAAAAGAAAAGGAAAATATAAAAGAGAGACTCAATAATAGGTTGAAAGGATTAGGAATTGAAGAATTAGTATTATTGTGTCCAAATTGTTTTTATTATTTTAGAAACAATTTAGATATTAAAGTCTCTATGATATATGAACATGAGGAGATAATGGAGACCTTAGTTTCAAAGGATAGTTCTAAAATAGAAGGAGCATTATTCTTACCTTGTCCTGATAGGGACCAAAGAATAATCTATAAAATCCTAGAAAGATATGTAGATTATAATAATCTTAAGGAAATAAAAGACATTCAATGTTGTGGAGCAGGTGGTTGTGCTTCAATAAAAGAAAAAGACTTGACTAAGAATTTACAGGATGGATTTAAAAAATATGAGGAGAAAATATATCTATATTGTGCTACTTGTACAGGTATGATAAATAAGTCAAATACAAATGTTGACCATATACTATGTAAATTACTTAATACTAATGAAAAAATATCAAGTGGAATTAAGACAGTGAAAAATAGAGCATTATTTTCTCTCAAGAAATAGGAGTGAAAGAATGGTTAGAAAAGTAATAATTGATTGTGATAACACTTTTTCTATAGATGGTTGTGATATAGACGATGGCCTTGCTATAATATATTCTTTAGGACAAAAGGATGTAGAAGTCCTAGGCATAAATACAACATTCGGAAATAATAAATTGGATATCGTATATCCGAATACGATCTCTTTTATGAAAAATATTGGCTATCCACAAATCCCAGTATATAAAGGCTCAGAGGACTCCTATGAGGACAATGAAGCTGCAAAATTTTTAGTAGATATGGCTAATAAATATAGGGGGGAATTATCACTTCTTGTATTAGGGTCAACAACAAACCTATACCATGCCTGGTTATTGGACAAGGATTTTTATGATAAAATCAAGGATATTTCTCTAATGGGTGGTATAACTAAACCCTTAATAATAAACGATAAGATATTAAATGAATTAAATTTCTCCTGCAATTATAAAGCAACTCTAAATGTATTGGAATATGGGAAAAATATTATCATCGCCACAGGGAACACTTGCTTAGATGGTTTTTTCACTAGGGAGAGGTTTGAAAAATTAAAGGCAGGAAATGATTTTGAAAAATGGCTATATAGAAATAGCCTATATTGGTTTGATAGGGAGAAATGTTACTTTGAAAACCATGGAATATATATCTGGGATATTTTAGCTGCAGCAGCCCTTTTAAATCCAAGTTTATTTATAGAAAATATGGTTGAAGTCTCACCAGATGAGGAAAGTATGAAGAGTGGATTACTACTAGGTAAAGGAGAAAAGAGAAAGGTAGTTATACCCAAAATTAAAGATGTAGATATGTATATTGAACATGTATATGAACAATTTAAGACATTTGGAAAAAGTAACTAGAAAACAAGGATAAACCTATTATTCAGGAATGAATATAAGTTTATCCTTATCTAATTCTATGCTGACTTTATCTCCTACTTCAATATCCACTGGATCTACTAAAATGCTTTCTAGTTTTAAGTTACCATCAGTGTTATGGATTTTAATTAGATAATTGTCTCCTTGATATACCTTTGCTACTACTTTAAACTGGCTGTCCCTAGTTTTACTTATCTTTAAGGCAGAGGGTCTTATAAGGCACTTGTAACTTCCATTATCCTTGTTTGCATTTATACTAAAGAAATCACTTATAAACCTTTTATCTTTTATATGTCCGCTAACATAAGTTCCTTCAGCAAAATAATCAGCTACTATGGTGTTTATTGGATTTTTAAATATGTTCTCTGGACTATCGTACTGTTGGATTTCACCATTATGCATAAAAGCTATCCTATCAGACATGGTCAAAGCTTCTTCTTGATCGTGTGTAACTAATATGGTAGTTATTTTTAATTCTTTTTGAAGGTCTTGTACTAATTCTCTCATATCCTTTCTTAAATTCACATCTAGACTGGAGAAGGGCTCATCCAAGAGTAATACTACAGGGTCAGCTGCCAGGGCCCTAGCTAAGGCTATTCTTTGTTTTTGACCTCCAGATATTTCATCAACATGTCTATCTTCATAGCCCTCTAATTTAACCTTTTTTAATAATTCAATAGCCCTTTTTCTATATTCACTTTTATTAACACCAAGCATTTTAAGTGGGAAACTGATATTTTCTGCAATGGTCATGTGGGGAAATAATCTAAAATCTTGAAAGACTATAACCGTTTTCCTTTTATAAGGGGGAACCTTATCCAATACCTTTCCACCTAAAAGTATTGAACCTTCCCTTTGTTTAATTATACCTGCTATTGTTTTTAAAAGGGTGGATTTTCCACAACCTGATGCACCTAGAAGGGAGATGAATTCACCATCTTTCACTACTAAATTAATTGATTTTAATATTTCCTTATTAGAAAGGCTAACAGATATATTTTTAATTTCTAATTCCAATTAGACTTCTCCTCTCTTTTTTGGAATTTTTTCAAGAGTGTATTTATTATTGCAAAAACCAACAGTGTGGATAAGACAAAGACTAAGGCATAGGCAGAGCCTAAAGTTCGATCTCCTTTTGCAATAAAGGGTACCATAATCATACTAAAGGTCATGACTTTTCCACCACCTATAAGTAAGGTTACAAAATATTGGCTAAAGGAAAGAATATAGGCCATAGTAATACTTGCTATGATTCCTGGTAAAAGTAGTGGAAAAGAAACATACAAAAAGGATTTCCAAGGGGATGCCCCTAATACATAGGCCTGGTGTTCCATATCCACTCCAATGGATTCTGTCAAATTCCTCATTATATTTATGGTATAGGGCAAGGTATAGATTAAATGCACAATGATAACACCTAAGGGGGTATTAGCTAAGGACATCCTAATAAGGACTACATGGATACCCATAGCAAATACAGTACTTGGTACTAGGTTTGGTGCCATGCTAATAAAGTCTAGTAGTTCCTTTCCCGAAAAATCATAAAAGACTATTGCCCTAGCTGTCATTATAGCTATTATAGCAGATAGGAGGGCTACTGTTAATGACAATGTAATACTTGAAATAAGTATGGGAAAAACCTTGCCATAGGGGGCAAATATTTCTTTTATTCCTCTAAGGGAATAATTTGTAGGCAAGAGATTTGGCCATGGCCATTGGTTGGTGAAAGCCCATAGTGTAATTATTACCATTGGGGCTAAAATTACAAATAAAGAAATATATATGAAAATTTTCAATGGCTTATTTGAACTAATATCCTTCATGTTTATCACCTTTTATCCTATTCCTACTTGAAAGCAAATAATAAATGCCAGCCATGGTCCAAGTTATGAGTAAAATCAATCCATTCATGGCCATAGCATAGGGCCTATGGCGTAAATCTGGATGTATATATTCAACATGGGCTTGGACAGGTAAAGCCTTAGGAACAGTTGCTCCTAATAAAAATGGTAAATCATAGGCCCCAAAGGAAAAAGTGAGTATTATTAGAAAGGCCTTACCTATGGCAGGCATACTAAGGGGCAAAGTTATATGAAAAAAGGATTTTAACCTAGATGCTCCTAAGTTTTCCGCCGCTTCCCCTAGAGTTTTATTAATACTAGACATTAAAGACAAGGAGAAATATGCAACAAAGGGCACTTCCTTCCACAAATACCCCAAAATAATCCCTAAGTTATTCTTTGTATATAGAAATAAGGGGAAATCACTTTGTACATTTATCAATCCAATTTTATAAAAGAGCCTTGCCAATAAACCATTTTGAGACAGAATACTTATTGAAAATAAGGCTACTATGGTGTGGGGAATGAGTATAGCAAGTTTTATTACCTTGAGAACTTTCCCCTCTGCATGGCCAGTATATACCAAGGCTGCAGTTAGAATTGTTCCTAAAACTGCAGCTAGTATAGAGGATATAAGGGATATGTGTAAAGTTACCTTTAATGAGTCAAGGAAAGCAGGGCTTTTTATGACTTCAATATAATAGTCTAAGGTAAAATCCCTTAAATTGAATGCAGGTATATAGCCGAAGCTTTGTACTATTCCATTGATAACTCCGTATATAAAAAGAACACCCAATAATACTATGGGCATTATTAGTATATAGGGTGTTTTTTTATTCATGTTTTTCACTCCTAACAATATGAAACTATTAAATTTATTTACCAACTACTTCTTCTAACCAAATTTCTTCAATTATTGGAACTATATTAGCTGGCATCTCTGGTAAACGCTTACTAAGTAGTTCATCCTGTGATAAAACACCTTTTCCAATATCTACATTATCAAACCTTGCCTTCTCCTCATCAGATAATTTATCATATGAAACTACTGGCAAGGTCTTTAAGGCTTCAAATTGAGCAGCTTGTGTTTCAGCTGAAATAATTTCATTTATAACTACCATAGCTCCAGCCTTATTAGGAGAGTTTTTTGCTATGGCAATGTAGTTAGTATTACCTACTGTACCATTGTCAAACACAAAGGTTCTTACTGTATCCTTGTATACACCCTTTTCAATACCAGTAGCTACTGCATAAGGACCATAGCTCATGGCCATTACCAATTCTCCATCTTGGAACATATTATCAACTCCACCATTAGTAGCAGGGAAGGTCTTACCTTGGTTCCATAGATATTGATTTAGTTCCCTTAAATATTCTAAGGCAGGTTCTATTGCCTGTTTAACTACTTCCTTATTTGGCTCCATAGTTAAAAATTGTTCGTGTCCTACTATATCATAGATTAAAGTCCTTACAAAGGCACTTCCTGTAAAATCAGGTAAAGCAGCGTAGGTTACCTTGCCTTCATATTTTTTACAAAACTCTAGAAACTCTTGAGTATTTCTTGGAGTTTCTGGACTTACACCACTGTCGTTAAATAATACTAGTTGTGCTTTACCATAAGGTGCTTCGTAGCCTTCAATTGGGAAGCCGAAATCATATAGAACTTCTTCTTCCTCAGTGTCAATGTATTTTTCAAAATTAGGTAATTTGTCTGTAAAAGGACCATATAAGAAGTCGTTTTCCTTAGCTGAATAGAAGTTTTCCCCATTTATCCAAATCATATCAATGGAGCCTTCTTCTAAGCCAGCCTGCTTCTCGCCTGCTAATTTCGCCAATATATTGTCTATATCCATACCAACAACTTCTAATGTTATATCGTATTTTTCTTTTAATTGAGGTGCAAGAGTTTCATTTAAAAATCTGTTTCTATTTTCGTCTCCACCCCAACCGTAGAAGGTAACTGTTGTTCCTTTAGCTTGTTCAAGTAAAGAATCAAAGTCTTCATTAGTAGGGTCAAATTCTACAACATTTCCATTATTATTATTTACATTATCATTAGGATTAGTTGTGTTATTTTTACTACATCCTGCGGCTAATATTGCAATAACAATTAAAAAAATAAGGAATGTTTTTTTGTTCATCTTTTCCTCCTTTTATTATAGATGTTTTTTTCGTAACAATATATAATATATCAAAATTTCTTAGGTACTGGAATTCATATTAGATAATTCAATACTTGATTATTAAACGATTAATTCAGTCTAT
>JAAYQJ010000057.1 GCA_012519355.1 Tissierellia bacterium | reverse complement strand
ATCAATAGTATTAAACAGAAAGAATATAATCTTGTTATAGTAACAAATGAAGTAGGAGATTCCATAGTACCAGAACATCATATATCTAGGGTATTTAGAGATATTCAAGGGAGAATAAATCAAAGAATAGCATCCTTAGCAGATCAGGTTTATTTGGTATGTTGTGGAATACCGGTGAAGATTAAATGATAAAAGGCCTTATACTCTCTTTACAATTTTTCTCTTGTATACCAATTAATATTAATGTGGATTTTAATGAAAAGAATATTAGATATAGTATATTTTTTCTTCCACTGGTGGGAGGAATTATAGGAGCTTTGGGAGGATTGGTATATTACTTATTTTCTCCTTATAATAAACTTATAGCCTCATCTTTAGCATTGTTAATTACAATAATAGGAACAGGTGGACTACATATAGATGGGCTTTCAGATACCTTTGATGGATTTATGTCCAATAGAGATAAGGAAAAGACATTAGAAATTATGAAAGATAGTAGAATAGGAGCCTTTGGAGTCCTTAGTATTATACTTATTATTTTATTTAAATTTGTATTGATATATAGTATTGAAAATCTTCCATTAGCCATAATTTTGTCCTTTGCCAATAGTAGGTTAGTAGTTGCTAGAATAATATCCTATAAAAAAAATGCAAGGCCTGGAGGGTTAGGGGAATTATTTCATAAGAGTAATCCCAAGAGTTTAATGATTGGAAGTGGAATTATTTATATAGCTATTTTAATATTATTAGATATTAGATATTTAATTCCTTTACTAATTACATTTTTAGGTGGAGAATATATATCTTATATTTCTTATAAAAGAATAGAAGGACTTACAGGAGATGTATATGGTGCAATTATAGAATTAGGAGATCTTATTTCTCTACTTAGTTTCTGGGGTGTAATGTTATGGATATAATTATGTTGCGACATGGAGAAACGGAAGACAATTTAAAAAAAATATATAGTAGACACACTACCATATTAACAGACAAAGGTAAAAATCAAATAATAAAAGCAAGAAAATTATTAAATGAATTAAAGTACGAAAAAATATATTATAGTCCCTTAAAGCGGACTATGGAGACTTTGGAATACCTCGGGTTAGAAGGTATAGAAGAACCTAGAATAAGAGAAATCGATTTTGGTATTTTTACAGGAAAAACCTATGAACAAATATCTAAAATTTATCCTGAGGAGACTAAATCTTGGACAAAAGATAGTATAGGCTATAAAATCCCTCAGGGTGAATCTTTATTTAATGTATATTACAGAGTAGAAGAATTTTTAGAGGAAATATGTAAATTAAATAAAAATGTTCTTTTAATTACTCATGATAGTGTAATTCGATCGGCTTTATGCTGGATATTTAATGAAATAGAATATTTTTTTAGATTTAAAATAGATAATGGAAGTATTAGTATAATATCAATAGAAGATAAGTTTAAATATATAAAGAAATTAAACCTAACTTCAATCTAGAAGTTTTAATTTAAAGAGAATAGAAAAATAGACAATTTGACACCTAGCATAATAAATGAAATAATATAACAAAGTAATGACCATAGGTGATAATGTGAAACATAAAAATAATAGAAAAATACTGGCCAAAGCCTGGCATGATTTTTTTATACTAGGGAAAGAGAATATTTCAGATGTAGATGAAATAATTTTGCAGTCATGGAAAAGAAGCAAAGGTATAGATTTTGAAAATCTCCTTAATCTCCCCACAGATAAAGAACTTATTGCTAATTCTAAAAGAAAAAATCATATACTTATAGACATAGCAAAACCTTATATGGATGACTTATATAAGATTATAAATAATACAAATTTTATGGTGACTTTAATAGATAAGGAAGGATATGTTCTAGAAGCCATAGTTCATCCCAAGCTTGTAGAAAATACTGAGTTTCATTTAGCCAACATAAGTGAAGATAGGGTAGGAACAAACGCCATGGGTACTTGTCTTTATATTAATAAACCTATACAAACCTATGGAGAAGAACATTATCATAAAACCCTTCATCACTTCACTACTTCTGCTGCCCCTATCCATGATGGGGAGGGGAATCTAATTGGAGCCATAGGAATAACTGGATTTGCATATGATGTTTCAGTACATACTCTAGGTATGGCTATAGCAGCAGCCTATGCCATTGAAAACAAATATAAGCTGTTTCAAGAAAAGCAAAATTTATTAGTAAAAGGTTATTCAAATTTAATTAACTATTCAACATCAGATGGAGTAATTATATTAGATAGTGAAGGAAAAATAACATCAGCGAATAAACATGCTGAAAATATCTTGGGTATAAAAAATGAGGATATATTGTATAAGAAGGTTGAGGAGGTATTACTAGGGTCCATTGATTTTAGTAAATATCTAAAATCAAAAGAAGATCGTTTCAATATAAAAGCAGTTTTAAATGTTAATAACAAGAATATTAGTTGTAATATTTCCCTTATTAAGTTAAAAAGTGATCTAGAACTAATGGGTTATATTCTAATGATAAATAAAGACCAAGGCCCCAATATAAACATTGGTAGACAGAGGAGTAGACTTTATTCCTTTGAAGATATAGTAGGAGAATCAAATATAATTAAAGAATCCATTGAGATAGCAAAAGTAGCATCAAATGGAAATTCTAATATATTGATTTTAGGGGAAAGTGGAACAGGAAAAGAACTCTTTGCCCAGTCTATACATAGTAATAGTCATAGAAGAAATAAACCTTTTGTTGATGTAAACTGTGGAGCATTGCCAGTAGGCCTTGCTGAATCTGAGTTGTTTGGATATGAAGGAGGGGCTTATACTGGTGCTAGGAAGGAAGGTCAAATTGGTAAATTTGAAATGGCCAATGGAGGGACTATTTTCTTAGATGAAATAGGCGAATTACCATTATCTATTCAAGCAGCATTATTAAGGGTAATACAGGAGAGAAAGGTTAGGAGAATAGGAAGCACAAAAACTATAGACATAGATGTAATGATTATAGCTGCAACCAATAGGGACTTGTTTGAAGCAGTGGAACAAAACCTATTTAGAAGGGATCTTTTTTATAGATTAAATGTATTTACTATCAATTTGCCACCCTTACGAGACCATAAAGAGGACATTCCTTTGCTCATTAATCACTTCATTAATAAATATAATAAACTCTTTAATACTAAGATAGAAGGAGTTACAGAGGAAGTACTAAATGTATTTTATAATTATGATTGGCCTGGAAATATTAGGGAATTGGAAAATATATTAGAAAGATCTGTGCAAGTAGCTAATAGTAAAGTAATAGAAATTAGAGATTTACCAATGTACTTAAGAATGAAGGCTGATAATGAAAATATATATAAAAGTAATATCAGCTTGTTAGATTTCCAGGAAAAAAAGATTTTAGAGGAAAATTTAGAAAAAAATAAGAGAAATATAAAACTGACAGCGGAGATTCTAGGATTAAGTAGGGCCACATTATATAGAAAAATATCAAAGCTTAATATAGATGTAGAAAGGTATAGGTTATAAAAAGGAGATACTTTGTATCTCCTAAAATAATGGCAAATAATGATACATGTAATATGAGACATGTATCATTATTTGCCATTTTCTTATCTCACATTTACTATAATGGACTAATTTCAAGAAGAAGGGGATTGATAAAATTGGCACGAAGATTGCTAGATATATAATTAACGATACTGGAAAGGAGGTTTAAATTATTTAATTTTTTAAATATCAAAATAAAAAGAGCTATTATAGGAGGAGTTAGTATGAAATTTAAGTCTAAGCTAGTAATATTTTTCATAGTAATTGGATTACTTTCTACCATGGTTTTAGGATGTAGTTCCAAGCCAGCTAATCAAGATGGTCAAATAGGATCAGATGAAGGTATGTTTAAACCAGGTACTTATACTTCAGAAGCAAAGGGCCATAATGGTATGGTAAAGGTAAGTGTAACTGTTGATGGAAACAGTATTAAGGAAGTAAAGATTATTGAACATGAAGAATCAAAGGGAATAGCTGATGCAGCTTTAGAAAATATTCCTACAAAGATTGTAGAAGGACAAACTTTGGCAGTAGATGTAGTTGCTGGTTCAACATTTACTAGCAATGCTATATTGCTAGCAGTAGAAGAAGCCTTGAAGCAGGCGGGAGCTGATATAGGAGCATTAAAAAATAAGGCACAAGAAGTAGTTTCAAGTGAAGCAATAACTTATGATACAGAAATAGTTGTAGTAGGAGGGGGAGGAGCAGGTTTAACTGCAGCATTAGAGGCTGCAAATCAAGGAGCAAAGGTTATTGTCGTCGAGAAATTATCTATGACTGGAGGAAGCACTGCAAGATCTGGTGGTAAAATCTTAGAAGCAGGTACTGAAATACAAAAAGCTCAGGGTATAGAAGATAGTGCTGATCTTTACTATGAGTTTTTGATGGAAATTGGGGAAGGAAAAATAGATGAAAAAAAGGCTAGAATAATAGCTGACACATCCTTAGAAAATTTCAATTGGTTAGTAGAAAATGGAGTAGAATTTAGTAAAAATATTGAACCATTACATGAAAGAAGAAAACCAGCGAGAGGCCACTATGTAGCAGTACAAGATGGAAAAGTGGAGCAAGATGGTCATGGTTGGGCAATTACTCAACCATTAGAGAAAAAGGCAAGAGAGGCAGGAGTAGAAATACTATTAGAAACTCCAGCCAATAAGCTAATTACTGATGATAGTGGTGCAGTGGTGGGAGTCGAATGTACAAATGCACAAGGTCAAAAGGTAATAATTAATGCTAAGGCAGTAATACTTGCTACAGGTGGGTATGATAATAATCCAGAGCTATTAAAGGAATACGCTCCATTAGTAGAACCAGTTTATACTACAGTAGCTGTAGGCAATGTGGGAGATGGATTAATTATGGCTAGAGAAGTAGGTGCTAAAATAGAAGCTAACGGAGGAGCTATACTTCTGTACTTAGACCTGGCAGCTGGAGTTGGAGAAGTAGGCGGATTATATGTTGATACTACAGGTAGTCGATTCATGGATGAGACTGATTTCTGGTTTAGAAGAACCAAAATATTAATGGATAGGAATCAAAAGGGCATGTATTATATAACAGATAGTAAAGGAAAATTAGATAACTTTGATACATTAGTAGAAGCAGGTAATATTATTATGGCAGATACAATAGAAGAACTTCAAGAAAAATTGGGAATGACAGAATTAACAAAAACAGTGGAAAGATATAATACTTTAGCTAAAAAGGGTAAAGACGAAGATTTCAACAAATCACCAGATTATTTAATAGCTGTAGATGAAGGTCCTTTCTATGCAGTACCATTCTTGCCTATAACATCAGGAACATTTGGTGGACCATTAACTAATGAAAATGGTCAAGTATTATCAAACAGTGGAGATATTATCAAAGGTTTATATGCTGCTGGTGAAGTAGCAAATGGAGATGTGTTTTATCAAGAGTATCCAGGTAGTGGTTCATCAATTTCAATGTGTATAGCCTTTGGTAGGATAGCTGGTAGTGTAGCAGCCCAAGAAGTTATAAAAGGGAGATAATATAAGAACCTCTAGTAAAATTTACTAGAGGTTTATTTTTAGGAAATTATGGCAATACATAAAGAATATGGAAGTATCATATGATTAGACTAGTAATTCTTTTTATAAAGAGTTAAAATAATTACAAATATAAAACTGGAGGATACTATGAGTAGAATATTAATAGCCCTAGGTGGAAATGCTTTAGGAAATGACCCGCAAGACCAGCTAAAAATTGCCAAGGAATCTGCAAAACCAATTGTTGACCTTATAGAAAAAGGCCATGAAATAATAATAGCCCATGGTAATGGACCCCAAGTAGGCATGATCAATTCAATGATGGAAGAAGTAAATATGCCTTTTCCAGAATCTGTTGCAATGAGCCAAGGCTATATTGGCTATCATCTTCAAAATGGTATATTAGAGGAATTGAATAAAAGAAAGATTAATAAGCATGTGGTGACCTTAATAACTCAGGTAGTAGTAGATGAAAAGGATGAAGCCTTTACCAATCCCACAAAACCCATAGGTAAATTCTATACTAAGGAAGAAGCGGAAAAACTAGAAATAGAAAAAGGCTATAAAATGGTAGAGGATTCAGGCAGGGGCTATAGAAGGGTAGTAGCTTCACCAAGACCAATAGATATCCTTGAAAAGGAATCTGTTAAGGCCTTAGTTGAAAAGGGACATATTGTAATAACAGTAGGTGGCGGGGGAATT
>JAAYQJ010000056.1 GCA_012519355.1 Tissierellia bacterium | reverse complement strand
GATGGTACTTGGGTGGAGACGCCCTGGGAGAGTAGCAAGTCGCCAGGCTACATAAAACATTAAAAATATTTATATAAAAAGTTCTACTATGTTGGTCGTAGTAGAACTTTTTTCATTTTTTGTAATATATCCCAGCTACAATTCACAGTTGACTCTTGAAATTCACTTCCTTTCAACAAGGTCTGTAAAATTACTAGTTTCTGCAAGGACTTTGCAAGTTTTCAATAAATCATGATCTGAGTCCTGCCAAGTATGCTCATTTTTATTAGCTTTTCTAATAATAACATAATCAAATCTATCACCAGAATAGAGTTTAAAACCTTTTCTTAGACAATTTCTTAGAAAAACTTTTTCTACTCCTAATGTTATTGATGGAAATTTGACTTTATCAAAAACATGTTTTTTTGCAATAATAGTTGCATCAGGAACATGCCTAACATATTGATTCTCTCTATTGTAAAGGTATATGCCAAATTTTTTACTTTCTTCGAAGTAGATATAAGTAGTTAATTTACCTATAATATCTGCATCAATATATTCAAAAATCTTCATGGCATTGACCAAGTAATTTGGACCATAATAGTCATCATCATCAAAATTTGCGATATAATCATATTGGGCATGCTGAATCCCAAAATTTCTACATTCTCCTAGTGTTGCGCTTTCTGGTAGTTGAAAAACTTGAACATTTTCATAGTTCTTAGCCTTTAATCTCCATTCTTCTAAAGACATTTTGTCGTTGTTTAGAACAATAATCAGTTCTTTGTTAGGATAATTTTGGCGTTGGTAGTTTTCAAAAATCATCTCCTTACAATGTTCCCGATTTGTAGGAGTAATTATTGAAACATAAGGGGTATATGATCATCCACCACTTTTCTTTCATGTCCTAAAAACCTCATTTTTCCTGATATCGCTTTATTGCACTTATTCCTAGATATTGGGGTTCTCCATATACTGCTGCAGATGATGCAAAAATTATTTTATTGACTTTACTTTTTGCACAAGCCTCCAGTTTCCTATCTTGAATATCCATACGATAAAATTTTACTTCTTTACTCAAATTCTCCACTTTTCCACTAGACAAATTATCTATAACCACAACTTCATGTCCTTCTTCCATAAGTCCCCTTGCCAAATGTGATCCAATAAATCCTGCCCACCAGTGATTAATATCTTCAACCCAATCACTACCTATTCTATACTTGTATTTTGATACTATTATATTTACGCCACAGTCTTTTGTGACATTTATAAAGTATCTTATTCAAATACTGACTAAGAAGATTATGGTCCTTCTAGAAATATTGAAAAGTAGAAATATTGATAAGATAAGGATTTAAAAGTTCAAAGTGATAGGTAGAAAGGAATCATTTTGTGAGAAACTAAATGGGATTTTAATTTCTCTCAATGGTGTAAAATTGGTTCTTATTGGTTAAGGGGGTGAAATCTATTGTATTAGAAGTTTACATATTATATAATGAACATATCGAGAAAAAACGACATCACATATAAGGGGGAACATAATGAATAAAAGGAGAAAAATTCTAGGGATTGTATTACTAACTACAGCACTATTTACAGGATGTAAAGGGAATGAAATAATTAATCAAATTCTTAAAGAAGAGGAGATAATTAATAGTTTAGAAGTACCAACTATTGTTACAGAACTAGACTACTTACAACAACCCTCTACAAATTGGGCTGCATACAGAGAAACTATTCCTGTGAAAGGAATCTATATGACAGGCCATACTGTGGGACTGAAAAGCAGATTTCATCAATTAGTTGATTTAATTGATAGAACAGAATTAAACGCTGTTGTTATAGATGTAAAGGATGATTATGGTACAATTACTTATGAATCCAATATCCCAATGGTAAAGGAATTAGAGGCAGACAAGACAGTAAAAGATAAGGACTTTGTTCAATCAATGAATTTATTAGCAGAAAAAAATATTTATCCTATAGCAAGGATTGTTACCTTCAAGGATAGAACTGCTGCCAGTAAAAGACCAGATTTAGCTGTAAAATCTAAGGATGGAAGTGTTTGGAGGGACAATAAGGGAGATGCCTGGCTTAATCCTTACAATAGGGATTCATGGGAATACCCAATTCAAATAGCAGAAGAAGCAGCCTTAATGGGATTTAAAGAAATTCAATTTGATTATGTAAGGTTTCCCACCGATGGGAAAAGGGATTTAATAGACTATGGTGATGGTGGAAATGAGCCAATGAGAGATGCAATAGCAGAGTTTTTAAAATATGCTAGAGAGCGATTAGCACCCTATGGAGTGTATGTGTCAGCTGATATTTTTGGATTAGTTACTACCGTTCAAGATGACATGAGGCTTGGTCAACATTTAGAAACCCTAGCAACAGCAGTAGATTTTTTATGTCCAATGGTTTACCCATCACACTATGCCTTAGGGTCTTATGGCGTTAAATACCCTGATGCAGATCCTTATACCATAGTGAAAACAAGCATGTCAGTAGCTAAGGAAAGAATAGATAACTTAGAAACAGATGAGAAGAAAGCAGTACTCCGTCCTTGGCTTCAGGACTTCTCTGCACCATGGCTAAAAAAAGACTACGGACCATATTATACACCTTATGGGCCAGACCAAATCAAAGCACAAAAACAAGCCACCTATGATTCAGGCTTAGATGAATGGATATTGTGGAATGCTGGCAATAAGTATACAGAGGGAGGATTAGAAAGATAATGAGATATGAAGGGTCTCTATATAGACCACCCAGTGAAGCCTATAGCTTAATTGTTCAAGCTACTATAGGCTGTAGTCACAACAAATGTACTTTCTGTTCCATGTATAAGGATAAAAAGTTTAGGATAAGGGATACTGAGGAAATCATAGAGGATTTTAAAATAGGAAGAGAAAGATATAGATATGTAAAGCGAATATTTATTGCAGATGGTGATGCACTGGCAATTAAAACTACTGAATTGAAAAAAATCTTAACCTTTATTAAAGAAAACTTTCCCGAATGTGAAAGGGTAGGAATTTATGGTTCACCAAAGGCAATCCTATCCAAAAGTTTAGATGAATTAAAGGACCTATATTCCCTTGGATTAGGCATTGTATACCTTGGTGTCGAATCAGGTTCTGAAAATATATTGAAAATGATAAATAAAGGCGTTAGTAGAGATGAAATGGTTGAAGCAGGTAAAAGAATTGTTGAATCTGGTATTAAACTATCTATAACACTTATTTCTGGAATTGGTGGAAAAGAATATACACTAGAGCATGCAAAGGAATCTGCCAAAATCATCAATGAAATAAATCCCCACTATGTAGGCCTTTTGACCCTAATTGTGGAAGAAGGTACATCTTTATATGAAGATATTCAAACTGGAAAGTTTCAACTATTAAGTCCTAAAGAAATTCTCTTAGAGACAAGGGAAATGGTTTTGGACTTAGAAGTAGATAAGTGTATATTTAGGTCCAATCATGCATCTAACTATATATCATTGAGGGGGACATTACCCCAAGAGAAGGACTTAATCTTATTACAGATTGAAGAAGGACTGGAGATTTCAAATTTAGAAGATAGGGATAGGTTTAGGAGATTGTAAAAAATATGATACCTCCAAAGTAGACAGTCTAATTAAATGAAATTAGATTATCTACTAGGGGGTATTTTTATTGGAATAAATTTAAAGCTTAGTTAGGATTAATAGTTAAAGCTTGTGAAGTTATAGGGAGGTTAAAAAGTCACAGAATTACCCATGGGTGATTTCTGTGGCTTTTTTGTGTTCTATTAGAATATGGTCCAACATATATTAACCATAGATTAAAGGTCAGCTAAGACTGAACTAGTATTTATGCAAAAAAACGAAAAAAAAGTGTAAATTTGAGGTTTGTCCAAAAAAATTTCCCCTAAAAAATTTCTTATATATAGGTTTATTGACAATAGCCATGTTTTATAGATTTATTTTTTAATACCATTATGAGAAACAAATCAGAAAATTAAGAAAATGGAATAAGGTTCAAAATTAGTACATAACTGACATAGGACAACACCAGACAAAGAGCGACATGTATAAAAAACTGTCGGAAATTACTTCTAGACTAGGGCCTAATATTGTGATTATTATGTAACTACACATTTATTAATACATATTAAAGGAGGTCAATTAAAGTTAAGTTTAAGTTAAGTTAAAGAGGAAGTAAGCATTAACAATCTGAAAAAACTAGGGGGGTGAATACAGATGATTAAAGGAATAAGAAAATTACTAGGAATAATCATGGTTATAGCCATAATGATGTCCATATATCCAATAGGATCCTACGCAGCAAGTGACATAGGTGACCACTGGGCAAAAGATGTAATAGAAAATTGGATGGAAAAAGGACTAGCTAATGGTTATCCAGATGGCACATTTAGGCCAAATAATAATATCTCAAGGGCTGAATTTATGAGTTTAGTTAACAATGCCTTTGGCTATACTCAAGAGATAGAAATAAATTTTAGTGATGTTCTTGAAGGCGAATGGTATGTGACCACTATTAAAAGGGCAGTGGCAGCAGGATACATAAGTGGTTATACAGATGGGACCATGAGACCAGAGGCTCCAATTACTAGAGAAGAACTTGCTGCTATTATTACAAGGATAATGAAACTGGATTTAGATGAAGAAGCAGTAGAAGTTTTCAAAGATAAAGATAAATTAAAATGGAGCAAGGGCTATGTAGGTGCAGTAACAGCTGCAAAATATATGGTGGGATATCCTGATGGGAACTTTAATCCCTTAAATAACATTACCCGTGGAGAAGCTTTATTCGCCCTAAACAATGTAATCACAGTTAAGTCAGATGTGGAAGAAGTACAAGCGATGGCTAAGCAGGACTTCCTAGGGATTACCTATATTAGGGTAAGGTGGAATAATGATGTGAAACCATCTGAAGTGAAGGCAAACGGTCAAGACCTAACCTATGACAGTAGTGATGGTCAATGGAAGGGTACAGCCTTAGATTTGCATATTGGTGATGAGGTAGAAATTCTATCTATAGTAAATGGAATAGAAGAGAAAATTCTTATTACTGTTAAAGATATCCTTGATGATTAGGATATTGCAACATAAAAATCAGGAGGGGTTAAAATGAAAAAAATGTACATTAAAAGAACAATATCCTTGTTACTGGTGCTACTCTTAATGTTTCCAGTGATAGGGTTGGCTAGTTCAGGGGGTTCAATCATTAGCAAGGTATATTTTCGGGATGAAGCAGGAAATATGGTGTTTGCTGATTATGAGGCAGCTATTAACCAATCATTTGAAGGAGACAACACCCTATATAATGGGATAGTACATTATGTGGGAATAGCAGAGGCAAGAGGTAGAGCCATTTACTTAGAAACTAGCTCCGGAAAAGTTCTAGATTATAAGCTAGCTATGATAGACAACTTATTTAGGCTTGAAGATATAATTGGGAAGGCCAAGTATGAAGTAGATCATGAGATTGAGTATAGCCATGAGCTGAGGATTGTAGATGGAGAGCCAGTTATAGCTCCAAAGACAGTCCATACACACTATAGAATCAATATAAACGGACCAGTTGAACTAGAAGTAGGTCAAGTAGGTAACTTCAATATAAGAGCTTTTGGTGATGGTAAAGGCAATGTAAATTATAGGGCTAAATATGAATATGCAGTAAGTGGTGGGGAAGGAAGATTGGAGTATCTAGATGGTAACACCTGGAGACAAATACCTCTTACAGGATTCTTTGGCCCAGCAAGTGAATTTGAAATAACTCCAAACTGGGATTTAACAACCAATTTAAGATTTATACCTAGTGATAATGGAACATATACCCTAGACCTTAGATTAATAGATTTAGACAATAACGTAGTGTTAGCAAATGCTAGACATACTCTGACCTTTACAGGTGAGACTGAAGATTTTCCAGCAGCAGTAGAGGAAGTAATAGTAGGGAAGAGCCCAATTACAAATAAAACCTATGCAAACATAGAAATTAAAGAAGAATATGTATCTGTAGTTGAAGCTGTTTATGTATATAATAGGCTGGCATATCAAATGGAAGATAAACCTTCACAATGGAGGGCAGAAGTACCAGATGGAACAAAAGCAGAGGACCTAATTGGTAAGGTAAGAGTGGTACTGGAAGAGCAGGGTGGAGAAGATCCAGTAGAAGAACCAAGAGTAATCGCAACATACCATCAAAGTTTTTTACCTAAGTTTGGCTATATCTCAATTCAAGTTGAAAACCTACCAGCTGCTGCCAAGTTTAAGGTAATCTATCACTTATCTGATGATGACGATGGTAGTCAAAATATTGAAGAAACTACCATAGTCAATATAGGAGAGGAAGCAGGGCTTGTATTCTATGACCCGGCACAATATGACACCATAGTTATTCAAGTCTTCGATGCTAATGAAAATCTCCTACACACATTTGAAGGTGTAGTACCAGTAATCTAAAGATAAGCAAATAATCACTAAAACAATTCAACATATCCTATAGATAAGTCTATAGGATATGTTGCTAATATCACAGGCAATCCATTCTTTAGGAATTGCAAATAAATTATAAAGGAGGAAAATAACTTGAAAAGGGTACAAAAACTAATTGCCTTGTTACTGGCACTAACTCTAATTCTACCGGTTTTCGCCTTTGCAGAAACTGGTGATAAGACAACTCTTTCTACTGAAAAAGTCTTAGAAAGGGTTGCTGAAAAGTTTAAACCAGAGTTAGAAGCAGACAGAGTTAAGTTAGAAGCAGACTTAGAACAGATTTACAAAGACGATGATGAGGTTAGGATTATAGTAGAACTAAAGTCCAAACCATCTATAGTTTATGCCACAGAAAGAAACATAAGCTATGAGAACATGTCAAAATCATTGCTTAGCAGTATTGAACAAAGGATTGAGTTTGAGCAAAAAGAATTAAAAAACCTTATTTTATCCAGAAATGTGGAGATGAAGTTTATAAACAGCTTCAAAACTACATTTAATGGATTTAGTGGCATAGTCAAATTTGAAGACATTAAAGTTATTGAAAGCTTACCGCAAGTAAATAAGGTATACATTGCCAATGAATATGAAAGACCAGAAACAAAACCTAATCTGGGGACTTCTAATGATATGATCGGTGCCTTGCCAACCTGGGATACGGGTTATAAAGGGGAAGGTACTGTAGTGGCTATTATAGATACTGGTATCGACCCAAGCCACAGGGATATGGTCCTTAGTGAAGGAGTAGTTCCCAAACTTACTAGGCAATCATTACAAGGTAAGGGCTTGCTAGGTAGATACTATACTCCAAAGGTACCATATGGATTCAACTACTATGACATGAACCATAACATAGTAGACCAGGGTCCAGACCCATCTATGCATGGTATGCATGTGGCTGGTATAGCTGGAGCAAATGGAGATCCTGATAATGGTGGAATAAAAGGAGTAGCTCCAGAGGCTCAACTATTGGCCATGAAGGTATTTTCAAATGATCCTTTCTATGCAACTACCTTTAGTGATATTTACCTTGTTGCAATAGATGAGGCTGTAAGACTTGGCGCAGATGTTATAAATATGAGTTTAGGGTCTACATCAGGTTTCTATATTGAAGATTCAGCGGAAAATAGGGCAATAACTAATGCTACAGATAATGGAATTGTATGTGCTGTTTCAGCGGGTAACTCTGGCTCCATGACTTATGGTTGGTCAGCAACTAACTATGGTTACCCATGGAAAGAAAATCCTGATATAGGGGTTGTAGGCTCACCAGGATTAAATAAAGATACTATCCAGGTAGCCTCCATTGAAAATACCCACAAAAAGGTAAATGCATTGTCCTATGAAAAAGAGGGTGAAGTATTTAAGATACCTATGGCCATAGCCGGGAATATAAACCCAATTGCTGTATTTGATGGACCTCAAGAGTTTGTGGACGGTGGAGATGGAAGTCCAGAATTCTTAACTGATGTAGAAGGAAAAATAGTCCTAGTAGTTCGTGGGGGAAATACAGGACCATTTGTTGGTAAGATACAAAATGCTCAAAATGCAGGAGCAATAGGTATTATAGTTCGCAACCACCAGGATGGCGGGGAAGAACTAGTTAATATGGCTACTCCAGATGTGCAAACAATACCTGCAGTCTTTATAGGTTATAGTGGTGGATTGGAATTACTTCAATTGGAAAACAAAATGGTTGAATTCTTAGATGAAATGTTGACAATACCAAATGCTACTGCTGGAGAAATGTCAGACTTTACATCTTGGGGGGTTACTCCTTCATTAGACTTGAAGCCTGAAATAACTGCTCCAGGTGGAGAAATATATTCCACATTAAATGATGATAAGTACGGAACAATGAGTGGTACTTCCATGGCAGCGCCTCATGTGGCTGGTGGTTCTGCAGTAGTTATGGAATATATAAAGGAACATGAGCTTTATGGCAACTTAAGTCTAGCTGAGCAAACTAGACTAGCTAAGGTTCTCCTAATGAATACAGCAGAAATTGTATACGATGAGTACGATACAGAATACTCCCCTAGAAGACAAGGGGCAGGGCTTATGAATTTATATGGTGCTGTGTCCACTCCAGTGAGACTTGTGGATGCTAGTACTAATGAGGCTAAAGTTGAATTGAGAGACTTTACAGATACAGAATTTACAATGAGATTTAAAGCTATAAATGATTCAGATACAGATGTGGTTTATAACGTGGACATATCAGTTTTGGCTGATTATATCTATGCTGGATTAAACTTACTAGTTTCAGATTATATTTATGGTGCAGAGATAATAAAACCTGATACTATAACAGTTCCAGCAAATGGAGAATGTATATTTGAAGTTACTGTAGATATTGGAACAGATCCTACAGTTTATAGAAATATGTTTGTAGAAGGTTTTGTTTCTTTAGTAGATCCAAATGATATTAATCCAGACTTGTCAGTTCCATATGTTGGCTTCTACGGGGACTGGGGAGAACCTAGAATACTAGATGGAATGCGATTTATCGATCCAGCAGGAGAATCATATTATGAAATGTCAGGTATGATTTTCTGGAATGCTTATGGAGCTGGATACTATTACACTACACCTCATATATATATGAATCCAGGAACCATAGCTGGCTACCTAGAGGGAACTGGAAACATAACCCCATATTTATCATTCATGCGAAATGCTGAATGGGTTGATTACAACATATTAGATGAAGAAGGTAACTTGCTTAGAACCCTTTATAAGCAGCAATTTAGGAGAAAGAATTTTTACAACGCTGGAAGAAATTCACCTGTTAGTATGATTAGCAATGCTGAATGGGATGGAACTGTAAATGGTGAATTTGTACCAGATGGAAACTACTTCTATGAAATAGCTGCCAAGGTTCATTATGACGGAGCAGAAGTCCAATCTAAAAGAATACCAATAACTGTAGACACCCTAGGTCCAGAGATAAAAGATATAGCCTTTAATCCAACAACTTGTAAACTTACATGGACTTCAGTTGATGAAGGGGCAGGCATACTAGGATTTATATTTGCAATAGATGGAGAGGACATAGATGAAGTAGTTTATGGGGAAGATGGCAAAACATCCTACGAATTAGATATGAGGCCATATCTCCATAGTGCTACAGAATACAATATTGAGATTATATCTGTAGATAATTTATTAAACACTAATTATGCTGAGTTCACATTTTGTGTGGAGGATGCAGATGCTTATATCTACCTCTATAGCCCAGGCTTGTTAGAAACCTATACCACTAATGATATTTTAGTTCAGGGCTATGTAGCAAATATGCCAACATTAGATAAAGTTCTACTAAATGAAGTGGAAGCTGATATTGAATTTATGGAAGATGTAGTTTTATATCATCCAGATGATCCAAGCATGATTGTTTATATGGGTCCTGCATTTAAGTTTACTAAGACTTTAAACATTGAGGATGGCTATCAAGAGCTTCAAATTGAAGCAGTATCCATAACAGGTGCAAGAAGTAGTTTAGTCAGAAGATTTTATGTAGATACTACTCCACCGGAATTAAATATAGCTGTAAGTCATATAGATAAAGATCTAGCAATTGCAGAATTAGAAATTGAAATGATGGATGCATTAGGGTCCCTAGCCTTGTTCCTAGGAGATAGTCAAATATTTGTATATGATCATCCAATGGTTATAGTTGAACCTGCCCATGAAACAATAACTTATGATGTAAATCTTGAAGAGGGAGAAAACACCTTTGTATTCACCTTAAGAGATGGTGCAGGCCATAAAACCGTTGAGATAGTTACCATTACTCTAGATTTAGATGAGGAAGAACCAGATCCAGAAGTACCAGGGATTACAAATATTGAACCATCTAGAGATTATGAACTTTCACCAGGGGATTCTTTAGATATAAGCTTTAATGCACCAGCAGGAGGTTCTGGATACTACAAGATATTACTTCCTCTTGAAATAGGTGAAAATAGTTTAAATACAAGTGGTTATGGTACTCCAATGACAGAAGTGGAGCCAGGTTTTTATAAAGCTACTTGGACAGTTCCTGAAGGACTAGTAGCAAGTGGTTTACTAATTGAACTAGTATATCTTGCTGAAGATGGAGAGGAAATATATGCTACAGTCCCAGGAAAGGTAACAATAATAGGTTCCTTAGAAGAAATGCCAGTGAATTCAGTAATTATAGGAAATGAAGCTTTTGATATGGATGTATTAGAGACTAATGCCAATGCACAGCGTAAGTTTATTGAGTGGGCAAACCAAGGAAAGCCTGTCTATATTAAAATTTCTGAGAGGAACATAGTAGATATGGGAGGCAAAATAGTTAGTACTGATTTACTACCAGCTAGGTTGACCCACATTGATAGCTTAGGAACCATAAGAATTTTTCAAATCCATTAATAGACATTAGGAGCTAACCCCAAAGATATCAATGAAATCTTTGGGGTAACTCTCCTAACTTATAAGAATATGAAAATGGAGGTGAAGATAGAAAAAATATTTTTGCAAAAAACATAAGGAGGTAATAATTGAATGACTAAGAAGAAACAGGTAAGAATAGTCCTATCCCTATTAGTATGCCTAGTAATGGTAATGGGATACTTTACACCCTTTGTTCATGCAGAAAGAAATGAGCTTAGTACAGTAAAAGAAGAACTACGCCATGTAGCTCAAGACAAGATTGTACCAGAAGTAAAGGAAGACCTAGAAAAAGATGACTTCCCAGAAGTACTGGTCTACATGAAGGACCAAGTAGACACAGAAATGGTAGCCCGTGCTACAAAGGCTGCCTTATCATCTTCTATGACTCCATACCAAACAAAACTACAAGTTAGAAGAGGAGTAGTAGAAGCCTTAAGCGACAAGGCAGAAACCACCCAAAGAAATATTATCAAATATTTAGAACAAGAAAAGGAAAAGGGTAATGTAGTAGAATTCAAATCTTACAGTGTAGTTAATATGCTGTATGTAAAGGCTACAAAGGAAGTAATAGAAAACCTATCCTATATGACAGAAGTAGGGAAAATTTACAAAAACAAAACCTATACCCTAAGCAAGCCAGTAATGGACAATGAAATAGCACCTAACTCCGAAGGAGTAGAGTGGAACATAGCAAGGGTAGGAGCAGACCAAGTATGGGAACTTGGAATTGATGGTACAGGAGTAGTAGTAGCAAATATAGACTCAGGAGTAGACTGGACCCATCCAGCCCTAAAAGAAAAGTGGAGAGGATATGACCCAGCTACAGGAGCAACAAATCCAGTTGCAAACTGGTTTGACCCAGTATATAACTCAAGCCTACCAGCAGACTCAGACGGCCACGGAACCCACGTAATGGGAACCATGGTAGGCCAAGAGCCAGATGGCTCAAACAAAGTAGGTGTAGCCCCAGGAGCACAATGGATAGCTGCAAGAGTATTTGACGCAGCTGGCTATACATCAGACGATATCCTAATAGAAGCAGCAGACTGGATATTAAGGCCAAATGGAAATCCAGACAATGCACCAGATGTAGTAAACAACTCATGGGGAGGCCCAGCAGGCATAGACGATTGGTATAGAGATGCAGTAACCAGCTGGAGGTCAGCAGAAATATTCCCAGTATTCTCAGCAGGTAACCAAAGACCTGGAGAACCATTACCATGGCCAGGATCAATCTCAAACCCAGCCAACTATCCAGAGTCCTATGCAGTAGCAGCAGTAGATAAATATGATATTAGAGCATCCTTCTCAAAACTAGGCCCATCACCCTATGATGAGACCCTAGTAAAACCAAACATCTCAGCCCCAGGCGTAAGCATAAGGTCATCAATTCCAGGTGGTGGCTATCAAGGTGGTTGGTCAGGTACCTCCATGTCAGCCCCAGCAGTATCAGGAACAGTAGCCTTATTGCTATCAGCCAATGCTTCCTTAACACCAGATGAAATAGAAGCCATATTAGCAGAAACAGCAGAACCACTAACAGACGCTACCTACCCAGAATCACCAAACTTTGGTTATGGTTATGGTATGGTAAATGCCTTTGAAGCAGTAAGCCAAGTAGCCTATGGATTGGGTAGTATAAGCGGTAGAGTATTAGTAGAGGGAGAAGATACACAAGGGCCAGTAATAGAGCATGAGCAAGTAATATTTGAAACATTTATGGGATCAGATATTGAGATAGTAGCAGATATTTCTGACGACGTATCTATAACAGAGGTAGAACTCCTAGTAAAAGCAGAAGGAAAGTCCTACTGGATGGTAGTACCAATGAATAGAATATCAGGAGACCACAAGGCTGGTACCTACAAGGGGACCATAACAGGTGATATGTTACTAGGAGACAGTATAGTATACAAGATAAAGGTAAGAGACTTTACAGGAGAGGCAGTAGTTAGCCAAGACTACAGAATAGACATAGCATTTGGAATAGTTCCAGATGAATATTTCCAAGGCTTTGAGACAAATGCCAATGGTTGGATATTGGATGGTTCTTGGGAGTGGGGAGTACCATCAAATGTTGGTCCTGAAGCCTATGAAGGTGAAGGGGTAGTAACCACAAGCTTAAGTGGTAATTATCCAAATAGTGTAGATGATTGGTTAATCACTCCACCAATAGACCTTAGAGATACTAGTTTGGAAGCTGCATCTTTGAGATTCTATGAGTGGTACGATATGGAAAACAACTATGATAAGGGTTATATCTTAGTTACCAACGACTATGGTATGAACTGGACAGAAGTGAGACCAGTAATCACAGGTATTGGTACTGAGTGGAAAGAAGCTATAGTAAATCTTGAAGACTATATAGGCTCTGAAGACCCAATATTTGTTGCCTTTAGATTTACATCTGATTTTTCAGGCCAAAGACCAGGCTGGTATATAGATAATGTTAGATTAATTAGTATGGAATATGATCCTCCATCAATTCCTACTGGCCTAGTTGCAGAAGCTGATTTTAGAGGAATAAAACTTGATTGGGATGGAGTACCAGAGGCAGATTTATCACATTACAATATTTACCGTTCAGAGGAAGCTGGCGGAGAATACATTAAGATAGGAGAAACAACAGCTACTAGTTTCATAGATGATGACATAGTCCCATATACAACCTATTATTATGTAATAAATGCAGAAGACATAGTTGGTAATACTAGCCAAAATACTGAGGAAGTATATGCCACAGCCTTAGAAGTAGTTGAATTATTTGGTACAGACTTTGAAGAGGATGATGGTGGATTTGTATCAGGTGGAGCTAATAATCCATGGGAGTGGGGAGTACCAACATCAGGACCTAATGCAGCCTACTCAGGAGAAAAACTATGGGCCACTAACTTAAGTGGAAATTATCCATATAGCAGTGACTCCTATATAGTAAGTCCACCTATAGAAATTCCAGAAGCTAGCAATCCTGTATTGACCTTCAACCACTGG